>NZ_JAMXWT010000020.1:0-64930 GCF_050958665.1 Microbacterium sp. gxy059 | reverse complement strand
TGCTGGAGGGCTGAGCGGATGACCGTCTCCGCCCTTCCGACGGCCGACGCGGGGGGGGGGGGGGGGGGGGGGGGCCCCCCCCCCCCCCCCCCCCCCCTTTCGCGGGTGTCAGCGCGGGGTCACGCGCCGAGCTTCGCCCGGACGCCCGCGACGATCTTCTCGTCGACCTGGCCCCAGTACCAGAAGAAGCGCTCCTGGATCACGTCGATCGTGAGCCCCCGGTACTGGCCGGCGAGGGTCTCGTGGAACCGGTCGCGAGCCGCGTCGTCGAACACGTCGTTGTACAGGGTGCGCGCCTGGCCGAAGTCGTCGTCCTCGCTGTGCAGCGTGTAGGCGCTGCGCACGAGCTCGCCGTCCGACTCCCAGGTCGCCTCGACGCCGCGCTCGGGGTCGCCGACCGGGGTGCCGAACGAGTTCGGCGAGTACACGGGGGTGTCCGCCGGGTTGAACTCGTACTGCATCGGGCCCTCGTGCATGTGGGTGAACACCGGCGCCGCGTGCGGCTGGTTCACCGGCAGCTGGTTGTAGTTCGCGCCGACGCGGTGGCGCTGCGCGTCGGGGTAGGCGAACACGCGGGCCATGAGCATCTTGTCGGGCGAGATGCCGGTGCCAGGCACCTGGTTGCCGGGCGAGAACGCCGCCTGCTCGATCTCCGCGAAGAAGTTCTGCGGGTTGCGGTTCAGCGTGAACTCGCCGACCTTGATGCGGGGGTAGTCCTCGAAGGGCCACACCTTCGTCATGTCGAAGGGGTTGAAGCGGTACGTCTTCGCGTCGTCGTACGGCATGACCTGCACGTAGACGTCCCAGCCGGGGAAGTCGCCGCCGCGGATGGCCTCGAACAGGTCGCGGCGGTAGTAGTCGGCGTCCTCGCCCGCGATGCGCTCGGCGTCGGCGGCCGACATGTGCTCGACGCCCTGCTTCGAGACGAAGTGGTACTGGATCCAGAACCGCTCGCCCGCCTCGTTGATCCACTGGTAGGTGTGCGAGCCGTAGCCGTTGAGGTGGCGCCAGGACTTCGACAGGCCGCGGTCGCCCATGAGGTAGGTGACCTGGTGCGCGCTCTCGGGCGACAGGGTCCAGAAGTCCCACTGCATGTCGCCGTTGCGCAGGCCGGAGGCGCCGAGGCGCTTCTGCGAGTGGATGAAGTCGGGGAACTTCATCGCGTCGCGCAGGAAGAACACCGGGGTGTTGTTGCCGACGACGTCGAGGTTGCCCTCCTCCGTGTAGAAGCGCAGCGAGAAGCCGCGCACGTCGCGCCACGTGTCGGGCGATCCCTGCTCGCCGGCGACCGACGAGAAGCGCAGCAGGACCTCGGCCTCGGCGCCCGGCTGGAACACCTTCGCGCGGGTGTAGGCCGAGACGTCCTCCGTCGCGCGGAAGGTGCCGAACGCGCCGCCGCCCTTGGCGTGCGGGTTGCGCTCCGGCACGCGCTCGCGGTTGAACGAGGCGAGCTTCTCGACGAGGTAGCGGTCGTGCAGAGCGGTCACGCCGTCGGGGCCGGTCGTGAGCGAGTGCTCGTTGCTCGCGACGGGGGTGCCCGTCTGGGTCGTGAGGATCGGGGTGTCAGACAATGTCTGTCCTTTCGCAACGGGAGCAGATGGCTCGGAAGGTCACGCTCGCCGCGATGACGCGCATGCCGTGGGTATGAGAGGGCTCGAGGCAGGGGGCCTCGCCGATGACGCACTCGACGTCCTCCACCCGTCCGCAGACGATGCACTGCACGTGGTGGTGGTTGTCGTCGCGCCGCATCTCGTAGAGCGCGCTCGGAGCGCCGGGCAGGCTCACGCGCTGCGCGATGCCGGCCTCCGTGAGGTCTCCGACGACGCCGTGCACGGTCTGCAGGGCGATGCCGGGGATGCGCTCGATGACCATGCGGTGCAGCTCGTCGACGGCGGCGTGCGGACGCGCCGCCAGCGCCTGCAGCACGGCGATGCGCTGCGCGGTGACGCGCAGCCCGGCTCCGCGCAGGACGGAGGCGATGTCGTCGTCGGAGGTGAGCGTGGTCATCGCCACCAGCGTAGCTTGTTCTGAATGATTCGCGAAAAGCGGCGGCACGGTCGGCGCGTCGTCAGAGGCGGCCGGCCTTCTTCAGCGCCAGATAGCGGTCGGCGATGCGCGGCGGGAGGCCCTCCGGGGTGTCGGAGAGGGCCTCGGCCCCGGTCCTCGTCATCGCGCGGGCGACCTCGTCGGCCTCGCGGAGCGTCGTCTCGGCCGCCGCGGCGCGATACAGCTCGGACACGGATCCGCCGGCGCGAGCAGCCTCGGACAGGCCGGCGTCGCTCACGGTGCCGACGAGCACGGTCGTGCCGGCGTCGGGCAGGGCCTGGAGCGACGACAGGAACCCCCGGGAGGAGGCGAGGGACTCCTGCGCCGTCAGGACGACGACGAGGCTCGGCCTCCGCGCGAGCCTCCGGGCCTGGGCGAAGGCGGCGTCCCAGTCGGTGTCGATGAGCTGCGGCTCCACGGGGGCGAGGGCGTCGACGAGCGCCGGCAGCAGGGCAGGGCCGTCGACGCCGGTCACGCGCGCCCGCACGATCCGGTCGAATCCCAGCAGGTGCACGTGGTCGCCCGCCCGGGTCGCGAGAGCCGCGAGCAGGAGGGCCGCCTCGAAGGTCGCGTCGAGGCGGGTCTCGTCGCCCACCCGCGCGGCGGAGGTGCGCCCCGTGTCGAGGATGATCGTGACGTGCCTGTCGCGCTCGGGACGCCAGGTGCGCAGCATCGTCGTCCCCGCGCGCGCCGTCGCGCGCCAGTCGATCGAGCGCACGTCGTCGCCGCGCACGTACTCCCGCAGCGAGTCGAACTCGGTGCCCTGGCCGCGCACCTGGAGGCTCGTCGCCCCGTCGAGCTCGCGGAGGCGCTGCACGCGGCTCGCGAGATGACGCCGCGCGCGGAACGGCGGCAGCACCCGGATCCGCTCGGGCGCCTCGATGCTCGCCTGCCGTCCGGCGAACCCGAGGGGGCCCAGCGCGCGGATCGCGATGAACCCGCTGCGCAGCTCGCCCCTCCGGCGGGGGGAGAGGGGCGTCTCGACGAGCCGGGATTCGCGGGCCGGGATCGTCAGCCGGACGCGCTCGCCGGGCGCGCCCGCCGTGGGCTGCCACCCGTCGCGCACGCGGAGGCGAACGGTGCGATCGGTCGGGTTGACGATGCGGGTCCGCGCGACGGCGCGATCGCCGAGCTTCACCCGGTCGGGCGCGTCCCGCGCGATCCGCAGCGCGTCCGGCCGAGGGGCGGAGACGACGTCGACGGCGACGAGGACGGCCACGAGGAGCAGCCAGCCCCCGGCGGCCGCCCACGCGCTGATCCCCGCCGTGTCGAGCAGCACGACGGGCACGACGCCGATCGCGAGGAGCAGGGGGACCCGACCCGAGAGGAACATCGGCGTCCGTCAGCGCGGGACGGCGGTCTGCCGCACGACCGAGGTGAGCACGGAGTCGACCGACACGCCCTCGATCTCGGCGTCCGGGCGCAGCTGGATGCGGTGGCGCCAGACGGGCGTCAGCATCGCCTGCACGTGGTCGGGGGTGACGGCGGGGTACCCGCTCAGCCAGGCCCAGGCCTTCGCCGCGGCGAGCAGCGCGGTCGCGGCGCGCGGGCTCGCCCCCACCTGCACGGAGGCGGCCTGACGCGTCGCGCGCGCCAGGTCGACGATGTAGGCGAGCACGTCGTCGGTCGCGTCGACCCCGTCCACGGATCGCTGCGCCTCGAGGATCTCGTCGGGAGTCACGGCGGCCGCCACCTCCGAGAGCTCCCGCGGCGAGAAGCCCGCGGCGTGGCGGCGCAGCACGTCGACCTCCGCGTCGCGGCCGGGGACGTCGACGCGCAGCTTGAGGAGGAAGCGGTCGAGCTGGGCCTCGGGGAGCGTGTACGTGCCCTCCTGCTCGATCGGGTTCTGCGTCGCGGCGACGAGGAAGGGCTCGGGCAGCGCGCGCGAGACGCCGTCGGCGGAGACCTGCCGCTCCTCCATGGCCTCGAGCAGGGCCGACTGCGTCTTGGGCGGCGTGCGGTTGATCTCGTCCGCGAGGAGGACGTGCGTGAAGACGGGGCCCTCTCGGAACTCGAACTCCCCGGACCGGGCGTCGTACACGAGCGACCCCGACACGTCGCCCGGCATGAGGTCGGGGGTGAACTGCACGCGCTTCGTGTCGAGGCCGAGGGCGCGGCTGAACGCGCGCACCATGAGGGTCTTGGCGACGCCGGGGACGCCCTCGATCAGCACGTGGCCGCGGGCGAGGAGCGCGATCAGCAGCCCGCTGACGGCGCCGTCCTGCCCGACGACGGCTTTGCCGACCTCGGTCCGCACCCGGCCCACCGCCTGGCGGAGGCGCTCGGCCTCGGGGTCGAGGCCCGCCTGCCGGGGCGCGGCGGCGGGGCCGGGCTGCGGAGCCCCCTGCTGCGGGACCTCCTGCTGCGGGGCGGGATCGGGCTGCGCGGCCGGCGGCTGCGGCGCGGCCGGGGAGGAGGCCGCCGCAGGCGCGTCTCCCTGCTGCCAGGGCAGGGGAGGACGGGGAGGGGTGGGAGGCAGGTGGTCGGTCATCGCTGCGGATCCTTCCGGTGGCGGACGTCGTCGATGGCGTCTTCGAGGGCGCGGAGGTCGTCGCCGATCCGCGCGAGGTCGGCGTCGGACGGGGGGACCTCGGAGAACAGGTCGTGGAGGGCGCGCGGATCCCGGCCCGTGGCGGCGGCCGCGGCGGAGGCGACCTCCGCGGCGCCGGCCCGTGCGGGAAGCCCCAGCCGGACGGCGATGCGGCGCAGGGCGCCGCGCCGGAGCGCGTCCGCGGCGTGCGCGGGATCGCCGGCCTCGCGGTACAGCCGGGCGCGCCCCTCGAGGGTCTCGCTCGCGCGGACCGTGACCGGGAGCGTCTCGGCGACGAGCGGCCCGAAGCGGCGTCCGCGCCAGACGATCGCCGCGATCCCCGCCGAGAGCAGGAGCACGATGGCCGGCGTCACCCATCCGGGCACCAGGTCGGCGAGGGTCGGCGGCACGGTGTCTGACGTGGCGTCCCCTGCAGACGGCGTGTACCAGACGACGCGGTCCGCCGCCCCGAGCAGGCCCAGCGCGAGCGCCGCGTTGTCGTCCTCGGCGATCACGTCGTTCGCGAGGACCTCGCGTCCGTCGAGGAGGATGACGGATCCTCCTCCAGTCGCGGGGGCCGACACGAGGCCGAAGCCGTCGCCGACGGGGTAGCAGCCGATCGCGTCGGACCCGTCGGGCAGCGCCCACCCGCGGCCGGGGCGCACGGAGGGGGCGTTCTCCGCGGCGGGGAGGTCGCAGCCAGGGGCGACCGGCTCGGTGGCGTACCCGCCGTTCTCGATGCCGGGCACGAGCTGCTCGGCGATGACCAGGTCGGCCGTCAGCAGCACGGTCTGATCGGACGCCTGGACGAGCTCGTCCAGGGGATCTCCCGAGAGGAGCCACGGGTCGGTGACGACGAGCGTCCCGCCGCCCGAGAGCTCCTCGCGCGCCGCGTCGATATCGTGGGCCTCGACGACCTCGACCCCCTGCTCGCGGAGCACGTGGACGACGGCGCGCGCGCCGTCGTAGCGCGGGCTCTCGGCTCCGAGGGGGTCGGGCTGGCTCCACTCCCAGGCGACGAGCGACAGCACGCCGCCTCCGAGGACGAGCGCGAGGGCCAGCCCGATCCACGGCAGGGCGCGGCGGGTCCGCGAGCGGGAGGGCGCGGGCGCCTCATCGGGCGGCGCCGTCGTCGCGAGGAGGCTCATGCGAACGCCGCCTCGGGGGCGAGAGCGGGGCGGGCGGAGCGCACGGCGTCGTCGACGGCGGCGACCTCGGCGTAGACGTCGGCGGTCGCGGCGCGCCGGAGGTACCGGACGTCGTCGAACGCGGAGCTGCCGGCGTTCAGGCCAGGCGCGGAGTCGGGGAAGAACGGCGCGGCGGCCCGCGCGAGGGCGCGCGCCGTGGTGCCTGGCGGCGCGCGCAGGACGCCGCGCTCGTCGAGGCCGCGGGCCAGCGCGCGGAAGCGGAGGACCACCGCGGCGTCCCAGTCGGCCTCTCCCGCGGCCCGCTCGGCATCCGCCCGCAGCTCGTCCGCCGACCTCGCGTCGTCATCGAAGATCTCGCTCGACGCGCCCGCGCGCCGATGCTCGAGGCGCGGACGCCCCCAGATGACGAATGCGGTCACGATGAGAGCCGCCGCGAGGAGGACGAGGATCACGGTCCAGACGCCGCTCCAGGCCGCGCCGTCGACGCGGGGGTTGAAGATGGCCTCGAAGAACTCGGCGATCGCGCGGGCGACGCGGTCGAAGACCGTGGCCTCGGCCTCGCGATAGACCGGATCGGAGAGCTCTCTCTCGAGCCACTCCCGCGCCTCGTCGGGATCGGGCGGAGGAACGGCGGGGATCATACGGGCGGCGCCGGCGGACCGGAGGGCGCCTGCGGCGCGGGCGGCTGGCCGTACCCGGGTGCGGCCGGCGGCTGAGCATATCCCGGAGCGGCGGGCGGCGGAGCGGCGTATCCAGGCTGCGCGGGCGGCTGGCCGTAACCGGGTGCGGCGGGCGGCTGGCCGTATCCGGGGGACGCCGGCGGCTGGCCGTAGCCGGGTGCGGGCGCGTATCCGGGGTGCGGCGGGTAGCCCGGGTAGGGCTGCGGGCCGCCGCCGATCGGCGCCGGCACGTACGGCGAGGGCGCGGCGTCCTCGGCGTAGGAGTACGGATCCTCCGCGGGCTCACGACCCGTCGCGCGGGCCTCGACCCACCGCTGCATGCGCAGGTCGATGCCCTCCTCGCGCATCCGGGCGTCGATGCAGGCGAGCGCTCCGCCCGCGGCCACCACGACGACGAACACCGCCTGCACGAGGAAGGTGAGCGCGTACATCGCCAGCACCCCGATGCCGAAGCCGACGAGCATCCCGATGGCGTCGTCGGGCGACGAGCCGAAGGGGGCGAGCACCGTGCCGAGCAGCGGCGCGAGGAATTGGAGGGGCATGCTGACGATCGACGCGGCGACCGTCGCGCAGAGGTTGAGCAGGACCCAGACGCCGAACGTCGACCAGAAGCGCCCGCGCGTGAGCCGCCACGAGCGCCGGATCGCGCGGATCGGGCCGCCTCCCTCCAGCACCATGACGGAGGTCGCGAGGAACAGCTTCGTGCTGATCCAGGCGCTGAGCACGAGGAATCCGAGGAGCGAGAGGAGGCCGACCGCCACGACCGAGAGCCCCGTCGGGTCGACGAAGGCGAGCAGCACCGTCGGCACGAAGAGGGCGACGGCGACGACCGTCATCCCGACGCCGATCAGCAGCGCGTACCCGACGAGGGGCCAGAACGCGGGGCGCACCCGGCGCCACAGCGTCGCCAGGGGAGCCTTCTCGCCGAGCGAGGCGTGGGCGACCTCGGCGACCGCGACGGCCTGCGCGAGGATCGTGACCGCCGTCATGAGCAGGCCGAGCAGAAGGGCCGTGCCGGTCGTGAGGAAGACGGATCCGATGAGGATCGTGTCGAAGTCGGGCGAGCTCTCCGGGATCGTGTCGAGGCGCGAGAACGACCAGAACGCCACGGCGCCCGTGAGGGCGAGCAGCAGGGCGGACGCGAGGAACTGCGCGCCCACCGCGAACAGCAGCAGCGGCTTGGGATTGCCGCGGAGGACCGAGAAGGCCTTGCCGAAGATGGTGCCGAACCCCAGCGGGTGGAGCGGAATCAGACCCTGTCGGGGCGCAGGCGCCCACCCGGGTGTCGTCGAAGTCGTCACGTCGTGTCCTCCCGCCCCCATCGTTCCACACCCCTCGCGTCCCTCGCTCCGGTCGGGGAGGCGAGTGTCGCGCTCGCCCGCGCGCTCCGCCCCGCTAGGCTGGATCGCGCGCGCTTTCCCGCGCGCCCGGTGGAGATCTGCGAGCACGGAGAGACGGAACGCAATGACTGGTCGGATCCTCGTCGTCGACGACGACACCGCTCTGGCGGAGATGATCGGCATCGTGCTGCGCACGGAGGGGTTCGACATCTCGTTCTGCTCGGACGGGGCGAGCGCCGTCGACATGTGGCGCGCGGAGGCGCCCGACCTCGTGCTGCTCGACCTCATGCTGCCCGGCAAGGACGGCATCGAGATCTGCTCGGAGATCCGGCAGGAGTCGGGCGTCCCGGTGATCATGCTCACGGCCAGGGGCGACACGACCGACGTCGTCGCGGGGCTCGAGGCCGGCGCCGACGACTACATCGTCAAGCCCTTCAACCCGAAGGAGCTCGTCGCGCGCATCCGCACGCGCCTGCGTCCCGCCCAGCTCGACGCGTCGCAGACCCTGCGGGTCGGCGACCTCGCGATCGACGTCGAGGCGCACGAGGTGCGCCGCGGCGGCGATCTCATCGCGCTGACGCCGCTCGAGTTCGAGCTGCTGGTGGCGCTCGCCTCGAAGCCGCAGCAGGTCTTCACCCGCGAGCAGCTCCTCGAGCAGGTCTGGGGCTATCACTACAAGGCCGACACCCGGCTCGTGAACGTGCACGTGCAGCGCCTGCGCTCCAAGATCGAGCTCGACCCCGACAACCCGCGCATCGTGATGACGGTGCGCGGCGTGGGCTACCGCGCGGGCGCGACGTCCTGACGCAGCGCATGAACGGGGAGCGGATGCGTCTGCACACCGTCCTGAGGCGACCCCACCTGCTCTGGCGCTACGCCGCGCGGCTGTGGCGCCGTTCGCTGCGCTTCCGCACCATCCTCATCACGACGGCGTCCGCGACCGTCGCCATCATCGTCGCGATCGTCTGGGCCGCGCTCGCGATCCAGGCCGACCTGTTCGACGGGCGCCGCGACCAGCTCCTCGCCGAGGCGAACCGGGCGATCGCGACGGCGCAGGACAGCGTCGACCAGGCCCCGGCACCCACCGATCGCGCCGCGGTGTGGGCGCTGCAGCGCGAGCTCCTCGACGTGCTGCAGACGCAGGCCTCGACCGCCTACATCGCCGGCGCGCCCATCGAGGGGCGCACGACCCCCGACGCGCCCCCCGCCTTCTCGACCCTCACCGACGCCTTCGGGCAGAGCGACGTCTCGCCCGGCCTGCGCGAGCGCGTCCGCGACATCCCCGAGACGCAGTGGTGGCAGTCGATCAGCCTGCCCGCGGAGCGCGGCTACGACGTGCCGGGTATCGTCATCGGCCAGCAGCTGCAGGTGCCCAACGTCGGTCTCTTCGAGATCTACTTCGCCTATCCGCTCGACGACGTCGCGCGGACCCTCGCCTACGTCCAGCTCACGCTGTGGATCACGGGCATCGCCCTCGTCGTCATCATCGCGGGCGTGCTGTGGCTCGTCATGCGGGCCGTGGCCGGCCCGATCATCGACGTGGCGCGCACGAGCGCGACGCTCGCCGCCGGCGACCTGTCCGCGCGGCTCGACGTCGCCGGAGAGGACGAGCTCGCGACGCTGGCCCGCTCGTTCAACCAGATGGCGGACAGCATCGAGTCCCAGATCCGCGAGCTCGCCGAGCTGTCCCTCGTGCAGCAGCGATTCGTCTCCGACGTCTCCCACGAGCTGCGCACCCCGCTCACGACGATCCGGCTCGCCGCCGGCGTGCTGTTCAGCGAGCGCGCGTCGTTCGACCCGGTGTCCGCCCGCTCCGCCGAGCTGCTGCACGACCAGGTGGCGCGGTTCGAGGAGCTGCTCGCCGACCTCCTCGAGATCAGCCGGTACGACGCCGGATCCGTGCAGCTCGAGCGGGAGTCCGTGAGCGTCGCCGACATCGTCGGCGACGTCGTGTCGAGCATGACGCAGGTGGCGGAGCAGAACGGCACGGAGCTGCGCTTCGTGACCGCCTCCGACGACGTGGTCGCCGACGTCGATCCGCGTCGGGTGCGCCGCGTGCTGCGCAATCTCGTGGGCAACGCGATCGAGCACGGCGAGGGGCAGCCGATCGACGTCACGGTCGCGAGCGACGGGCGCGCCGTCGCCGTCGGCGTGCGCGACTACGGCCTCGGCATGCGGCCGGAGGACGCCGAGCGCGTGTTCGACCGCTTCTGGAGGGGCGACCCGTCGCGGCAGCGCACCCTGGGCGGCACCGGCCTGGGCCTGTCGATCGCCCTCGGCGACGCGACGCTGCACGGCGGGCGCCTCGAGGTGTGGTCGCATCTCGGGGTGGGCACGCACTTCGTGCTGACGCTGCCGCGCGAGGCGGACGTCGAGGCGTCGACGTCCCCCATCCCCGTCGTGCCGCCGGGCGAGCTGCCGGCGAGCGAACAGCTGGCGGGGAACCCCTCAGACACGGAGACGCTCGTCGTCGCGCACGAGCGGAAGGGGGAGCGCCCATGATCCGTCCGATCCGCCGGCTCGCCGCCGCGCTCGCCGCATTCGTCGCCGCCGCGACGGCGCTCGCGGCCTGCGCCGGCCTCCCCGTCGACGGCTACCCGCAGCAGGGCAGCCCGGTCGGCGAGGCCGAGGCGGCGCCGCGCTGGCAGTTCTCGCCAGACGGGCCGGCCGACGACGCGCGGGCGGAGGACATCGTCCTGGGCTTCCTCGATGCGGTCGAAAGCCCCGCCGACAACTGGGCGATCGCGCGGGAGTTCCTCAGCGACGACTTCGCCGAGAGGTGGGATCCCGAGGCGGGCGTCACGGTCGACAGCATCAACGACCGGGCCGTCGGCGACTTCACCTCGTTCGGGGAGGATGAGGGATCCGGCGCGGTCGACGTGACGATCGCGCCGACGAGCACGGTGTCCGACACGGGGGAGTACCGCACCGCGCCGAGCGGCTCCGTCGTGCTCTCGTTCGAGCTCGCGCGCGACGACGACGGGCAGTGGCGCATCACGGAGGCCCCTCCCGGGGTGGTGGTGCACAGCGGGAACTTCCCGCTCATCTACGAGGCGCGCACCCTGATGTTCTTCGACCCGACGTGGCGCTTCCTCGTGCCGGAGGTGCGCTGGTTCCCGAGCACGTCGCAGCCGATCGAGACGATCGTGCGCGGGCTCATCGGCGGCTCGCCCTCCTCCTGGCTGGAGGGGGCAGCCGTCTCGGCGTTCGACGAGGACGTGCGCCTGCGCGCGGTCGAGACGCTCGACGACCGGGTGGCCCGCGTCGACCTCACCGAGAACGCGCGCGACGCCCCGGACGAGCAGCAGGAGCGCATGCGCACCCAGCTGTGGGCGTCTCTGCAGGCGTCGGACGCCGCCGACGAGCTGCGTCTCGAGGCGGGCGGCACCGCCCTCGGCGCGGCCGACGCGCAGGCATCGCCCACCCTGCCCGACGCGCGCGCCGTCGTCATGACGGAGGAGGAGTTCGGCTTCTTCGCCGCCGGCGCCGTGGAGCCCATCGCGGGCATCAGCGAGGTCTTCGCCGAGCGGTTCGCGCCCGCGGCGGATGCGGACGACCCGGCGACGTCGATCGAGATCGCGGGCGACGGCGGCGAGGCCGTGGTGCAGACCGAGGACGGCACGGTGTGGCGCGTGCGCGACGACGCGACGTTCGATCCCATCACCTACGAGGGGGACACGATCGCGCCCGCCCTCGACCCGTTCGGATGCGTGTGGACCGCGGACGGGACCGACCCGGGCACGCTGCGGGCCTGGGCGCCAGACGGGTCGTCCCTGCCGATCGACGGGCTCGCCCGGCTGCGGTCGGTGACGGACATCGCGGTCTCGCGGGACGGCGCGCGGCTCGCGGTGGCCGGGCGCACGGGATCGCGCGACGTCCTGTTCGTCGCGTCCATCCCCCGCGACGAGGAGGGCATCCCGCTCGGCCTCGGTCCGCTGCAGCCCGTCGCGCAGCTCGACGGTGCGGCGCGCTCGATCGCCTGGGTGTCGGACACCTCGGTCGCCGCGGCGGTCGTCACCGACGGCAGCACCTCGATCATCGAGCAGACGATCGGCGGCCTGTCCGAGCGCATCACCGTGTCGCTCGACGTCGACACCGTGACCTACGGCAACCCCAGCTCCGCGGAGCGCCTGCTCACCTCGGACGGCGAGCTCTACGTGCGGCGCAGCACGACCGCGTCCTGGCAGAAGGCGGGTGACGGCGTCGTGCTGCTCGCCACCCAGCTGGGCGCTCCGCCCGCGGGGGGCTGACGGCACTCCGTCTCCCCGCGAGGCGATCGCGCGGGTTCGTCCCCGTGCGAAGGGGCGGCGCGATCGGGCGCTCGAGCGCGCCGGGCAGGCTGGCCGGATGAGGATCCTCCCCGCGCTCCGCGAGCCGGTGTCCCGCGCGCTCGCGCTTCTCGCGCCGGTCGCGTGCGCGGGGTGCAACGCTCCCGGCATCGCGCTGTGCCCGCGATGCGCCGCGCGGATCCGCCCGGCCGTGCGGCGCGTGCGGGTCGTCGACGCGCATCCCCCGCTCGAGGTCGTCGCCGGCGCGGCCTACGCGGGCGAGACGGCGCGCGCGATCCGGGCGCTGAAGAGACGCGGCCGCACGGACGCCGCCCGGCCGCTCGCCGCGCTGCTCCGCGCCGCGCTGGCCGAGGCCGCGGGAGCGGAGCGGGGCCTCATCGCGGTCCCCGTGCCCGCCCGCGCCGCCTCCGTGAGGCGCAGGGGGCTGCGCGTCGTCGACCTGCTCGCACGTCGCGCGGGCGTGCGCCCCGCGCGCCTCCTGCGGCACGCGCGGCAGCCGGAGGACCAGCGCGCGCTCGGCAGGGAGGAGAGGAGGCGCAACGTGCGCGGCTCGCTCGTCGCGGATCCCGCGGCGCGCGGCGCCCGGGTGGTCCTCGTCGACGACGTGGTCACGACGGGCGCGACCCTGCAGGAGGCACGGCGGGCGCTCCTCGCGGCGGGCGCCGTGGTGGTCGGCGCCGCGGCGGTCGCCGCCACGCCGCGCCGGGAGGATCGCGCCGACCCGTCGGCCGGCGACACTCCCGGAGAACTCGCCTCCGAAAATCCGTGACACCGTCGGTGGGAACCAATACGGTGGGGGATCACACAGCGACCGAGGGTTCGCTCACTCCGGGCGGACCGGAATGGGAGGCAGAGATGGAAATCAGCATCGTCGGCGTAGGCGTGAGCATCACCGACCGCTTCCGAACCGTTGTCGAGGACAAGATCGCCCGTGTGGAGACGCTCGCCCCGCGGGCGGACGAGTTCGACGTCAAGGTCACGCAGTCGGCGCATCATCGAGGTCGCGTGGAGGAGACCAAGGTCGAGCTGACCGTCAGGGGCCGCGGCAGGGTCGCCAGGGCAGAGGCGCGCGCGGAGGACAAGTTCCAGGCGCTCGAGACCGCGCTGGACAAGCTCACGGAGCAGCTGCGCCGTGCGAAGGACCGCCGCGTCACCGACCGCCAGCGTCCGCGCGCCGCGCACCACGAGAAGGGTGCGGGTCTCGCCGGCATCGACATCACGCCCGTGGACGCCGCGACGCTCGAGGCCGTCGCGACGGGCGCGGTCCCGGTGCAGGAGGAGCAGGAGGACGACTACACGCCGGTCGTCATCCGCACCAAGACCTTCGACCCCGAGTGGATGACGGTCGAGGAGGCCGTCGACCGCATGGAGCTCGTGGGCCACGACTTCTTCCTCTTCGTCGACGCCCGCTCGGATCGCCCGAGCGTCGTGTACCGCCGACGCGGCTGGGACTACGGCGTCATCTCGCTCGAGACCCAGGCCCCTCCCGCGCAGGAGGAGCTCGCGAGCTGACGATCAGCCGTCGAGTCGCGGAACCGCCTCCACGAGGCGCCGGGCGACCGGGTCGCGGGGCGCGCCGAGCACATCGCTCGTCGCGCCCCGCTCCACGATCCGGCCGCGGTCGAGGACGACCGTCTCGTCGCACAGCTCCGCGACGACGGCGAGGTCGTGCGAGACCATGACGAGCGTCATCCCCTCGTCCCGCGCGAGCTCGGCGAGGAGGCCGACGATCGCGACGCGCGTGGTCACGTCCAGGGCGCTGACCGGCTCGTCGGCGAGCAGGACGTCGGGACGGCACACCACGGCGCGCGCGATCGCGATGCGCTGACGCTGCCCGCCCGAGAACTCGTGGGGGAAGCGGGCGGCCGCGTCGCGCGGGATCCCGACCCGCTCGAGCGCGTCCGCCACGCGCGCGTCCGCCTCCGCACCCCGGGCGAGGCCGAGGGAGCGCAGGGGCTCCGCGACGATCGCGCCGATCCGCCTGCTCGGGTCGAGCGAGGCGTAGGGATCCTGGAAGACGCACTGCACCCGGCGACGGAAGCCGCGCATGAGCCGTCGGTCGCGCAGGACCAGCGGACGCCCCTCCGCGCGCACCTCGCCCGAGGTCGGAGCCTCGAGGCCCAGCAGGAGGCGGAGGATCGTCGACTTGCCAGCGCCGGACTCGCCGACGACGGCGAGGGGGCGGCCGCGCTCGACCGCCAGCGAGACGCCGTCGAGCGCGGGGGCGTCCCTCCGGCCGTAGCGGAGCGTCACGTCGTCGAGCTCGATCAGGGGGCTCATCGCCGCTTCCTCTCGTCGAAGGCGCGCTCGAGGCGCCGCGCGCTGGAGACGAGCGACGCCGTGTACGGGTCGTCGGGCGCCGCGAGGAGACGCTCGACGGGGCCGCGCTCGACCGCCCGGCCGCGATGCAGGACGACCGCGTCGCGGACGATGCGCCGGACGACCGCCAGGTCGTGGCTCACGAAGAGCACGGCGGTGCCCCGGTCTGCGGCGACGCGGTCGACGAGGTCCAGCATCTCGGCCTGCACGGACACGTCGAGCGCCGTCGTCGGCTCGTCGGCGATGAGCAGCAGCGGGTCGTTCGCGAGCGCCATCGCGAGCGCGATGCGCTGACGCTGCCCGCCGGACAGCTCGTGGGGGAACGCCCTCTCGATGCGCCGGTCGGAGCCGAGCGCCACCTGGTCGAGCAGGGACCTCATCGCCTCGCGCCGGGCCACACCCGAGAGGCCGCGGCGGCGCAGCGGCTCCGAGATCTGCCGTCCGACGCGCATGAGGGGATCGAGCGCCGTGCGCGGGTCCTGGAAGACCGGCGCGGCGGCGCGCCCCCGCAGGCGGACGAGGTCGCGCTCGGAGGCGCCGACGACCTCCCGTCCGTCGAGCGAGATCGACCCCGTCGCGCGGAGCCCCTCGGGGAGGAGGCCGAGGATCGCGAGCGTCGTGAGCGACTTGCCCGAGCCGGACTCGCCGATGAGGCCGACGCGCGCGCCGGGGCCCATCTCGAGGTCGAGGCCGTCGACGAGGCGCCGGCCGCCGGCGGTCACCGCGAGTCCGTCGATCCGGAGCAGGGGATCGGTCATCGCTCCTCCTCGATCGGGTCGCGGCGGCGCGACGACGGCTCCAGCCGCTCGCGCAGGCCGTCGGCGACGAGGTTGACGCCGACGACGAGGACGATGATCAGCAGACCGGGGGCGATGGCTCCCGCGGGAGCGACGAGCACCGTCTGCTGGGCCTCCTGCAGCAGGCGGCCCCAGGAGGCGTTGGGCGGAGGGGCGCCGAGCCCGAGGTACGACAGGCTCGCCTCGGCGAGCACCGCGAGGCCGAACTGCAGGGCGAGGCTGACGACGAGCGTCGTCCAGATGTTCGGCAGCACGTGGCCGAAGACGATGCCGAGAGCGCGGGTCCCCGAGGTGCGGGCCGCCGTCACGAAGTCGGATCCGAGCACCCGGCGCGCCAGGATCCGCGTGAGGCGCGCGACGATCGCGCTCTGGGCGAGGCCGATCGCGAGGATCGCGGTCCACAGGGTCGCCGGCTGCGCGGCCACGATGAGCATCGCGAGCAGCAGGGTGGGGAACGCGATGAGGATGTCGAGCAGGGCGGCGAGCGCGTCGTCGAGCCATCCCTCGGCGAACGCGGCGACGATCCCCGCGACGACGCCGACGACCGCCGCGATCGCGACGGCGCCCAGGCCGGACAGCACGGCGATCCGCGCGCCGATCATGAGCTGCGTCGCGAGGTCGCGCCCCAGCCGGTCGGTGCCGAGCAGATAGCCGCCCTCTCCTGGCGGGACGAGGCGGCCGCCGGACGTGTCCTGGACGGGGAACGGCGTCCAGGCGAGCGAGACGAGGGCGAGGGCGACGATGATCCCGGTCAGCGCGACGCCGACCCAGAGCGTGACCGCGCGGCGGGTCACGAGGACGCTCCCGAGAGTCGGTCGCGCAGGCGCGGGTCGATGATCCGCTGGGCGATGTCGGCGGCGAAGCCGATCAGGAGGACGAGCAGCGTCGAGACGAGCAGCACCCCCTGGATCACGGGATAGTCGTGCTGCGCGATGCCCGTCACGAGCATCGAGCCCAGCCCGGGGAGAGAGAAGACCTGCTCGACGACGACCGCGCCGAGCAGCGTCGAGGCGAGCTCCATGCCGAGCACCGCGACGACGGGGACCGCGGCGCTGCGCAGCCCGTGGCGGCGCATGGCCTCGCCTCGCGAGGCGCCCATCGCCCGCGCCGTGCGCACGAAGTCGCTCCCGACCACGTCGAGGACGGCCGCCCGCACGTAGCGGATGAGGGAGGCGCTCATCACGATCGCGACGGTCGCGACCGGCAGGACGAGCGCCAGGGACGCCGCGAGGGGATCCTGCCAGCCGCCGATCGGGAACCCGCCGGGCGGAAGGAGGCGCAGGCGGAGGGAGAAGACGACGACGAGGACCATCCCGAGCCAGAAGACCGGCACGGCGATGCCGAGCTGGGCGACCGCGTTCAGGAGCGACCCGTACCAGGTGCGGGCCCGCGTGGCCGCGACGTAGCCGAGCGGCACGGCGAGGGCGATCGCGATGACGAAGGCCGCGAGAGCGAGGGGGAGGGTCACCCCGAGCCGCTGGCCGACCTCGTCGGATACGGACAGGCCGCTGACGAACGACGTGCCGAGATCCCCCGTCGCGAGCGATGCGACCCACGCGGCGAACTGCTCGGGGAGCGGCCGGTCCGACCCCACCTGGGCGCGGGCGGCCGCCACCTGCTCCGGCGTCGCGCCGACCGCCGTCAGCGCGTTCGCGGGATCGCCGGGCAGGACGCGCAGCAGCACGAACAGCACGACGCTCGCGAGCGCGAGCGAGACGGCGAGGAAGATCCCCCGGCGCAGGAGATAGCGGGTCACTCGGCCTGCGCCCCGGCCTTCGTGATGTCGTAGGCGAAGAACTGCGAGTTCAGGCCGTTGAGGGGGTAGCCGTCGAGCTCGGCGCGGGCGACGACGATCTGCGGGTAGAGGTAGAGCCACTCGCTCGCGGCCTCCTCCGCCGTGGTGCGCGCGACGAGCTTCAGCAGCTCGGTCTGCTCGGCCTCGCTGGAGACGAGCTCCGACTGCGCCACCCACTCCTGCACGTCGGCGTTGTCGTATCCCCAGTAGAAGTCGGGGTCGCCGTACCAGACGAGGTCGCGGTCGTTGACGTGCTCCTGCAGCGTCGCGTCGAACTCGCGGTTCTGATACACCTTCGTGTACCACTCGTCCGGGGTGATCGTGTTGATCTCGACGGCGATGCCGACCTCGGCGAGCTGCGACTGGATGAAGGTCGCCGCGGTCGGGTGCGGGTCGTAGTTCGGGGTGTCGAGCGTGAAAGAGAAGCCGTTCGCGAGACCCGCCTCCTCGAGCAGCTCGCGCGCGCGCTCGGGGTCGTAGGGGTCGAGGTCCGTGAGGTCCTCGTACCACGGGTCGGTCGGGGGCACCATCGAGCCGATGAGGGTGCCGTAGTCGCCCCACACGGAGTCGAGCAGCTTCTCGTCGTCGATCGCGTACGAGATCGCCTGGCGCACCCGCACGTCGTCGAACGGCGCTTCGCGGTCGTCGAAGGCGAGCAGCAGCTTGGTCGTGGAGTCGCCGTCGCTGATGACGAAATCGTCCGTCAGCTCGAACTGGGCGAGGCCGTCGGGGGACTGCTGGCTCGTGACGACGTCGACTGCGCCCGTGAGGAGGGCGTTGTTCAGCGCCGTGGCGTCGGTGAAGTAGTGGAACACGACGCCGGCGTTCGCGGGCGCCTCGCCCCAGTAGTCGTCGCTGCGCTCGAGGCTGAGCGCCGAGCCGCGCGTCCACTGGCCGAGCGCGTAAGGGCCGGTGCCGTCGGCGGCGCTCTTGCGGTCGCCGTCGAACGAGCTGTTGACGATCCACACGTACGTCAGGTTGTAGACGAACGAGATCGACGGCTCGGAGAGGACCATCTCGACGGTCTGGTCGTCGACGGCGCGGACGGAGTCGATCACCTCGAGCTGGCTCTTGCGCGCGGACTGCGAGTCGTCGGCGATGACCTTCTCGATCGAGAACACGACGTCGTCGGCCGTGAGCGGGTCGCCGCTGTGGAAGGAGACGCCCTCCTGCAGCGAGAGCGTGTAGACGAGGCCGTCCTCGCTCACCTCGTGGTCCGCGGCCAGCAGCGGCTCGACCTCGCCCGAGTCGGCGAGGCGGAACAGCCCCTCGTACACGTTGCCCGTGAGCGCCTCCGTCACGCCCTGGCCGCCGCCGGAGGTGTTGTCGAGGTTCTGCGGCTCGTACATCGAGCCGATGTTGATGGTGGCGTCGGGGTCGGCCTCGGCCGCGGCGTCCGGGCCGGAGGCGGGCGTCTCGCCGCCCGTGGGACCGCAGGCGGTGAGGGCCAGGACGGCGACGAGCGGAAGGGCGGCGGCGAGGGCGGTGCGGCGCATGGGATCTCTCTCGGACGGTGCGGGACGAAGACGTCAGTCGCGGAAGCGGGGCTTCTTCTCGCCGGCGGTCACGGCGACGCGCAGGCGATTCTGGGGAGGGGGCATGGGGCAGTTGAACTGGTCGCTGAAGCCGCAGGGCGGCACGAAGGCGCGGTTGAAGTCGAGGACGACCTCGGCCTCGCCTTCCGCGCGGTCGACGAACAGGAAGCGTCCCGCGCCGTAGGTCTCCTCGCGGTTCGTCGCGTCGCCGAAGACGAGCAGCAGGCGGCCGTCGTCGTCGAAGGCGCTCAGCGCGTACTGCTCGCCGCCGATCGTCGCGCGGATCGTGCCGGGGACCGCCTTGTCGCGGGTGCCGCCGTTGTCGCGGATGTGCTCGAACGCGACGGTGTGGCCGTCGGGGGCGGGCTCGTAGCGGGCCGAGACGACCCACTCGGGGTCGAACGGGTAGGCGTCGACGGTGTCGAAGCGGCGGATCGCGTCGGAGCCTGCGTCCCAGAAGCGCAGCCCGTGCTCGGTCTCGCCCGTCTCGAGGCTCTCGCGCTCGAGGGTCGTGACGACGACCGTCTCGGGAGCCTCCCGGCGGGCACGATCCGGGTCGGGCGTCTCGCCGGCGGGCAGCCAGCGGGTCTCGACGAGGGCGAGGTTCCCCGTCGGGGCGACGAGCTGGGCGAGGCGGGCGGAGCGCCACGCGCTCCAGGCGGAAGCGGAGGAATCGGGCATCCGTCCGATTCTACGGCGCCCCGGGGCGGGAGCCGTCAATCGAAGATGTCGCCGATGAGCCCGCCGAGGATCGCTCCGCCGACGAGGGGGCCGAGGAGGCCGCCGCCTCCCATCCCTCCGCCCATCCCGCCGCGCGGGCCTCCGCCCCAGCCGCCCCAGTCGTCGTCCTGCTGCGGCCGGGACTGGTCGATGTCGCGCTGGGCGAGGCGGAGCGCCTCGTTCGCGAGCTGCGCCGTGCGCCGCGCGAGCTGCTGCGCCTGGTGCCTGGTGTCCTCCGACGCGATCAGCGGATCGATGTCGAGCCGCGTGCGCTCGGCCTCGGCGAGCCGGGTGCGCGCATCCGCGCCGATCCACCCGCGATGCCCGTCGACGAGGCTGCGGGTGATCGCGATCGCCCTGTCGGCCGTGTCGACGTCGTGCCGCACGTGCGCGAGGGGAGGGACGGGGCGCTCCGCCCGCTGACGGGCCTTCTCGACCGCGCGGCCGAGCGCCGCGTTCGCCTCGCCGAGCGCCGCGAGATCCGCGAAGGGGTCGCCGAGGGTTCCGGGGGCGGGCAGGGCCGCCAGCGCCTTCTCGAGATCCGCGATCGCGGAGGCGACCTCCGCGCCTCCGGCGCCGCGCCGCGCCGCCGCGATGTCGTCGCGGGAGTCCGCGACGACATCGCCGAGGGTCGCCTGGGCGCGCATCGCCTCGAGCTCGAAGTCGTCGATGCCGTCGAGCACGCGCCCCGCGCGCCGCACGGCCTCCGTCGCGGTCTCGAGCGCGAGCATCGCCTCGTCGCGGCGGCCGGCGTCGCGGCGCCGCTCGGCGACGCCGGCCGAGTGCTCGGCGAAGTCGAGAAGCTGGACCGCCTCCGCGGGGCCGCCGGCCACGCGCCGCATCGCCTCGGGGGCGTACATGCGCGCGAGGCGCTCGACGGTCTCCTCGGCCTGCGGGACGCGCTCCCGGAGGCGCGCGGCCTCGTCGCGCACCCCGGCCAGGACGCGGGGCGCCTCGCGGATCCGCTCGATCCGTTCCCGGAGCGCCTCGGTGCGCTCGTCGAGCACCTGCTCGGCCCATTCGCAGAGCTGCGCGATGCGGGCGTTGCGCGTGCGCAGCTCCTCCGCGGTGTCGGGGATGTCGTCGTGGTTGAGCTGGTGCAGCTGGAACGCCTCGCCCATGTGGGAGGTGACGGCGTCGAGCCCCTCCCGCAGATCCTGGGTCGCCTTCGGGCCCAGCTCCGCGGAGGCGAACGCCAGCTCGTCCCTCGTCGTGCGGATCCGCTCGTCGGTCTGCACGAGCGCCCGCTGCGCGCGCGCCGCGAGGGCCTGGTCCTCCGACTGCTGCTGCGCGGTCTGCTCCTCGCGCTTCCTCTTGCCCCAGAACGCCATGCGCTGATCCTACGCGGGCTGGAACGGGCGGGATCCGTCGCGCGGGCCCGCTATCGTCGCCCTATGTCCGATCCGTCCCGGGCCGCCGCTCGGCGCGAGCTCGACGCGCTCCGGCGCAGGGCCTACGGGCCCGATGCCGACATCGCCTCTGATCCCGCGGCGCTCGCCCGGCTCCGCCTCCTCGAGCAGGCGGCCAGGCCTGCGCCCTCCGTCCCTGTCCCGGACGCGCAGGGGGAGGACGAATCACCCGCCGCCGTCGCCGAGTCCGCCCCCTCGGCGCGGGCGGACGCTCCGCCGGAGGAAGGCTCCGCGTCCCGGGCGCGGCCCCGCCGGGTCTCCGCCGCGATCGTCGTCGGATCGGCGCTGGCGACGGGGATCGTGGCGCTCACCGCGGGATCCGCGGGGTGGGCGGGAGGGTTCCTCGCGGGGTGGGCGGGCGCCGCCGGACCCGTCGGCGAGGCCGAGCTGGTCGTGGTCGTCGAGGGAGGCCGCGCGTCCACGCCGCTCGCGGAGCGGACCGAGGCGACCGGGGGCGGCATGCCGGACGGGACGCTCTACGACCTCCCCGTCACGGGGCTCTCCGTCGAGGTGTTCCCCGCCGGGGGCTCCCGCGCCGACGACGACCAGGGCGGGATCGTCTGCTTCCAGCCCGCCGTCCTCTCGGGCGACGACGAGGAGCCGTCGGTGCTCGCCGGCGGCTGCGGCTCGTCGCGCCTCCCCGCCTCCCACGACCTCCTCGTCGTCGACCCCGACGACCCCGGCGCGGACGACTTCTGGATGGGCGTCGCGACGACGGAGTTCCCCGCGGGCACGGTGCTGCGCCTCGAATACGACGGCCGCACGGAGGCGCTGTCGGTCTGGGCGCTCCCGCCCGATGACGGCGGATCGGACGGCTGAGCGCGCCGTGGAGTCCGGTGTGGATTTCTTCAGCGCGGGCCCCGCGCCTCGCGACCCCGCCGTCGAGGCGATTAGCATGGGCGGGTATGCCCGGCGCCTCGGCGCGGGCGACGGCGCACGCGGTTCACGCGCGCCTGGTCGATCGAGGAGTGACACGTGGTGAATCCGTTCGAGAAGCTGCTCCGCGCGGGCGAGGGTCGCCTGCGGCGACGCCTGCAGAGGGTCGTCGACGCGGTCGGCGCTCTGGAGGAGGACTACGCGCAGCTGAGCGACGAGGAGCTGCGGGGCGAGACCGAGGAGCTGCGCTCCCGGCACGAGAAGGGCGAGTCGCTCGACGACCTCATGCCCGAGGCCTTCGCCGCCGTGCGCGAGGCCGCGAAGCGCACCCTCGGCATGCGCCCGTACGACGTCCAGGTGATGGGCGGCGCCGCCCTGCACCTCGGCAACATCGCCGAGATGAAGACCGGTGAGGGAAAGACGCTCGTCGCCACGCTCCCCGCGTACCTGAACGCGATCGCGGGCCGCGGCGTGCACGTCATCACGGTCAACGACTTCCTCGCGAGCTACCAGGCCGAGCTGATGGGCCGCGTGTTCCGCGCCCTCGGCATGACCACCGGCGTCATCGTGTCCGGCCAGACCCCCGCGAAGCGCCGCGAGCAGTACGCGGCCGACATCACCTACGGCACGAACAACGAGTTCGGCTTCGACTACCTGCGCGACAACATGGCCTCCCGCAAGGAGGACCTCGTGCAGCGCGAGCACTTCTACGCCATCGTCGACGAGGTCGACTCGATCCTCATCGACGAGGCGCGCACGCCGCTCATCATCTCGGGCCCGTCGGCCGGCGAGGCGAACAGGTGGTTCGCCGAGTTCGCGAAGATCGCGCGCACCCTCGAGGAGGGCGTCGACTACGAGGTCGACGTCAAGAAGCGCACCGTGGGCGTGCTCGAGCCCGGCATCGAGAAGGTCGAGGACTACCTCGGCGTCGAGAACCTGTACGAGTCGGCCAACACGCCCCTCATCTCGTTCCTCAACAACTCCATCAAGGCCTCGGCCCTCTACCACCGCGACCAGGACTACGTCGTCATCGACGGCGAGGTGCAGATCGTCGACGAGCACACGGGCCGCATCCTCTCCGGGCGCCGCTACAGCGAGGGCATGCACCAGGCGATCGAGGCGAAGGAGGGCGTGCAGGTCAAGGCCGAGAACCAGACGCTCGCGACCGTCACGCTGCAGAACTACTTCCGCCTCTACGACAAGCTCGCGGGCATGACGGGAACGGCCGAGACCGAGGCCGCCGAGTTCATGTCGACCTACCAGCTCGGCGTGTTCCCGATCCCGACGAACCGCCCGATGATCCGCCAGGATCAGCAGGACCTCATCTACCGCACGGAGAAGGGCAAGTTCGCGCAGGTCGTCGACGACATCGCCGAGCGGCACGAGACCGGCCAGCCGGTGCTCGTCGGCACCGTCAGCGTCGAGAAGAGCGAGCTGCTGTCGAAGCTGCTGTCCCAGCGCGGCATCGCGCACGAGGTGCTCAACGCGAAGAACCATGCGCGCGAGGCCGACGTCGTCGCGCTCGCCGGCCGCCTCGGGGCCGTGACGGTCGCCACGAACATGGCCGGCCGCGGAACCGACATCATGCTCGGCGGCAACGCCGAGTTCCTCGCGGTGCAGGAGATGAAGGCCCGCGGGCTCGACCCCGAGGAGACGCCGGAGGACTACGAGGCGGCCTGGGACGAGGTGTTCGAGGCGGTCAAGGCGCGCGTCGAGGAGGAGGGCGACAAGGTGCGCGCCGTCGGCGGCCTCTACGTGCTCGGCACGGAGCGGCACGAGTCCCGCCGCATCGACAACCAGCTGCGCGGCCGCGCGGGCCGCCAGGGCGACCCCGGCGAGAGCCGCTTCTACCTCTCGCTCGAGGACGAGCTCATGCGCCGCTTCCGCTCGCCCCTCGCCGACGCGATGCTCGCGCGCACCGACTTCGACGACTCGCAGGTCATCACGGGCCGCGCGATCTCGGGCCTCATCAAGAACGCGCAGGCCGCGATCGAGAGCCGCAACGCCGAGTCGCGCAAGAACGTCCTCAAGTACGACGACGTCCTCAACCGCCAGCGTCTCGCGATCTACTCCGACCGCCGCGTGATCCTCGAGGGCGACGACATCCAGGGGCGCGTGCAGCGCTTCCTCGAGGACGCCCTCACGCAGGTCATCGCCGAGCACACCGCGACGGGTCACAACGAGAGCTGGGACTTCGACGCGCTCTGGACCCAGCTGAAGGCGCTGTACCCCGTGGGCGTGACGATCGAGGAGGTCGTCGCGGAGGCCGGGGGAGGCCGCAAGGGCGGCATCGACCAGAAGACGCTCACGCGCGAGATCCTCAGCGACGCGCGCATCGCCTACGAGACGCGCGAGGAGGAGCTGGGCGAGCAGCCGATGCGCGAGCTCGAGCGCCGCGTCGTGCTGCAGGTGCTCGACCGTCACTGGCGCGACCACCTCTACGAGATGGACTACCTCAAGGACGGCATCGGCCTGCGGGCCATGGCTCAGCGCGATCCGCTCATCGAGTACCAGCGCGAGGGCCACCAGATGTACGAGACGATGATGGCCCAGATCCGCGAGGAGACCGTCGGATTCCTCTTCAACCTCGAGGTCCGCGTGCAGCAGGGCGCGGAGGGCGGCGCGCAGGAGATCGAGGCGAAGGGCCTGTCGGAGCAGAAGCCCGACCAGCGCCAGCTCGCCTTCTCGGCGCCCGACGAGGACGGCGAGGCGCGGGTCAGCGGCTCCGACGGACGTCAGCGCGCCGACAAGCCGGCGACGCCCGCTGGCAACCGCGAGGCGCGCCGCAAGGCCAAGAAGAAGCGCTGACGAGAGGTGCCGGCAGGGGCGCCGCGGGGGGGGATCCCGCGGCGCCCCTCCCGGCGTTCCGCGCCGGAGGCGGGCGGGCATATCCTGTGGAGATGACCGTTCTGCGACCCCTCGACCAGTCGTCCAAGCTCCGCAACGTGCTCTACGAGATCCGGGGCGCGGCACTGGCGGAGGCGCAGAAGCTCGAGGCGGAGGGGCACTCGATCCTCAAGCTGAACACGGGCAACCCGGCGATCTTCGGCTTCGAGGCGCCTCAGCAGATCGTGCACGACATGCTGAGGGCCGTGCCGACGGCGCACGGCTACAGCGACAGCCGCGGCATCGTCGAGGCGCGGCGCGCGATCGTCAGCCGATACGAGAACACCCCGGACTTCCCGCCCTTCGACGTCGACGACGTCTTCCTCGGCAACGGCGTCTCCGAGCTCATCACGATGACGATGCAGGCGCTGCTCGACGAGGGCGACGAGGTGCTGATCCCCGCGCCCGACTACCCGCTGTGGACGGCGATGACGAGCCTCGCCGACGGGACCCCCGTGCACTACCTCTGCGACGAGCAGAACGGCTGGCAGCCCGATCTGGAGGACATCCGCGCGAAGATCACGCCGAAGACCAAGGCGATCGTCGTCATCAACCCGAACAACCCCACGGGCGCGGTGTACACCCGCGAGGTGCTCGAGGGCATCGCGCAGATCGCCCGCGAGAACTCGCTGCTGCTGCTGAGCGACGAGATCTACGACCGGATCCTGTTCGACGACGCCGAGCACATCCCGACGGCGACGATCGCCCCCGACCTGCTCTGCCTCACCTTCAACGGCCTCTCGAAGACGTACCGCGTGGCCGGGTACCGGTCGGGGTGGCTCGTGATCACGGGGCCGAAGGACCACGCCGACGGGTTCCTGGAGGGGATCCAGCTGCTCGCCTCGACGCGCCTGTGCCCGAACGTGCCCGCGCAGCACGCGGTGCTCGCCGCACTGACGGGCGTCCAGTCGATCGACGCGCTCATCGCGCCCGACGGCCGGCTGCACGAGCAGCGCGACATCGCCTGGGAGGGGCTCAACGAGATCCCCGGGGTCTCCTGCGTGAAGCCCCAGGGCGCCCTCTACGCGTTCCCGCGCCTCGACCCCGAGGTGCACGAGATCCACGACGACCAGAGGCTCATCTACGACCTGCTCGTCTCCGAGCACATCCTCATGGTGGAGGGCACGGGCTTCAACTGGCCGACCACCGACCACCTGCGCGTGGTGACCCTCCCCGAGGCTCGGGTGCTGCGAGAGGCCGTCGAGCGCCTCGGCAACTTCCTCGCGTCGTACCGTCAGTGAGGGCCGGTCACAGGACCGCGAGGGAGGTCGCGCGCCACCGTCGGTCGTAGCCCTCGAGGCGCATCGCGACAGCTCGGGTGCGCGCCGGCGTCGCGACCACCGCCACGGCCTCGACGATCCCGTCGGCGGGGCTCTGGTGGTGGAGCGTGTGCACCCGGTAGGAGGGCTGCCTCGCGGGGCGGCCCCTCGCGCTGCGCGCGCGGTGGGCGAGGTTCGCGCGGAGGACCAGGGCCCGATAGGGCTCCTCGCCGAGCCAGCGGGCGAGCTGGTCGACGTCGCGCACGCCCGCGATGACCTCGATCACGCCGCCCGCGAGCGTGCCGATGAGGGGCTCGGGGCGGGGGAGGCGGCTCGCGCTCGTGCGCTGCGGGGCGAACATCTCGTGTACGTCATCGGCGCGCAGCCGCGTCGTTGCAGAACTCATGCGTATCGTCGGTTCCTCATCGGTGAGCATCAGAGAGTTTTCCGTATGCTGTGAGTTCACCATGTGTCGACGATGAGCGCCGCAGGCATAGAGGCCTGTGGGGAGATCCGCTCGGGCGGTCGGGCCCCGCTACGCTCGCCGCATGCATACGGATCGGTGGGAGCCGCTCTTCGCGGATCTCGAGGACCAGTTCGCCCGGCACCGCGAGGCGGAGCACGACGAGCTGGCCGGGGAGACCGAGCGGGTGCGCGTCGCGCGTCTCGCGCTCGTCGACCGCCTCGGCGCCCTCAGGGGAGCCGGCGACATCGGCATCTCGACGTGCGACGGCGCCACCGCGCACGGCGTCGTCCGCGCGGTCGGCGCCGACTGGTGCGCCCTGCGGAGCGCGTCGGGACGGATCGACGTCGTGCCCGTCGACGCGATCCGCGGCGTCGCGGTCGACGCCGCGCAGGCGCGCGCGAGCCTCGCGCCGGACGGCCTCGACCCGCTCCGGCGCCGCATGACGTTCGGCATCGCGCTGCGGGCGCTGGCGCGGCGTCGCGTGCGCGTGCGCGCGGCGCTCCGCGCGGGGACGACGCTGACGGGCACGATCGCCCGCGCCGGCGCCGATCACCTCGATCTCGCGCTGCACGACGCCGACGGGGCGCCGCGCCCGCGGGAGATCGTCGGAATCCGCATCCTGCCCGTGGCGGAGATCGCGCGCCTCGCGCTCGATCCGCTCGACGAGCGCTCGCTCGTCTAGCGGCGGGTCAGAAGATCGACCACCCGGTGCGGGTGGTCAGCTCGTCGAGCGCGGCCACGCCGATGAGCGAGTTGCCGGACGCGTCGAGGCCGGGGCCCCAGACGCAGATCGCCCCCACGTCGGGGACGATCGCGAGGATCCCGCCTCCGACCCCCGACTTCCCCGGGAGCCCCACGCGGTAGGCGAACTCGCCGGCCGCATCGTAGAAGCCCGACGTGAGCATCACGGCGTTGACGCGCTTCGCCTGGCTGTCGGTGAGCAGCCGCGTGCCGTCGGCGCGGATGCCGTCGCGCGCGAGGAAGAGGCCAGCCGTGGCGAGATCGCCGCAGCTGATGGCGATCGAGCACTGCTGCACGTAGGCGTCGATCACGCTGTCGACGTCGCCCGCGAGGTTGCCGAAGCTGCGCAGGAGGAACGCCGTCGCATGGCTCCGATCGCCGTGCGCGAGCTCGGACGCCGCGGTGAGGGCGTCGACCGCGAGGTCGTCGTTGCCCGACTCCGCGCGGAGGAGATCGAGGACGGGGGAGCCGCCGTCCGAGAGGGACAGCAGCTGGTCCGTGACGACGAGCGCGCCGGCGTTCACGAACGGATTGCGCGGGATGCCCCGTGTGCGCTCGAGCTGCGCGAGCGAGTCGAAGGCCGCGCCGGAGGGCTCCCTCCCCACCCGCCGCCAGATCTCGTCGCCGTCGGCCGAGATGACGAGCGCGAGGGCGAAGACCTTCGAGATGCTCTGGATCGAGAACTCTGTCGCGGCGTCCCCGACCGAGAAGCGCTCCCCGTCGATCGTCGTCACCGCCATGCCGAAGTGCTCGGGGCTCACGGCGGCGAGGCGGGGGATGTACTCCGCGACGCTGCCCGATCCGATGAGCGGGGAGACCGCCTCGTGCACCTCCTGGAGCACGCCCTGCACGTCGATCGTCGTCATCGGGCCAGGCTATCGGCGACCGGGCCCCCGCGGTCGCTCAGCGCTCGGGATCGGTTCCCCACAGCTCGGGCATGCTCGCCACGTTCGACTGGCGCCACAGGGCGTGTCGCCGGCTGAGCTCCCTCTGGTCGTCGAGGTAGTCGGCGACGCTGCGCTCCTCGACGCGCCAGCGCGCGGGCGCGCCGACGCGCACGCCGCGCAGCTCGCCCGCGCGGATGAGCGCGAGGACCTCTTCGGGCGCGATGCTCAGCAGCTCTGCGACCTGCGCAGGCGTGAGAAGGCGATCCGCGTCCGGCATACGGAGATTGTAGGTCTCCGCAGGCGTCTCCGCGTCTTCGGCGCGGGAGCGCTGTGGATAACTTCCGCGGGGGATCCCCGATGTCTGCCACGATCGCCGCATGGCCCTCTCCCGCACGCTCCGCGCCCCGCGGATCGACCTCCGCTTCGTCATCGGACTCCTCCTCGTCTGCGTCTCCGTCGCGGGCGTGTGGTGGGTCGTCCAGACGGCGCGCGTCACCCAGCCGGTACTCGTCGCCCAGCAGGCGATCGTGCCGGGTCAGACGATCACGGCGCGGCACGTGACGGCGCTCGACGCCCGTCTCGCGGAGGCCTCGGACGACTACGTCTCGCCCGAGGCGCTCGAGGAGGGGCTCGTCGCCGCGCGCACGATCCCGGCGGGCGAGCTCGTCCCCGTCTCCGCGACGACGACTCCTGAGGCGATCGACCGCGCGCGCGTCGTCGTCGAGAGCGCGCTCGAGATCCCGGGAGACGTCGACGCGGGGGCGCTCGTCGAGCTGTGGGCCGCGCCGGCCGTCTCGCCGGGCGTCTTCGACGAGCCGCAGGTCATCGTGCCTGGCGCCGTCGTGGCCGAGGTGCTCTCGTCCGACGGCATGATGGCCGCCCGCGGCTCCCGCGTCGAGCTCGTCGTCGACAGGGACCGCGTGGCGGAGGTGCTGCGGCACGCGTCGAGCGGATCGGCGCTGTCGGTCGTGCCCGTGGCCGCGGAGGGCGGGGCGCGATGAGGATCGTCCTCGCCGTCGGCGGCGCGCGTGGCGACGCCCTCGCCGAGGAGCTCGCCGACGAGGGGCTCGAGGTCGTCGCGCACGTCGAGCCGCAGGAGGTGCGCGACGCGGCGGGAGACCGCTCCGCGCGGATCCACGAGGCGCTCCGCGACGCTGACGCGCTCGTGCTGCGGGCCAGCCGGTCGGCGCTCTCCTCCGAGGTCGTCGCGATGTGCGACAGGGGGGCCGTGCGCATCGTCGCCCTCGGCGAGCGCCTCTCCGACCGGCGCGCCGCGCAGTCCTTCGGCGTCCCCGAGCCGCTCGCGCTCGACGCGTCGGGCTCCGAGATCGCCGCGTCGGCGCGCTCGCGCACGCTGGCGGCTCCCCGCGACGCCGCACCGGACGGGCGCGTGACCGTCGTCTGGGGGCCGCACGGCGCCCCGGGCCGCAGCACGCTCGCGCTCGCCCTCGCGTCCGAGCTCGCCGCCTCAGCGCGCGTCGCCGTCGTCGACGCGGACAGCCACGCGCCGGCGATCGCCCAGATGCTCGGCCTGCCCGACGAGGCGCCTGGCTTTCCCGCGGCCTGCCGACAGGCCGACTACGGGCTCCTCGACGGGCCCGAGCTGACCCGGCTCAGCACGCCCGTCGACCTCGGCGACCGCGTCGTCGAGGTGCTCACGGGCATCAACAGGCCCGCGCGGTGGCCAGAACTCGCCCACGACCGCGTGCGCCGCGTCCTGGAGGCGACGCGCGGCTGGATCGACGAGACGATCGTCGACATCGCGGCGCCGCTCGAGGCGGACGAGGAGATCGTCAGCGATCTCGACGGGCCGCGGCGCAACGCCGGCGGGCTCGCGGCGCTCGAGAGCGCGGATCGCGTGCTCGCGGTCGCCTCGGCCGATCCGGTCGGCATCGCGCGGTTCGTGCGGGGCTGGGCCGAGCTGCGCGAGCGCGCCCCGGGAGCGGAGGTGCGGGTCGTCGTGAACCGCATGCGGCAGGGGCCGTTCGGCCTCGACGCCGGGGGACAGGTCCGTCGCGCCCTCGCCCAGCTCGCGGACGTCGACGACCCCTTCCTCCTCCCGCACGACGTCCGGGCCGTCGACCGGGCGCACCTGGCGGCCGCCCCCGTCCGGCCTCAGCGGCGGCGGGCGGGGCTCGCGCACGCGGTCGCTCGGCTCGCCGCTACGCTGTAGAGCGTGTCGACCCTCAGCGATCTGCTCACCGCCCAGGGCCAGGTGGGCGAGACGGACATCGAATGGCTCCACCGCGTCCACGCCGACGGCCAGCTGCTCGCCGACCTCGCGTCGGCGGACATCGTCATCTGGGGGATGACGGCCGACGACTCGTTCCAGGCCGTCGCCCACGTGCGCCCGAGCGGCGCCGCGACGCTCTTCTACCGCGACATCGTCGGCGAGAAGGTGCGGCCCCAGTGGCAGAGCCAGGTGCGCGAGGCGTTCACGAGCAAGAGGATCGTCGACTCGTCCAGCCCCGAGTGGTTCGAGGAGACGCCGACCAGGGTGAAGGCGGTGCCGATCGTGCGCCGCGCCGCCGACGGCGCCCGCGTCATCGGCGTGCTCACCCGGCACACGAACCTCGGCGACGTGCGCGCGCCCTCGCGCCAGCAGCTCACCTTCGACGAGTGCGCCGAGGCGATCTTCGGGATGATCGCGACGGGCGACTTCCCCGACTCCTCGGCGCCGACCGGCCCGCGGCGCGGCGCGCCGCGCGCCGCCGACGGGCTGATCCGGCTCGACGTCGACGGCGTCGTCACCTTCGCCAGCCCCAACGGGCTCAGCGCGTTCAACCGCATCGGGTTCGACGAGGAGCTCGAGGGCGAGTCCCTCGGCGACGTCGCGAACGCCGTGCTGCCCGCCGAGCGCAACGCCTCGGCCGACGAGGCGTCGCTGCCCGTGCTGCTGGCGGGGAGCGCCTCCTGGCGCAGCGACGTGCAGGCCCGCGGGGTCACGCTCTCGCTGCGGGTCATCCCGCTGCGCGATCACGGCGTGCGCATCGGGGCGATCGTGCTGTGCCGCGACGTCAGCGAGCTGCGCAACCAGGAGCAGGAGCTCATCACCAAGGACGCGACGATCCGCGAGATCCACCACCGCGTCAAGAACAACCTGCAGACCGTCGCCTCCCTCCTCAGGATCCAGGCGCGGCGCACGAACAGCGACGAGGCGAGGGAGGCGCTGCTCCAGGCGATGCAGCGCGTCGCCGCGATCGCCGTCGTCCACGACACCCTCTCGGAGGGGCTCGCGCAGAACGTCGACTTCGACGAGGTCTTCACCCGGGTGCTCCGGCTCGTCGCGGAGGTCGCCGCGGCGCAGAACACCGTCGCGCACACGCGCAAGCGCGGCGAGTTCGGCACGCTGCCGAGCGAGTTCGCGACGCCGCTCGCGCTCGCGCTCACCGAGATCGTCACGAACTCCGTCGAGCACGGCCTCGCGGGCCGCGAGGGCGAGGTCGAGATCGTCGCCGAGCGCTCGGATCAGGCCATGTCGGTGCGGGTCCGCGACAACGGCGGGGGGCTCCCCGAAGGGCAGGTGGGCAGCGGCCTCGGCACGCAGATCGTGCGCACGCTCATCCAGGGCGAGCTGAGCGGCACCATCGAGTGGACCTCGATCGCGGATCAGGGCTCGCCGTTCGACGGCGGCACCGAGGTGCGGATCGACTTCCCCCTCCGCGGCACGCGGAAGGGCCGCGGCTGACGCGCCCGCACGCGAAGAGCCCCGCCTCGGCGGGGCTCTTCGCGATCGTGCGGGAGGTCAGCTCGCGCGTCGCGCGCGGGCGGCGCGGCGCTTCAGCGCCCGTCGCTCGTCCTCGCTGAGGCCGCCCCACACGCCCGAGTCCTGGCCGGTCTCGAGGGCGTACTGGAGGCAGACCTCCGTCACGGTGCACTGCGCGCACACCTGCTTCGCCTTCTCGATCTGGTCGACGGCCGGACCGGTGTTGCCCACCGGGAAGAACAGCTCGGGGTCGACGGTCAGGCAAGCGGCCTTATCGCGCCAGTCCATGCGGGGGTAGCTCCTTGCGAGGTGGGGTCTGCAGAACGTGCAGCGAGGTCGAGAGGTTCGACTACGCTGGATGTGCGACGGGGTCGTGAGACCCGACGCCCCACCACGCTGTGGGAAACACACCGTTAACAATTGTCATACAGGTGATGCCCTCTGGCAAGGGTTCTCTCGAATCCTTCAGGTTTCGCCCGATGCGGCGTGCCCGGGCAGGGCGGAGGAGGAGCAGGAATGGCGGATCGCTCTCCGGGATCGGCGCGCGCGGCCGCGACCCTCCTCTCGATCGAGGCGCTCGGCCTCGCGGCGCTCGCGATCTGGCAGGTGGTCGAGCTGATCACGGCGAAGACCACGTCGATCGCCAGCGCCATCGCGCTCGTCGTCATGACGCTCATGGCGGCCGCCGCGGTCGGCGCCTTCGCGTACGGGGTGGCCGCGGGACGGCAGTGGGGGCGGTCGGGAGGCATCGTCACGCAGGTGCTCGTCTTCGCGGTCGCGGTCGGATCCGTCACGGGCGCCTATCCGCACTGGGGGATCGCCCTCGCCCTGGCGCTTCCAGCGGTCATCGGGTTCGTGCTGATCCTCCGCGCGGCGAAGGACGCCGCGCCCCCGCGCGACGCGCGCTGATCCGCACGGTCAGAGCAGCAGGTACACGGCCCCGGCGATCGTCAGCAGGGTGACGAGGACGTCGAAGACGCGCTGGCTCATCCGCCGCAGAGCGAACCACCCGATCGCGCCTCCCGCCAGGACGGGCACGAGGAGCAGCAGGTCGAGGGCGAGCGTCGAGAGGTCGATGAGGCCGAGGCCGATCGAGAAGGGCAGCTTCGCGAGATTCAGCACGGCGAAGAACCAGGCGGCCGTGCCGAGGAACGCCTGACGGGAGAAGCGCGATGCGAGGAAGTACATCGACATCACCGGACCGCCCGCGTTCGCGACCATCGTCGTGAAGCCGCCGAGCGAGCCGTACGAGGCGGCCGCGATGTGCGAGCCCCGCGTCGTCGAACCCCTGGCGCTCGCGCGTCTCCGGTTCCAGAGGGTGAGGGCGACGAGGGCGAGGAGGATCGCGCCGATGACGCGACGCACCCCCGCGTCGTCCGCGAGGGCCAGGAACACGACCCCGACGAGGAGGCCGGCGACGACCGAGGGCGCGAGCCGGGCGAGGACGCGCCAGTCCGCGTGGCGCCGATAGAGCAGCAGCGCGAGGGCGTCGCCGACGACGAGCAGCATGAGCATCGCGCCGGTCGACTCCTTCGCCGGGAGGACGGCCGCGAACAGGGCGATGCCGAGGGTGTTGGCGCCGGGCAGCGCCGTCTTCGAGATCCCGACGGTGAGCGCGCCGACGACGAGCGCGGCCCAGGCGAGGGGCCCGAGATCGGGAAGGGTCACGACCAAGAACGCTACCGCGGTGCGGCGCGGACGCGCACCGCACCGCGGATCCGGAGGCGCCGGCTCAGGGCACGATGAGGAGCTTGCCGTGCGCGCCGCGCTCGTTGGCGGTCTGCGCGTCGCCCGCCCGCTCGAGGGGGAACGCCTCGCCGATCTCCACGTCGAGATACCCCGCCGCGATGAGGGCGAGCGACACGGGCAGCGCCTCGCGCCGCCAGGCCAGCTGCTGGGCGGTCAGCGGCTCGGGGGATCCGCCGGAGAACGCGCGGATGCCGAGCTCGGCGGCGCGGGCTCCCATGACGATCGTCGCGATCCGCGACCCGTCGTCGAGCAGCTCGAGCGAGGCGGAGAGCGCCTCGTCGGTGCCGACGCAGTCGAGGATCGCGGTCACCCCGTCCGGCGCCGCGTCGCGCACGCGCCCGACGAGTCCCTCTCCGTACCGGACCGGCTCGCCGCCCAGGTCGCGCACGCGCTCCGCGCGCGCGTCGCTCGTGGTCGCGATCACCCGCGCCCCGAAGAGCACGGCGAACTGCACCGCGAACTGCCCGACGGCGCCCGAGCCGCCGTGCACGAGCAGCGTGTCGCCGTCTCCGACGCCGAGCGAGCGCAGCGCCTGGTAGGCGGTGCCCGCGGGGATCCCGAGAGCCGCGCCCTGCGCCGCCGAGACCCCCTCCGGGCGGAGGAAGGCGCTGGCGGCGGAGACCGCGACATCGGTCGCGTAGGCGCCAGCGGCGTCGGCGAACGCGACCGGATCGCCCACGCGGAACCCGTCGACGCCGTCGCCCACGCCCGTCACCGTGCCGGCGCCGTCCGCGCCCGTGCGGTGCGGGGCCCTGTCCGGATCGAGCGGGCGCACGCCGGAGCGCAGCTTGCGGTCGAGCGGGTTGACGCCCGCGGCCTCCACGCGGACGGTGATCTCTCCGGGGCCCGCGACCGGGTCGGGGATCTCGTCGACGCGGAGCACCTCGGGTCCGCCGATCTCAGGGAAACGCACTGCCTTGGCCATGGGATCCACGTTACGGGGTCCGCTGACCCCCTGGCGCTACTGCTTCAGGCGCACGAGGCGCTCGTGTCCCGACGCCTCCAGCTCGGCGAGGTCGGATCGGGAGGCGAGGAAGTCGTTGAAGGAGCGGTAGCCGAGCGCCTTCTCGCTGAACGACGGATCCATGCGGCGGATGTGCTGCTTCACGGCCGACGTGTAGAGCCAGCCCTGTTCGTCGCCCTTGCTCTGTCCGACGCGCAGCGCGCGCTCGAGGAGCCGGGTCGCGACCGCGTGCAGGTCCTCGGGCGGGGTGTCCTCGAACGTCGGGGTCTCGTCGTCGGCGACGGGAGCGGGGGACGGGGCGGGCTCGGCCGGCGGATCGGCCTTCTTCGCGCTCTTCCTCGGCTCCTGCTTCGCGGCCGGCGTGCGGGCGCCCTCACGCTTCTCTCGGGGGATCTCGGGGACGCCGGGCAGCGTGTCGTACGGCTCGAACTCGTCGCACGCGGCGGCGAGCGACTTGGCGGTCGACCCCGCGACGCCCACGCCGATGACGAGGCGCCCGAGGCGGCGGCAGCGCTGCGCGAGGGGGACGTAGTCGCTGTCGCCCGCGACGATCGCGATGTGCGTGAGGTCGGACAGCCGGAACATGTCCTCGACCGCGTCGACGGCCAGGCGGATGTCCGCGCCGTTCTTGGCGTAGGCCGCGGCGGGGAACAGCTGCACGAGGTCGACGGCGCGCGCCACGAGCTGCCGCCGGTAAATGGCGTTCACGGGCGAGGACCAGTCGGCGTAGGCGCGCGTGAGCACGAGCGTGCCGTAGCTCGCCGCGAAGTCGAGGATCGCGCCGACGTCGACCGTCGCCGCGGCGAGCCGCTCCGCGATCTCCGGATCCGTGGGATCCTCCGCGATGCGGGAGCGGTCGCGGCTGTACGAGTTCCGGCCGTGCACGCGGTCGTACCAGCTCATCACGATGTTGTCGAAATCCAGGTACACGGCCACGCGGCCGTCGTCGTGCTCCATCGGTCTCCTTCTTCTGGTGCTCTGCGAGCCTACGCGCCGCGGGATGTCATTCGCCCGGGTAGGCGAGGCCGATCTGCCGGCGCACCTCGTCGAGCGCGCCCATGATCGCGACGGACTCGGCGATCGGCAGCTCCTCGGGGTCCAGGCGGCCGGAGGCGACCTCGCGCTCGGCGGCGAGCGCCTGGAACTGCATGCCGCGGCCGGGGACGTCGCCCCCTCCGCGCTCGACGACCGCGCCGTCGGTCGCCGTGACCGTGAACGTGGTCGGGGCGTACCAGACGCGGTCGATGTCGATGCGCCCCGTCGTGCCCACGATGTGCGCGGTGTCGGGTCCCGCGCCGCGCGAGGAGGACACGGTGGAGGAGAGCGCGCCGGAGGCGTGTGTCATGAGCGTCGCGACCTCGGTGTCGGCGCCCGTGGATCCCATGCGGGCGACGGCCCGCACCGTCTCGGCGGGGCCGAGGACGTCCCAGGCGAACGACACGGGGTAGATCGCGAGGTCGAGCAGCGCGCCGCCGCCGAGCTCGAGCGCGTTGATGCGGTGCGCGGGATCCGTCGGGAGGGACTGCGTGTGGTCGGCCCACACCGTGCGCACCTCGCCGATCGCGCCGGAGCGCACGATCTCGCGGATGCGCCGCATGTGCGGCAGATAGCGGGTCCACATCGCCTCCATGACGAGGAGGCCCCGCTCGGCGGCGAGGCTCTGCAGGCGCAGGGCCTCTTCCTGGCTGACGGTGAAGGCCTTCTCGACGAGGACGTGCTTGCCCGCCTCCAGCGCGAGCGCCGCGTTCGCCGCGTGCAGGGGATGCGGGGTCGCGACGTAGACGATGTCGACCTCGGGGTCGGCGACGAGCTCCTCGTAGGATCCGTGTGCGCGGGGGATGCCGAACTCGTCCGCGAAGCGCCGGGCGGACGCTGCGGAGCGCGACCCCACGGCGCGGACGTCCCTTCCCGCCGTCCGCAGGTCGCTCGCGAAGGCGTGCGCGATGCCGCCCGTGGCCAGGATCCCCCATCGAAGGCTCATGGGTCGAGCCTAGAGCCCGCGGCGGGGAGCGGCGACTCGCCGAGACGCCGAGAGGGCCCGGCCCCGCGGAACGGGGTCGGGCCCTCTCGGGCGCCTGCGGGTCAGAACGCGTCGAGCGCCGCGTTGAGCGTCGCGGAGGGGCGCATGACCGCCGTCGTCTTCGCGTCGTCGGGGCGGTAGTAGCCGCCGATGTCTGCCGGCTTCCCCTGCACCGACACCAGCTCGGCGACGATCTTCTCCTCGTCGGCCGCGAGGCGGTCGGCGAGCGGGCGGAACGCCGCGGCGAGCTCGGCGTCGTCCGACTGCGCGGCGAGCTCCTGGGCCCAGTAGAGGCCGAGGTAGAAGTGCGAGCCGCGGTTGTCGATCGTGCCGAGCTTGCGGCCGGGCGAGCGGTCGTTCTCGAGGAAGGCGGCGGTGGCCGCGTCGAGCGTCGTCGCGAGGACCTTCGCCTTCGCGTTGTCGGTCGTCTGCGCGAGGTGCTCGAACGAGGCGGCCAGCGCGAAGAACTCGCCCAGCGAGTCCCAGCGCAGGTAGTCCTCCTCGACGAGCTGCTGGACGTGCTTCGGGGCGGAGCCGCCCGCGCCCGTCTCGAAGAGGCCGCCGCCCGCCATCAGCGGCACGATCGAGAGCATCTTCGCCGACGTGCCCACCTCGAGGATGGGGAACAGGTCGGTGTTGTAGTCGCGCAGCACGTTGCCCGTCACCGAGATCGTGTCCTCGCCGCGGCGGATGCGCTCGAGCGAGAAGCGCGTCGCGTCGGCCGGAGCCATGATCCGGATGTCGAGGCCGGTCGTGTCGTGCTCGGCGAGGTACTCGTTCACCTTCGCGATGAGGTTCGCGTCGTGCGCGCGCTTCTCGTCGAGCCAGAACACGGCGGGCGTGTCCGACAGGCGCGCGCGGGTGACGGCGAGCTTCACCCAGTCGCGGATCGGCGCGTCCTTCGTCTGGCAGGCGCGCCAGATGTCGCCCTGCTCCACGGCGTGCTCGAGGACGACATCGCCGGCGCCGTTCACGACGCGGACCGTGCCGCTCTCCGCGAGCTCGAAGGTCTTGTCGTGCGAGCCGTACTCCTCGGCCTTCTGCGCCATCAGGCCGACGTTCGGGACGGTGCCCATCGTCGCGGGGTCGAGCTTGCCGTTGGCCCTGCAGTCGTCGATCGTCGCCTGGTAGACGCCGGCGTACGACGAGTCGGGGATGACGGCGAGGGCGTCGGCCTCCTCGCCGTCCGGACCCCACATGTGCCCGCCGATGCGGATCATCGCGGGCATCGAGGCGTCGATGATGATGTCGCTCGGCACGTGCAGGCCCGTGATGCCCTTGTCGCTGTTGACCATCGCGAGGGCGGGTCCGTCGGCGATGCAGGCGTCGAAGGCCGCGCGGATCTCCGTGCCGTTCTCGAGCTGGTCGAGGCCCGCGTAGATGGCGCCGAGGCCGTCGTTCGCCGAGAGGCCGGCGGCCCGGAGCTCGGCGCCGTGCTTCTCGAACGCCGGCGCGAAGAACGCGCGCACGACGTGGCCGAAGATGATCGGGTCGCTGACCTTCATCATCGTGGCCTTGAGGTGGGCGGAGAAGAGGACGCCCTCGGCCTTGGCCTGGCGCACGGCGTCGGCGAGGAACGCGTCGAGCGCCTTCGCGCTCATGAAGGTCGCGTCGACGACCTCGCCCGCGAGGACGGGGAGCGACTCCTTCAGCACGCGCACGTCGCCGTCGGCGGTGACGAGCTCGATGCGCAGCGTGTCGTCGGCGGGGGAGACGAAGGACTTCTCGTTCGAGAAGAAGTCGTTCTCGCCCATCGTCGCGACGCGGGTCTTCGACTCCGCGCTCCAGTCGCCCATGCGGTGCGGGTGCGCCTTCGCGTACGCCTTCACGGCGCCGGGCGCGCGGCGGTCGCTGTTGCCCTGACGCAGCACGGGGTTCACGGCCGAGCCCTTGACGCGGTCGTAGCGGGCCGCGATCTCCCGCTCCTCGTCGGTCTGCGGATCCTCGGGCAGGTCGGGCACGTCGAAGCCCTTCTGGCGCAGCTCGGCGATGGCGGCCTTGAGCTGGGGGATCGACGCCGAGATGTTCGGCAGCTTGATGATGTTCGCGGAGGGGTCGTTCGCGAGCTCGCCGAGCTCGGCGAGGGCGTCGCCGACGCGCTGGTCGTCCGCGAGGCGCTCGGGGAACTGCGCGAGGATGCGGCCCGCGAGCGAGATGTCGCGGGTCTCGAACTCGACGCCGGCCTTCTTCGCGTACGCCTCGATGAGGGGCAGCAGCGAGTAGGTCGCCAGCAGCGGCGCCTCGTCGGTGTGCGTGTAGATGATCTTGGACATGCGTGCCTGCGCTCCAGAGGTCGGGGATGTGCCGGGCGGAAGCCCCGAGCGAGCCGGGGATCTCTCGACATCAAGATACCTGACGCGGGGCGACGGCCCCGCGTGTCCCATCCTCGCGCCGGGGCGCGCGGGCGGCAAGCGCGGGCGGGTCAGCGGGCGGGAGCCGCGTCGAGGATCCCCTCGACGAGGAAGGGACTGAGGGTGCGCGCCCACGTCGCCGTGAGGTGCCCCGCGGCGTCGCGGTACACCCGCACGCCGCCGATGATCGCCGGGCACGAGCCGTCCGCACAGTAGAGGTCGGTGAGGTCGACGACCGGGGCGCCGACCTCCTCCGCCGCCTCGGCGACGGCGTCGCCGTGCCCGCGCGCGGTCTCCCACGGGGTCGCGCAGGGGTCGTCGGGGGCGACGCCGACGCGCGTCGCGCAGGCGACCGCCTCCTCGCTCGCGAGGGGGTTGTCGGCGATGACGACGACCTCGGTGCCCGCCTCCCGGATCCGCTGGATCGGCCCGACCGACCGCGCCGGATCGGCGTCGTCGGCGCGCGTGGCGGTCGCGATGACGAGGTCGTAGTCTCCCGACTCCAGGCGCGTGGTGATGTCGGGGCGCGCGACGTCGCAGTCGGTGCGGGCGCCGGCCTGGTCGATGAGGCGGCAGCCGCGGCCCGTGAAGACGTCGAGCGACCAGCCGAGCGACGCGAGCTGGGGGCGCAGTGCGGGCAGCAGGGACGCCGCGTGGCTGTCGCCGACGAGCGCGACCCGGAGGGCGTCCTCGCTCTCGTCGCCCTCGCGGCACTCGCGCATCGGCTCGTCGGCGAGGGTGTAGCAGTCGAAGGCTCCGGCGGTGTCGTCCGGCGTCTCCTCGGCGGCGGGAGCGAGAGCGTCGGGCACGACGCCCGCGCACGCCTCGCGGTGGGCCGACCAGGCGGCGCCCCAGCACTCGTCCGGGGAGATGTCGGCGTCCGGCTCCGCGTCCGGCTCGACGACGCGCACGTCGGGGACGTCCGCGACGGGAGCGCGGGTCGCGCTCGCCCCGGCGTACGCCGCGCCGCCCGCCACGGCGATGAGCGCGATGGCGGCGGTCGTCGGGATCCAGGCGCGGCTCGGACCGACGATCCGGCCCTCCCTCCGGCGGAACCACGCGGCGTGCCGCGCGGGATCCTCGATCCAGCGGTAGCTGGCGGCCGAGAGCACGAGGGTCAGGAGGAGCGCCGCGGCGATGTAGCGCTTCGACCCCTGGGGCAGGACGGCGAGCAGCAGGATCGCGACGGGGAAGTGCCAGAGATAGAGGCTGTAGGAGACGTCGCCGATCCACGTCGAGACGCGGTTGGTCAGGATCCACGGCGCGCGGTATCCGTCCAGGTCGTCGCCCGTGCCGGCGAGCACGACGAGGCAGGTGCTCACGACGGGCAGGAGGGCGAGGGGCGCCGGCCAGAGGGGGGACTCCGCGGAGATCGCGAGGACCGAGACCGCGATGCCCGCGAGCCCGCCCCACGCGAGGAGGCGCCGGAGCGGGCGGGCGAGGGCGACGCGCGGCAGGAAGGCGAGGAGGGCGCCGAGGCCGAGCTCCCAGGCGCGGGAGAGGGTCGAGAAGTACGCGAACTCGGGGTTCTGGCGGGTCTCGACGAGCGCCCAGGCGAAGGAGCAGACGATGATCGCGACGATGGCGATCGCGGCGGCCCGGCGCACGCGCGGGAAGGCCCAGCTCGTCCAGCGCGCGGCGAGGACGACGATGAGCAGCATCACCCAGGGCCAGACGAGGTAGAACTGCTCCTCGACCCCGAGCGACCAGAAGTGCTGCACGGGCGAGGGCGGCGTGCCCTGCTGGAAGTAGTCGACGCCCTGGTGGGCGAACCGCCAGTTGCCGACGAAGAGCGCGCTGAACACGACGTCGCCCGCCACCCGCCTGGCCTCGCCGCCGCCGAGCAGCGCCGCGGAGAACACAGCGGAGAAGAACAGGACCGTGATCGCCGCGGGCAGGATCCGCTTCGCGCGGCGCTCGTAGAAGCGCGAGAACGAGATGCGGCCGGTCTTCTCCACCTCGCGCAGCAGCAGCCCGGTGATGAGGAAGCCGGAGAGCACGAAGAACACGTCGACGCCCACGAAGCCGCCGTGCGGCCAGCCGATCACGTGATCCGCGATGACGACGAGCACCGCGACCATCCGCAGCCCCTGGATGTCGAGGCGGGGCGCGCGGCGCGCGGGAGGCGGAGGGGAGGCGGACATCGTCACGAGCGTAGCGACGCGCGTCTGGGATCCCGCCGCCCGGCGCGGCTCATCCCGCGAGGGCCTTCGCGACGCGCTGCACGGAGACCGTCTCGGCGGTGCCGAGACGCTGGGCGAACAGTCCCACGCGCAGCTCCTCGAGCAGCCAGCGCGCGCGGACGAGGGGCGCGGGCGCGTCGAGGGGCAGGGGGATGCGTCCGCCGGCGTCGGAGAACGCCGTCGCGGCGCGCTCGAACTCGGTCATCCAGGCGCGGTCGCGCCCCGGGTTGTCGGGGAGCGCCTCGAGGCGGAGGCGGATCCCCTCCAGATAGCGCGGCAGGTGCCGGAGCCGGTCGAGCCCGGTCGCGAGCACGAACCCGGGATGCACGAGCCCGTCGAGCTGCTGGCGGGCGTCGCCCAGCGGTCCGAGCAGCGCGATCGAGTTGGCCGCCTTCAGCGCGCGTTCGACGGAGCGCGCGGCGGCGAGGATCTTCGCGGTGAGCGAGACCGCGTCGAACACGCCGTCGACCGACACGGCGCGCACCCGCTCCCGCAGCGCGTCGAACGCGGCGCGGTCGCGGACAGGGGCCGCGTCGGCGATCGCCTGGTCGGCGACGGCCGCGCGGCAGTCCTCGATGACGGCCTTCGGCGATGGGTAGGGGGACGCCGCGAGGGCGAGCTTCTCCTGCGCCGTGAGGTGCTCCTGGATGTAGGAGACGGGGGAGGGGACGGTGAGGAGAAGGAGCCTCCTGAGGCCCGCCCGGGTCTCCCGCGCGGCCTGCTCGGCGGTCGTCTCGACGCGGACGGCGACGGAGGATCCCTCGTCGACGAGCGCGGGATAGCCGCGCACGACACCGCCCGCGACGCGGGTGTCGATCGCCTCGGGCAGATCGCCGAACGACCAGTCGACGAGGCCCTGCTGCTCGAGCCGCGGGCGGGCGGCCTGGGCTGCAACGCGATCCGGGCCCTGCGGCTCCGCGGAGCGGGAGCGGTCGATCTGCCGCGCCACCTGCGCGCGGGCGCGATCCGACAGCCGCTCCTGCAGCGCGGCGAGGTCCCGCCCGGAGGCGACGGCGCGACCGCGGTGATCGACGGCGCGGAACGACATCCTGAGGTGCGCAGGCACGCGCTCCATGTCGAAGTCGGCGGGGGAGACGGGCTGGTGCGCCTGGCGCTGCACGAGGCGCGCGAGGGCGGCGGCGAGCGGCTGATCCGGGCGCCCCGCGTGGTCCTCCGGCCCCGAGCCCGCGAGCTCGGCGGAGAGCTTCTCGGCCCAGTCGGCCGCGGGCACGACGTGCCGTCGGATCGCCTTCGGCAGCGCCTTGAGCAGCGCCGTGATGAGCTCGTCGCGCATGCCGGGCACCTGCCAGTCGAAGCCCGCCGGGTCGAGGGAGGCGAGCAGCTCCAGCGGCACGACGACGGTCACGCCGTCGTCGGGCGCGCCCGGCTCGAACCGATAGGCGAGGTGCAGCGTCTGGTCGCCCTGCGTCCACCGCGTCGGGAAGTCGCGCGCGTCGGCCGTCGCCTCGCCGCCGACGAGGTCGGCCTCGCGCATCGTGAGGCGATCGGGCTCGGACGAGAGGGCGTCGCGCCACCACGCCTCGAAGCTGCGCACGTCGAACACGTCGGCGGGCACGCGCGCGTCGTAGAACGCGAAGACGGCCTCGTCTCCCACGAGGATGTCGCGTCGGCGCTCCCGCTCCTCGAGCTTCTCGAGGCGGCGGCGCAGATCGGCGTTCTGCCTGAGGAACCGGGTGACGGGCTTCGACAGGCGCGACGGATCCCACTCGCCCTCCACGAGGGCGTGGCGCACGAACATCTCGCGGGCGGCGGCGCGGTCGATCCGAGCGAACTGCACGCGGCGCGCGGAGACGATCTCGACGCCGAACAGCGTGACCTTCTCGGAGGCCACGGCGGCGCCCGCGTCCTTCGACCAGCGGGGCTCGGAGATCTGCCGGCGCACGAGGTCGCCGGCCAGCTGCTCGGCCCAGGACGGATCGATCGCGGCGACCGTGCGGGCGAACAGGCGCGACGTCTCGACGAGCTCGGCCGCCATCACGGCGCGCGGCTTCTGCTTCCTCAGCCCGGATCCGGGGAAGACCTGGAACGACACGCCCCGTGCGCCGCGATAGGTCGCCCCGCGCGCGCCGCGCCCGCGGTCGCCCTTCTTCGCCTCGCGCTCGTCGAGCACGCCGATCTGCGACAGGAGACCGGAGAGGAGGGCGCGATGGATGGCGTCGCTCGTCTCGCCCGCGGGCGCGCTCCGCGCCTCCTCGCCGCGTCGGCGGCCTCCTCCGCGGCCCAGATCGCGGGTGAGCGAGCGCAGCTGGCGGTGCACGTCGAACCACTCGCGCACGCGCACGTAGTTGAGGAACTCGGAGCGGACGAGGCGGCGGAAGGCGCTCGACCCCAGCTCCCGCTGCCTCTCCCGCAGGTGGTTCCAGAGGTTCAGCAGCGTGAGGAAGTCGCTCGTCGGGTCGACGAACCGCGCGTGCGCCTGATCGGCCTGCTCGCGCTGCTCCTCCGGGCGCTCGCGGACGTCCTGGATCGACAGGCCGGCGACGATCGCGAGCACGTCGTCTGTCGTCCCCGTGCGCGCCGCCTCCACGAGCATCCGCGCGAAGCGGGGGTCGATCGGCAGGCGGGCGATCTCGCGACCCGTGCGGGTGAGCCGCGGATCCCCGCCCGAGCGGCCGAGCGAGACGGCGCCGAGCTCGACGAGCAGGTCGAGCGCGGCCTTCACGCCGCGGGAGTCGGGAGGGGTGAGGAACGGGAACGCCGCGACGTCTCCGAAGCCGAGCGACAGCATCTGCAGCATCACCGAGGCGAGCGAGGTGCGGAGGATCTCGGGATCGGTGTACTCGGGGCGCCGCACGAAGTCGTCGTGCGAGAACAGGCGGATCGCGATGCCGGAGCTCGTGCGTCCGGCGCGGCCGGAGCGCTGCTGCGCGGAGGCCTGCGAGACGGGCTCGATGGGCAGGCGCTGCACCTTCGCGCGGTTCGAGAAGCGCGAGATGCGCGCGGTGCCGGCGTCGACGACGTACTTGATGCCCGGCACCGTGAGCGACGTCTCGGCGACGTTCGTCGCGAGCACGATCCGGCGACGCAGGCCGGCGACGCGGGAGCGCTCGAACACGCGGTGCTGCTCGGCGGCGCTGAGGCGCCCGTAGAGGGGCAGCACCTCGACGGGGGCGGCGGGGTTCGAGAAGGCTCCGCGCACCGCGTCGGCGGCGTCGCGGATCTCCGCCTCGCCCGGCAGGAACACGAGCACGTCTCCCGGCGCCTCGCGGTCGAGCTCCTTCAGCGCCTGGACGATCGCCGAGACCTCGTCGTCGACCGCGTAGGGGTGCTCGTCGACGTCAGGGTCGGCCTCCTCGCCGTCGGCGGCGTCGGCGACGAGGGGGCGGTAGCGGATCTCGACCGGGTACGTGCGGCCGGACACCTCGACGATCGGCGCGGGATCGCCGTTCGGCTCGGAGAAGTGGGCCGCGAACGACTCCGGGTCGATCGTCGCCGAGGTGATGACGATCTTCAGGTCGGGCCGCTCGGGCATGAGGCGCCGGAGGTACCCCAGCAGGAAGTCGACGTTGAGGGAGCGCTCGTGGGCCTCGTCGACGATGATCGTGTCGTAGCGGCGCAGGAGCCGGTCGCGGTGGATCTCGTTGAGGAGGATCCCGTCGGTCATGAGCGCGACGCGCGTCTCGTCCGACACCTCGTCGGTGAAGCGCACCTTGTATCCGACGAGCCCGCCGAGCTCGACCTGCATCTCCTCCGCGACGCGCTCGGCGATCGTCCGGGCCGCGAGGCGACGCGGCTGCGTGTGGGCGATCGAGGAGCGGCCGAGCTCGAGCGCGATCTTCGGCAGCTGGGTGGTCTTGCCCGACCCGGTCGCGCCGGCCACGATGACCACCTGGTGGTCGCGGATCGCGGAGGCGATCTCGTCCCGCGCGGCGCTGACGGGCAGCTCGGCGGGATAGGAGATGACGGGGGAGGCGGAAGACATAGCCCTCCAGCTTACCGCCACCGCGGGCTCGTACGATCGGCGCATGCCCTCGTCCCGCCGCGCGCTCACTCCGCTCGAGCGCCGCATCGACGCGTGGGCCCATGCGCGCCTCGCGCGGCTGTCGGACGCCTCCGGTCCCCGCCGCGCCGCGATCGAGTTCGTCGTCTTCGTCCTGAAGCAGGCGTGGGCGTGCGTGTTCGGCGCCCTCATGCTGGCCGCGCTCGTGGCCGCGCGCCTCTGGTATCCGGACGACGCCGCGATCGCCCGCAGCGATGCGCTCGTGATCGCGGCCGTCGGGATCCAGGCGGCGATGCTGCTCTTCCGGCTCGAGTCGCTGCGCGAGGCGGGAGCGATCCTCCTGTTCCACGTCGTCGGCACCGCGATGGAGGTGTTCAAGACCGACGTCGGCTCGTGGGCGTACGAGGGCGACGGGCTGCTGCGGATCGGCGGCGTTCCCCTCTACACGGGGTTCATGTACGCGGCCGTCGGCTCCTACATGATGCGGGTCTTCCGGCTGTTCGAGCTGCGCTTCGAGAGGTACCCGCCGCTCGGGGCGACGGTCGCGCTCGCCGCGGCGGTCTACGTCAACTTCTTCTCGCACCACTTCCTGCCGGACGCGCGGTGGATCCTCGTCGCCGCCGTCGTCCTGCTGTACGCCCGGTGCACGATGAGCTTCCGCAACCACGCCGATCGCGCGGTGCGGCGGATGCCGATCCTCGTCGCGTTCACGGGCGTCGCGTTCTTCCTCTGGATCGCCGAGAACATCGGCACGGCGGCCGGCGCGTGGATCTACCCGAGCCAGGAGGACGGCTGGCATCCCGTGTCGCTGTCGAAGCTCGTCTCGTGGTTCCTGCTGATGATGATCTCGGTCGTGCTCGTGACGGTCGTCTCGCGCCCCGAGCCGCCCTCGTCATCCGATGACGCGATCGGAGCCGGGGGCGCGCGGCGTGGCTAGGCTGACGGCATGACCGTTCCCACCCTGACCCTCAACTCCGGATACGACATCCCGCAGCTCGGCTTCGGCGTGTTCCTCGTGCCCGCCGACGAGGCCGAGAAGGCCGTCTCGGAGGCGCTCGAGGTCGGCTACCGCCACATCGACACCGCCGCGATCTACAAGAACGAGGAGGGCGTCGGCGCCGCGATCGCGAAGAGCGGCATCGCGCGCGACGAGCTGTTCGTCACCACCAAGCTGTGGAACGACCGCCAGGCGGGCGAGGAGCCCCACGACGCGATCCGCGAGAGCCTCGACAAGCTCGGGCTCGAGTACGTCGACCTCTACCTCACGCACTGGCCGACGCCCGCGCACGACACCTACTCGCACGCCTGGCAGAAGCTCATCGAGATCCGCGACGCCGGGCTGTCGCGCTCGATCGGCGTCTCGAACCACCTGCCGGAGCACCTCGACCGCATCGTGAAGGACACGGGCGTCGTGCCCGCCGTCGACCAGATCGAGCTGCACCCCGCCTACCAGCAGGCCGACGTGCTCGCCTGGGCCGCCGAGCACGGCACGAAGATCGAGTCGTGGGGTCCGCTCGGCCAGGGCAAGTACCCGCTGTTCGAGAACCCCGCGGTCGCCCAGGCCGCCGAGGCGCACGGCGTCTCGCCCGCGCAGGTCGTCATCCGCTGGCACCTGCAGCGCGGCTTCGTGGTCTTCCCGAAGTCGGTGCGCCGCGAGCGCATGCAGCAGAACCTCGACGTCTTCGGCTTCGAGCTGACGGACGCCGAGGTCGCGGCCATCGACGCGATCGACCCGGGCGACGGGTCGGGGCGCGTGGGGTCGCACCCGCTCGAGTTCAACTGATCCGACGACCGAGAGCGGCGGGCGCCCTGCGGCGCCCGCCGCTCTCGGCGTCTACAGGTACCAGGTGGGCAGCCAGAGGTGCGCGCGGTACAGGAGGAACGGCAGCGGGGATCCCGTCGCGAACGGGAGGAAGAAGAGCCCCACCGCGAACGCGAGCACCGTGACGACGACGACCGTCTGCCGCCACGCGGCGGTGCGGTCCTTCGCCTCCCTCGCCGCCCATTCGACCTCGGCGGGGGAGGGATCCGGCAGCAGCACCGGCTCGCGCGCCCGCCACAGGTGCTGCAGCACGACGACGAGCGCGAGGATCGCGTAGGGCAGCATCGCGACCGCGTAGAAGAAGAACGTCGTCCGGCTCGGGTAGAGCAGCCAGGGGGCGAACGTCGCGGCGACGCCGAGCAGGACGAAGGCGGCGCGCCCGTCGAGGCGCGTCCTGCGGACAGCCTGGCGGAGGAGTCGCACGACGAGCCAGACGACGGCGATCATCGACAGCCACCAGACGAGCGGATTCGGCAGCGCCGCGACGACGCTCACGCAGCTCTCGCCGAGCGCGCACGACGGCTGCTCCGAACGCGACATGAGCGTGGGATGCACCAGCAGCGGCCACTCCCACGCCGGGCTCTGATAGGTGTGCGGCGACTGGACCCCGACGTGGAACCGGTAGACCGCCCGCTGGTAGTCCCAGAGCGCGAGGAGGGGGTTCGCGGATCCGTCCCTCCCGTATCCGCCCGAGGTCGCGAGCCAGCCCGTCCAGGTCGCGAGGTAGGCGAGGAAGGCCGGCGGCACGAGGAGCGCGAAGGTCGCGGGGCCCTGCCGGCCGATCGCCGAGGGGGCCCACGCGCGCACGCCCGCGCGCCTCCGATCGAGCGCGTCGGCGACGACGAGCGCGACGCCCAGCACCGCGAGGGCGTAGAGCGCCGACCACTTCACGCTCGCGGCGCAGCCGAGCGTCAGCCCCGCGGCGACGATCCAGGGGCGCCGCCACACGACCGGCCCGGCGACGCGATCCCGCTGGGCGCCCGAGGCGATCCGCGCCGTCGTGCCCGGCCGGTCGAGCAGCGCGAACCAGAGGGCGAGCAGGACGAGGAACGACAGGGGCGTGTCGAGCAGCGCGATGCGGCTCATCGAGATGCCGAGGCCGTCGAGCGCGAGCAGTCCGCCGGCGAGCCCCGCGAAGGCGACGGATCCGGTGATCCGGCGCGCGACGGCGTACAGCAGCGGGACGAGGGCCGCGCCGATGAGCGCCGTCGAGATGCGCCATCCCCACGCCGTCTCCGGTCCGAGCGCGGCGAGGCCGAGCGCGATGAGCCACTTGCCGAACGGCGGATGCGCGACGAAGGAGCCCTCCGGCGAGAGGGCCCCCACGTCGCCGGCCTCGAACGCCGCGTCGCCGTCGTCGGGCCAGGAGCCCTCGTACCCGAGCGTCAGCACCGACCAGGCGTCCTTGACGTAGTAGGTCTCGTCGAAGAGCAGCTCGTGCGGCCGGGAGAGGCCGGCGAGGCGCAGGGCGAGGGCGACGAGCGTCAGACCGACGGGGACCGCCCAGCGCGCGACCCGCGCACGGCGGATGGTCGCGGCGGGGCGGGAGCTCATAGTCCCTCACCCTACGGTTGAGACATGATCATCCTCGCGGCCACCCCGATCGGAAACCTCGGCGACGCCTCGGCGCGCCTCGTGGAGGCCCTCGGCCAGGCGACGACGGTCGCGGCCGAGGACACCCGCACGACGCTGCGCCTGCTCGCCGCGCTGGGCATCGACAACAGGCCGCGCCTGATCGCGCTGCACGACCACAACGAGAAGCAGCGCGCCGCCGAGATCGTCGGGATCGCGCGCGACGAGGACGTCCTCGTCCTGAGCGACGCCGGCATGCCGACGGTGAGCGACCCCGGCTACGGGCTCGTCGCGGAGGCCGCTCGTGCGGGCGTCGAGGTCACCGCGATCCCGGGCCCGAGCGCCGTCCTCACCGCGCTCGCGGTCTCGGGCCTGCCGACCGACCGCTTCTCGTTCGAGGGGTTCGTCCCGCGGAAGCCAGGGGAGCGCCGGCGCTCGCTCGCCGCGCTCGCGGCGGATCCGCGCACGCTCGTGTTCTTCGACGCGCCGAGCCGCGTCGCCCAGACGCTCGTCGACATGGCGGGCGCCTTCGGCGGAACCCGCCGGGCCGCCGTCGCGCGGGAGCTCACGAAGCTGCACGAGGAGGTGCGCCGCGGGACGCTCGACGAGCTCGCGGCCTGGGCGGAGGACGGAGTGCGCGGCGAGCTCGCGATCGTGGTGGCCGGCTCCGAGGGCGGCGCCGTCCCGCTCGCCGACGCCGTGCGTCAGGTTGGCGAGCTCGTCGCGTCCGGCGTGCGCACCAAGGACGCGGCGCGCGAGGTGGCCGAGGCGACGGGGCATCCGTCGCGCGAGCTGTACCAGGCCGCGCTCGCCGCGAAGGGCTGACCTCAGGCGCTGTCGGCGGGGCTCGAGAGGCTGCCGTCGCCCTGCACCTCGTGCCAGACGCCGCGCATGTGCGTGCGGGAGAGCATCTCGGCCTCCTCGGCGTCGCCCGCGCGGATCGCGGCGGCCACCCGGGTGTGATCCTCGAGGGTGCCGGGCGCGGGGACGACGGGGTGGAGGCCGAGCCGGCTGCGCCCGCGCAGCAGCGCGCCGACCGGCGTCTGCAGGGCGACGATCTGAGGGTTGCCGCTCGCGCGCAGGAGGAGCGCGTGGAACGCGACATCGGCGTCGAGGAACTCCTCCGAGGTCCCGAGCCCGCGCCGGCCGAGGCCGACGAGCACCTCGGCGAGGCGGGTGAGCTCGGCGCGCTCGGCGGCGCTCGCGCGCTGGGCCGCGAGGCGCGCGGCCATGGGCTCGACGGCGACGCGCAGCTCCATGAGCGCCTCCAGCTGCTGCTGGCGGAACGGGCCCTGGAGGTTCCAGGCGAGCAGCTGCGGCGAGAAGGCGTCCCAGCGCTCCCGGGGCTGCACGGTGATGCCGACCCGGCGGCGGGAGGAGACGAGGCCGATGCTCTCGAGCACGCGCACGGCCTCGCGGACGACGGTGCGGGAGGCCTGGTGCTCGGCCTCGAGCTGCGCCAGGGTGAGAACCGAGCCCGGAGGGATCCTGCCCGCGGCGATGGCGCCGCCGAGCGCATCGACGATGTCCTCGTGCAGCCCCGTTGCCATCGGTCCCCCTTCGACGTCGAATAGTGATACCTTATCGTGTCAATAAGTAATACCTTTGAGGCGGGTCGACGGCTGACCTGCGGATGACGCCTCAGATTTCAACGGAGAAAAACCATGGCTGAAGAGTGGACTCAGACACTCGGAGCGGGGCCCCTGCTGGGGATCGCCGCCGGAGCGGTCGTCCTGATCCTGTTCCTCGTGATCAAGGTGAGGCTGCACGCGTTCCTCACCCTGATCCTCGTCTCGCTCCTGACCGCGATCGCGACCGGCATCCCCGCGGGCGACATCGTCGGCGTGCTCGTCGGCGGGTTCGGCGGCACGCTCGGCAACGTCGCGCTCCTCATCGGACTCGGCGCGATCCTCGGCCGGCTCATCGAGTCGTCCGGCGGCGCGAAGGCGGTCGCCGACTCGATGGTGCGGGTGTTCGGCGAGAAGCGCGCCGCCTTCGCCCTCGGCCTCACCTCGCTGCTGCTCGGCTTCCCGATCTTCTTCGACGCCGGCCTCATCGTGATGCTGCCCATCATCTTCGCGGTCGCACGGCGCATCGGCGGCAAGAACCTGCTCCTCTACGGGTACTCGGGAGCCGCGGCCTTCTCGGTCATGCACGTGTTCCTGCCGCCCCACCCCGGGCCCGTCGCGGCCAGCGAGTTCTTCGAGGCGAACCTCGGGATCGTGCTGCTCGTCGGCATCGTCATCGCGTTCCCGACCTGGTACGTCTCCGGCTACCTGTGGGCGAAGTTCGTCAACTCTCGCTACCCGATGATCGTCCCGTCGCTGTTCGGCGGCAAGGACGACGACCTTCCCCAGAACCCGCCGAAGACGAGCACGGTCGCGTGGATCCTCGCGCTGCCGCTGCTGCTGATCTTCCTCAACACGGGCCTCGACGCGCTGCGCTCGATCGGGGTCGTCGACGCCGACGAGCTGTGGGTCCAGTCGCTCACGCTCATCGGGACCGCGCCCGTCGCCCTGCTCATCACGGTGCTCGTCGCCCTGCTCGTGCTCGGCCGCTTCCGCGGCGAGAACGGCTCGGCGCTCGAGAAGCTGGTGGAGGGCACGCTCGGCCCGGTGGCCTCGGTCATCCTCATCACCGGCGCGGGCGGCATGTTCGGCGGCGTGCTGCGCGAGTCCGGCATCGGCGACGCGCTCTCGGGCTCGCTCGCCGACCTGGGCCTCCCCGTCATCTTCGCCGCGTACGTGATCGCCGTGATCCTCCGCGTCGCGCAGGGGTCGGCCACGGTCGCCCTCGTCACGACCGCCGGCCTCATCGCCCCCGCGGTGACGGCGGGCGACTTCAGCATGGTGCAGGTCGCGGCCATCACGCTCGCGGCGGCGGCGGGCTCCGTGTTCGCGAGCCACGTCAACGACTCGGGCTTCTGGCTCGTCGGCCGGCTCATGAACATGGACGTGAAGACCACGCTGAAGACGTGGACGGTGCAGCAGGCGATCGAGTCGGTCGTCGGATTCGCCCTCGTCCTCGTGATCTACGCGATCTTCTGACCCGCACCGCACCGACCACGGCACCCGACGACCCCTGGGGGAAGAGATGAGCGCTCGCGACATCGTCATCGGCATCGACATGGGCACCACGGCGACGAAAGTCGTCGCCTACCGGGCGGACGGCGCGCTCGCCGCGTCGGCCTCGCACGGCTATCCGCTCGAGGAGCCCCTCCAGGGGCACGCCGAGCAGGATCCGGAGCTCATCCTCGACGCCGTCCTCCGGGGCGTCCGCGAGGTCGTCGAGGCGTGCGGCGCGGACCGGATCGCCGGGCTGTCGTTCTCGTCGGCGCTGCACAGCCTCATGGCGCTCGACGAGGACGGCCGCCCGCTGACCCGCGTCGTCACCTGGGCGGACACGCGGGCGACCGAGCAGGCGGGCCGGGTGCGCGCCTCGGGATCGGGGCTCGCGCTGCACCGCCGCACGGGCACGCCCGTGCACCCGATGTCGCCGCTCGCGAAGCTCGTGTGGTTCCGCGAGCAGGAGCCGGAGCTGCACGCGCGCGCCGCGAGGTGGGCCGGCATCAAGGACTGGGTGCTGCTGCGCATGTGCGGCGAGCTCGTCGTCGATCACTCCCTCGCGTCCGCGTCGGGCCTCATGGACATCCACCGGCTGGAGTGGGATCCGGAGGCGCTCGAGATCGCCGGGATCGATGAGGGGCGCCTGCCCCGGCTCGTCCGCACGCGCGACGTGCTGCCGGGCCTCACGGCGGAGACGGCCGAGGCGACGGGGCTCGACGCCGCGACGCCCGTCGTCGCGGGCGCGGGCGACGGCCCGCTCGCGAACCTCGGCGTCGGCGCCGTGCAGCACGGCGTCGCGGCCTGCTCGGTCGGCACGAGCGGCGCGCTGCGCGTGAGCGTCGACCGGCCGTCGGTCGACGAGCACGGCGGCGTGTTCTGCTACGCCCTCACCGAGGACCGCTGGGTGATCGGCGGCGCGATCAACAACGGCGGCGTCGTGCTCGACTGGGTGCGCGCCGAGGTCACGGCCGGGGAGGCCGGGCTGTCGACCGCCCAGCTGCTCGACGAGGCGGTGACGGTGCCCGCGGGATCCGGGGGGCTGCTCATGCTGCCGTACCTCCTCGGCGAGCGCGCGCCCCGGTGGAGCGGCGGGGAGCGCGGCGCGTACGTCGGTCTCACCCGCGCGCACACCCGCGCCCACCTCGTGCGCGCCGCCGTCGAGGGCGTGGCGCTGCAGCTCACCCTCGTGCTGCGCTCCATGCGGTCAGCCGGCATCGACATCGAGGAGATCCGGGCGACGGGCGGCGTCATGAAGCACCCCATCTGGCGCCAGACGCTCGCCGACGCCTTCTCGCACCCCATCGGCATGCCGGAGGGGCAGGAGGGATCCGGCTTCGGCGCCGCGCTGCTCGGCATGGAGGCGCTCGGGCTCATCGAGTCGATCGACGTGGCGGCAGACCTCGTGCCGGTGCGCGACACGATCACCCCGCAGGAGCACGACGCGCAGATCTACGCTGAGCTGCGTCCGGTGTTCGAGCGGGTGTCGGCCGCGCTGCTGCCGGCGGACATCGTCCTCCAGGAGCTGCAGACGCGGCTCTCGCTCTGGCGTTAGCGGGCCGGCGAGCCGAACGGGCAGAATGCGGAGGGTGACCTCGTCTCCCCGCCGCGCTCTCGCCCTCCTCCTCGTCGTCCCCCTCCTGGGGCTGACGGCCTGCACCGCCGACGACGGCCTCGACGAGGCGATCGGGGAGCTGACGGAGGCGCTGTCCGCTCACGACCTCTCCGCGATCCCGGGGGCAGACGACGAGCTCGTCGCGCCGCTCGCCGACTATCCGCTCGAGGTGACGGCCGGCGAGGCGACCCGCGACGGCGACCGCGCGGAGGTGCCGCTCGCGTTCGCCTGGGAGATCGAGGGCCGCGCCTGGACCTACGCGCAGACGGCGACCCTCGTGCGGGAGGACGACGCGTGGGAGGTCGAGGGGTATCCCTCCCTCGTCGCCGACGGGCTCGCGGAGGGCGAGACGATCGAGGTGCGGCGGTCGTTCGCCGACCGCGCGCCGATCCTCGGCGCCGACGACGAGGAGATCGTCGCCGAGCGAGAGGTGACCAGGTACGGCCTCGACAAGAGCTGGATCTCCGCCGACGAGGTGGCCTCGAGCGCCAGGGCCGTCGCGGAGGCCGTCGGCGTGGACGCCGACGAGTTCGTCGCCCGCGCGGAGCAGATGGGCGAGCTCGCCTTCGTCGAGGCGATCGTCCTGCGCCCCGAGGACGCGGCGGACCGCGTGCCGGACGACTTCTCGGACATCCCCGGCGCGAACGCGATCGAGGACACGATGCTGCTCGCCCCCACGCGCGCCTTCGCGCGGGGGATCCTCGGATCCGTGGGCGAGGCGACCGCGGAGATCATCGAGGGCTCGGAGGGGGCCGTGCGCGAGGGCGACCGGGTGGGCCTCGGCGGCCTGCAGGCCGCCTACGACGCGCAGCTGCGCGGGGCGCCCGCGATCGCCGTCGAGGCCGTCGCGTGCGAGGAGGACGAGCCGTGCGTCGACGAGGACCGCCGCGCGCTCGTCGAGTGGGACGCGGAGGAGGGGGAGCCGCTCCGCACCTCTCTCGACGTCGGCCTGCAGAAGCGCGCCGACGCGGTGCTCGCCGATCAGCCGGGCACGACCGCGCTCGTCGCGATCCGCCCGTCCACGGGCGAGATCCTCGCGCTCGCGGACGGTCCGGACGGCGACATCGCGAACGCCGCCGCGACGGGGCAGTACCCTCCGGGATCGACGTTCAAGATCGCCACGGCGCTCGCGCTGCTGCGGGCGGGGGCGACGCCGGACGACGCCGTGACGTGCGCGGACCGCATCGAGGTCGACGGATACGCGTTCCGCAATCACGACGAGTATCCAGACGCCTTCACGGGCGAGATCACGCTGCGCGAGGCGGTCGCGCACTCGTGCAACACCGCGCTCATCGGCGAGCGCGACGCGATCGACGGATCCGCTCTCGAGAGCGCGGCCGCGGCGCTCGGCATCGGCCTCGACGCGGAGGCGGGTCTGCCCGTCTTCACGGGGTCGATCCCCGAGCCGGAGAGCGAGACCGAGCTCGCCGCCGACATGATCGGACAGGGGCGCGTGCTCGCCAGCCCGCTCGCGATGGCGACGGCCGCCGCATCCGTCGCCGCGGGGAAGACCGTCACCCCGGTGCTCGTCGCCGGAGAGGGATCGGGAGCCGAACCCGCCGAGCCGCTGACCGCGGACGAGGCGGAGACCCTGCGCGGGCTCATGCGGGCGGTCGTGACGGACGGGTCCGCGACCTTCCTCGATGATGTCGACCCCGCCGTCGGCGCGAAGACCGGCACGGCGGAACACGGCGAGGCGGACGACGACGGACGCCTCGCGCGGCACGGCTGGATGATCGCGACCCAGGGGGATCTCGCCGTCGCCGTCTTCGTCGAGGACGCGACCTCGGGCGCCGAGGACGCCGGGCCGATCCTGAAGGACTTCCTGCGGTGAGGCGCCCCTCTTCCTGTGCGATCCGCGGGGGAGGGGCCTCTAGACTTGTCGGGTGACTTCCGGCGGTTCGTTCTTCATCACCACGCCCATCTACTACCCGAGCGATGTGCCCCACATCGGCCACGGGTACACGACGGTGGCGGTTGACACGCTCGCGCGCTGGCACCGCCAGGCCGGCGACGACACCTGGATGCTGACGGGCACCGACGAGCACGGCCAGAAGATGATGCGCGCGGCGGCCGCGAACGGCGTGAGCCCGCAGGAGTGGGTCGACCGGCTCGTCGGCGAGGCGTGGTTCCCGCTGCTGAAGACCCTCGACGTCGCCAACGACGACTTCATCCGCACGACGCAGGAGCGCCACGAGAAGGGCGTCCAGGCGTTCATCCAGGCCATCTACGAGCGCGGCCACATCTACGCCGGCGAGTACGAGGCGCTCTACTGCGTGGGCTGCGAGGAGTTCAAGCCCGAGAGCGAGATCGTCGACGGCACGGGCGCCTTCGAGGGGCTCAAGGTCTGCGCGATCCACTCGAAGCCCCTCGAGCTGCTGCACGAGAAGAACTACTTCTTCCGCCTCAGCGCGTTCGCCGACCAGCTCCTGGAGCTCTACCGCGAGCGCCCCGACTTCGTGCAGCCCGAGTCGGCGCGCAACGAGGTCGTCGCCTTCGTGCAGCAGGGGCTCAAGGACCTCTCGATCTCCCGGTCGGCGTTCGACTGGGGAATCCCCGTGCCGTGGGATCCGTCGCACGTCATCTACGTGTGGGTCGACGCGCTGCTCAACTACGCGACGGCGATCGGATACGGATCCGACGAGGCGAGCTTCGAGCGCCGCTGGCCGGGCCACCACGTGGTCGGCAAGGACATCCTGCGCTTCCACGCCGTGATCTGGCCGGCCATGCTCATGGCGGCGGGCCTCGAGGTGCCGCGCGGCGTGTTCGCGCACGGCTGGCTGCTCGTGGGCGGCGAGAAGATGTCGAAGTCGAAGGCCACGGGCATCGCGCCCGAGACCCTCGTGAAGACCTTCGGCAGCGACGCGTACCGCTTCTACTTCCTCTCGGCGATCGCCTTCGGGCAGGACGGCTCGTTCTCGTGGGAGGACATGCTCGCCCGCTATCACGCGGAGCTCGCGAACGGGTTCGGCAACCTCGCGTCGCGCTCGATCGCGATGACCGCGAAGTACTTCGACGGATCCGCTCCGGAGCCGGGCGAGTACGCGGACGCCGACCTCGCCGTGCAGAGGATCGTCGCCGACGCGGCCGCGAACGCCGACGCGGCCATCGAGCGGTTCCGCACCGACGAGGCGATCCACGCGATCTGGACGATCGTCGACGCGCTCAACGGATACATCACCGAGAGCGAGCCATGGGTGCTCGCCAAGGACGACGCGCAGCGCGAGCGTCTCGCGACCGTGCTGTACACGTGCCTCGAGGGGCTGCGGGCGCTCGCCGTGCTGCTCTCGCCCGTGATGCCCGAGTCCACCCGGAAGCTCTGGACGGCGCTCGGCGCGGAGGAGGCGCTCGGCGCGCTGACGGCGCAGGACGTGCGCGACGCGGGGCGCTGGGGCCAGCTCCCGGCCGGCGCGACGGCGTCCAAGCTCGCCCCCCTGTTCCCCCGCATCGAGGACGAGTGACCGGAGCGGAGATGACGGGCGAGGGCGGCGCGCAGCCGAAGACATACGTGACCGAGCGCTCGAAGGACGGCAGGAAGAACCTCTCCTACCCGCCGGCTCCCGAGCCGCTCCAGGTGCCCGTCTACGACAACCACTGCCACCTCGACATCGCCGACGGCGAGGAGACGCTCTCGCTCGCGGAGCAGCTCGACCGCGCGGAGGCCGTGGGCATCGCGGGCGTCGTGCAGTCGTCGGGCGACATCCCGTCGTCGCGGTGGGCCGTCGAGGCGGCGGAGGCGGATCCACGCGTGCTCGCGGCCGTCGCGATCCACCCGAACGACGCGCCGATCTACGCGGAGCGCGGCCAGCTCGACGAGGCGATCGCCGTCGTCGACGAGCTCGCCGCGCATCCGCGCGTGCGCGCGATCGGCGAGACGGGGCTCGACTTCTTCCGCACGGGAGAGGAGGGCAGGCCCGCCCAGATCGCCTCGTTCGAGGCCCACATCGCGCTCGCGAAGAAGCACGGCGTCGCCATGCAGATCCACGACCGCGACGCGCACAGGGAGGTGCTCGGCGCGCTCGATCGCGCAGGAGCGCCCGAGCGCACGGTCTTCCACTGCTTCTCCGGCGACGCCGAGATGGCGCGCGAGGCGACCGAGAAGGGGTGCTGGCTGTCGTTCGCGGGCAACGTGACCTTCCGGAGCGCCCAGAACCTCCGCGACGCGCTCGCGGTGACGCCGGTCGAGAGGATCCTCGTCGAGACCGACGCGCCCTTCCTCACCCCGACCCCGCTGCGCGGACGGCCGAACGCGCCCTATCTCGTGCCCCTCACCGTGCGCTTCATCGCGCGCGAGCTCGGCGCCGACCTCGACGAGCTGTGCGCGACGATCGCCCGCAGCACGCGCGAGGTGTACGGCGACTTCGGCGCATGATCGCACCGCTCCACGAGGGGATGACACACCGATGACCGTCCAGCTGCTCGGCGCCGCCGACATCCGCCGGCTCGCCGCCGAGCTCGACGTGACGCCGACGAAGAGGCTCGGCCAGAACTTCGTCGTCGACGCGAACACCGTCCGCAAGATCGTCAGCGCCGCGCGCGTCGAGGACGGCGAGAGCGTCGTCGAGATCGGGCCCGGCCTCGGATCGCTGACCCTCGCGATCCTCGAGACGGGCGCGCGCGTCACCGCGGTCGAGATCGACCCGCGGCTCGCGTCGCGCCTCGCGCGGACGGCCGCGGAGCGCGGCGTGCCGGACGGCGCCCTCGAGGTCGTCGAGCACGACGCGATGACGATCGAGGAGCTCCCCGGAGCCCCCCGGGTGCTCGTCGCGAACCTGCCCTACAACGTCTCGGTGCCCGTGCTGCTGCACTTCATGCAGACGTTCCCCTCGCTCGACCGCGGGGTCGTCATGGTGCAGGCCGAGGTGGGGGAGCGCCTCGCCGCGGCGCCGGGCAGCAAGATCTACGGCGCGCCGAGCGCGAAGGCCGCCTGGTACGGATCCTGGCGCCTCGCGGGCACCGTCTCCCGGCAGGTGTTCTGGCCGGTCCCCGGCGTCGACAGCGTGCTCGTCGGCTTCTCGCGCTCCCCGCACGCGCTCGGCACGGAGGAGGAGCGCGTGCGCACCTTCCGCCTCGTGGACCTCGCCTTCCAGCAGCGCCGCAAGATGCTGCGCCAGGCCCTCTCGAGCGCGCTCGGGGGATCCGCGACCGCGGCGAGCGCCGTCCTCGAGGCCGCGGGCGTCGCGCCGACCGTGCGCGGCGAGCAGCTGACGATCGACGACTTCCTCCGCATCGCGCGGGTCGCGGCGTCCCCCGGCGCCGACCCCTCGGCCTAGGGTGTGAGCATGGCGAACACGACGCCCTCCGCACCCCCTGCCGCCGACGCCCCCGGCGAGCGAGCGCGCCCGGTCGGGGCGCTCCTCCGGCAGCCGTTCCGGGCGGGGTTCCTCCTCACCCTCGGCGGCCTCGTCGCGATCGCCCTCGGCATCGCGATCACGAACCTCTCCACGGTGCTCGTGTACGTGGCCTTCGCGCTGTTCATCGCGCTCGGGCTCGACCCGGTCGTGCGCTGGCTCGGCAGGCGGGGCCTCTCGCGGGCGTGGGGCATCGTCATCGTGTGCGTCGGCTTCCTCGTCGCGCTCGCCGGCGTGCTGCTGCTCATCATCCCGACCGTCGTGGAGCAGATCTCCCAGTTCGTGCGCGACATCCCCCGCCTCGTGGAGGACTTCCAGCGCTCCGACCTGTTCGCGTGGCTCGAGGAGTCGTTCGGCGACCAGGTGGGCCACATCCTGGAGGACGCTCAGGCCTTCCTCGCGAACCCGCAGAACATCGCCGCGATCGGCGGGGGCATGCTCCAGGTGGGGTCGACGATCGCGACGGGCATCTCGGGCCTGGTGATCGTGATCGTGCTGAGCCTGTACTTCCTCGCCTCGCTGCCGACGACCAAGACCGCCCTCACGCGCCTCGCCCCGGCCCGCAGCCGGGCGACGATCACCGACATCACGGAGCAGATCACGGCCTCGGTGGGCGGGTACCTCGGCGGCATGGTCGTCCTGGCCTTCATCAACGCCGTGGTCGTGTTCGTCGTGCACCTCGCCCTCGGGCTGCCGTTCCCGCAGCTCATGGCGGTCACGGCCTTCTGCATCACGCTCATCCCGCTCATCGGATCCGTGCTGTTCTGGGCGATCGGAACGGCGCTCGCGCTGTTCACGAGCCCCGTCTCGGCGATCCTCTTCGCCGTGATCTACCTCGTCTACATGCAGCTCGAGGCATATCTGCTGACGCCGCGCATCATGAACCGCACGATCTCGGTCCCCGGCACGCTCGTCGTCATCGGCGCGCTCGTCGGCGGCACGCTGCTCGGGCTGCTCGGCGCGCTCGTCGCGATCCCCGTGACGGCGTCGATCCTGCTCATCGTCAAGCAGGTCGTCATCCCGCGGCAGGACGCGAAGGTCTGAGCGGCCCCCCCGGCCGGCGCGGGCGGATAGTCTGGCGTCGTGACCGACGACGCCCGCTTCCGCACCGCCACCGAGATCCGCGATCTGCACCGCCCGTACCAGGCGGCGGCCGACCGATACGATGCCAGGGGATACCGTCGGGTCGGCTCCAGCGGGCTGTTCCTGCCGCCCGTGTCGCTCGGGCTGTGGTGGAACTTCGGAGACAACATCCCGCTGGACGATCAGCGGGCGCTCCTGCGGCACGCGTTCGACCGGGGCATCACCCACTTCGACCTCGCGAACAACTACGGCCCGCCGTACGGCTCGGCCGAGAAGAACTTCGGACGGATCTTCGCGGAGGATCTCGCCCCGTACCGCGACGAGCTCATCATCTCGTCGAAGGCCGGCTACGACATGTGGCCGGGACCGCACGGCGAGTGGGGCTCGCGCAAGTACGTGCTGGCCAGCGCCGAGCAGTCGCTCGGGCGGATGGGCCTCGACTACGTCGACCTCTTCTACTCGCACCGCGAGGATCCCGTCACGCCCCTCGAGGAGACGATCGGCGCCCTCGACACGCTCGTGCGGCAGGGCAAGGCCCTCTACGTCGGCATCTCGTCGTACTCGGCGACCCGCACGGCGGAGGCGACGGCGATCGCCCGATCGCTCGGCACCCCGCTCGTGATCCACCAGCCGCGCTACTCGATCCTCGACCGGTGGATCGAGGACGGGCTGACCGACGTGCTGCGCGGCGAGGGGCTCGGCGCCATCGCGTTCACGCCGCTCGCGCAGGGGCTGCTCACGGCGAAGTACCTCGGCGACGGGACGGCCGAGCGCGCGCAGCAGCGCCGCTCCCTGCCGGCCGGGAGCCTGACCGACGAGGCGCTCGCGGTGCTCCGCGGCCTCGACCAGGTGGCAGGGGAGCGCGGCCAGACGCTCGCGCAGCTCGCCCTCGCGTGGGTGCTGCGCGATCCGGTGGTCGCCTCGGCCCTCATCGGCGCCTCCCGTCCCGAGCAGATCGACGAGAACCTCGCCGCCGTCGAGGGGCCCGCGTTCTCCGACGAGGAGCTCGCGGCGATCGACGCCCTCTCCGAGCGCCTCCCCGGCGGCACAGCCTCGGCGTTCGCGTCGTGACGCTCGGAGACCGCGGGTGACGCTGATCCAGGACTTCGGCGGCGTGCGGGTGCGCGCGCCGGGGAAGATCAACGTGTTCCTCGCGGTCGGAGGGCGGCACGACGACGGCTACCACGAGCTCGCGACGGCGTTCCAGGCGGTGTCGCTCTACGAGGACGTCGTCGCGACCGCGTCCGACGAGCTCACGATCTCCGTCACGGGCGACGTCGACATCGCCGGCGTCCCCGAGGACGAGAGCAACCTGGCCCTGCGCGCCGCGCGGCTGCTCGCCGAGGAGACGGGAACGCGCCTCGGCGCCCACCTCGACGTGCGCAAGGCGGTCCCCGTCGCGGGCGGCATGGGCGGAGGATCCGCCGACGCCGCCGCGGCTCTCGTCGCGTGCGACGCGCTCTGGGGCACGGGGCTCGCGGCGAGGGAGCTGCAGGAGCTCGGCGCGCGCCTCGGCGCCGACGTGCCCTTCGCGCTGATGGGAGGCACGGCGATCGGCACGGGACGGGGCGATCGGCTCAACCCGGCGCTCGCGCGCGGCCGGTTCGACTGGGTGCTGGTCGAGAGCCCGTTCGGCCTGTCCACGCCGGACGTGTACCGCGAGCTCGATCGCCTCCGCGAGGAGGAGGGCGCGGGCGCCTCCGCGCCGGCGGTCGAGGCGACCGTGCTGCAGGCGCTGCGCGCGGGCGACCCGGAGGCGCTGGCGGAGACGCTGCGCAACGACCTGCAGGAGGCGGCGCTGTCCCTGCGCCCCGATCTGCGCGCGCTCCTCGACCGCGGGATCGCGCGGGGCGCCGTGGCCGGGCTCGTGTCGGGCTCCGGCCCCACCGTCGCGTTCCTCGCGGCGGACGCGGAGCAGGCGAAGCGGCTCTCGCGCGCGCTGCGCGACGAGGGCCTCCGCGCGATGCGGGTGCACGGCCCGGTGCACGGGGCGCGCGTCGTCTGAGCGCCGATAGGGTCGGGAGCGTGGCGACGATCGATCTGAACAGCGACCTCGGCGAGTCGTTCGGCCCGTGGCCGATGGGCGCCGACGAGGCGATGCTCGCCCACGTCTCGAGCGCGAACATCGCCTGCGGCTTCCATGCCGGCGACCCCTCCGGCATCGCGGCGACCTGTCGGAGCGCCCTGGCCGCGGGGGCCGCGATCGGCGCGCACGTCGGATACCGGGACCTCGCGGGGTTCGGGCGGCGCTTCCTCGACTGCGCGCCGGCCGAGCTCGCCGACGACATCGTCTACCAGATCGGCGCGCTCGCGGCGCTGGCGCGCGCCGCGGGCGGCGCGGTGCGCTACGTCAAGCCCCACGGCGCCCTGTACGGCGCCATCGTCCGCCACGAGGGGCACGCGCGCGCCGTCGTCGACGCGATCCGCGCCGTCGATCCCGGCCTCGCGCTCCTGGCCCTCCCCGGATCCCTCGCCCTCGATCTCGCGGAGCGGGCCGGGATCCGCCCGGTCGCCGAGGCGTTCGCCGACAGGGCGTACATGCCGGACGGCACCCTCGCGCCGCGTCGCGAGCCGGGCGCCGTGCTGCACGACGTCGACGAGGTCGCGCGGCGCATGGCGCGGTTCGGCGACGAGGGCGTCATCGACGCGATCGACGGCACGCCGCTGCGGATCCGGGCGGAGAGCGTCTGCCTGCACGGCGACACCCCCGGCGCGGTGGCGATGGCCGGAGCCGTGCGCGGGGCGCTCGTCGAGAGGGGCGTGCGGATCGAGGCGTTCGCGTGAGGGCGGTCCGCGCCGCCGGCGACCGCGCGCTCCTCGCGGAGGAGCCCTCCCTCGACGCGGTCCGCCGCCTGCACGCGGCGCTCCGCGCGCGGCCCCTGCCCGGCCAGAGGGACGTCGTGGCCGCGGCCCGCACGGTCCTCGTGTCCTTCGCGACTCCGTGGCACGCCGCTCGGGGGCGGTCCGCGCTCGCGTCCCTCGATCCCGGAGAGCGGGGGGCGGGGGCCGATCCCCGCTCGGTCGTCGTCGACGTCGTCTACGACGGCGACGACCTCGGCGAGGTCGGGCGGCTCACGGGGCTCGGGCCCGACAGCGTCGTGCGCGCCCACACGGAGAGCGAGTGGCACGCCGCGTTCGGCGGGTTCGCCCCCGGCTTCATGTACCTCGCCGGGGGGGACGCGACCCTCGCCGTGCCGAGGCGGGATGCGCCGCGCACCTCCGTTCCCGAGGGGTCCGTCGCGCTCGCTGGGGGCTTCTCGGCGGTCTACCCGCGCTCGTCGCCGGGAGGGTGGCGGATCATCGGGCGCACGTCCGCGCGCATGTGGGACGTCGCGCGGGAGGAGCCCGCCCTCGTGCGGCCCGGCGACGTCGTGCGGTTCCGCGCCGTGCGCGAGCTCGTCTCCGCCGCTCCGGCTCCCCTCGCCGCGCCGCTCGACCCGTCGTCGGGTCTCGAGGTGCGCGAGACCGGACCGCAGGCGCTCCTGCAGGATCAGGGCCGGCCGGGGCTCGCCGATCTCGGCGCGAGCGCCTCGGGCGCCGCGGATCCCCGCGCGGCGCGCGAGGCGAACAGCCTCGTCGGCAACCCCGCGGGCGCCGCGGTGATCGAGAGCCTGCTCGGCGGGCTCGCCGTCCGGGCGCGGGGAGATCGCGTCGTCGCGGTCTGCGGCGCGCCGTGCGCGGTCGAGGTGGAGATCGCGGACGGAGGAACGCGGGACGAGCCGTTCGGCGCTCCGTTCGCCCTCCGCGACGCGGAGACGGTCCGCATCGGCGCGCCCGTGCACGGCCTCCGGGTCGTGCTCGCGGTGCGCGGAGGCATCGACGTGCCGCCGGTCCTCGGCAGCCGCAGCACCGACACGCTCGGCGGGGTGGGGCCGGCCCCGCTCCGGACGGGGGACGTGCTCCCCGCCGGCGACGGCCGACGCCTCGATGCGGTCGGCGCTCCCGCGCCCGAGCCCGAGGTGCCCGTCCGGGCGCCCCTCCGGATCGTGCCCGGGCCCCGGGACGACTGGTTCGGACCGGAGGAGCTGGCGCAGCTGACCTCGGCCTCGTGGGTGGTCGGGCCGCAGACCGACCGGGTCGGCGCCCGTCTCCTGCCCGACGCCGACGATCCGGCCGCCCGCCCGCTGCGCCGCCGGGAGGGCGAGCTGCCGAGCGAGGGCGTCGTCCGGGGATCCCTGCAGGTGCCTCCGTCGGGGGAGCCGGTGCTGTTCGGCCCCGACCACCCGGTGACGGGCGGGTATCCGGTCATCGCGGTCGTCGTCGCAGACGACCTGTCGCGCGCCGCGCAGCTGCGGCCGGGCGACCGGGTGAGGTTCGCGCTGCGGGACGCCCCTCCGGCGACGTAACGGCCGCCCTCCGGTCGCGCCGACACATCCTCGTCACACGCAGGCGCTAGCGTGTGACCTCGTCACGGGGATCCGGCCCACGAGGCCGGATCCCGTCGTCAGGCCGCAACAAGGAGGTTGTCCATGGCCGCACCTGCAGAAGCCGCGCCGAAGTGGAAGGTCGTCGGGCCGGGTCTCGTCGTCGCCGCGACCGGCGTCGGCTCCGCCGACATGGTCGCGACGCTCGTCGCCGGGTCGAACTACGGGTACATGCTGCTCTGGGCCGTCGTGCTGGGAGTGCTCCTCAAGATCGTCCTGGTCGAGGGCGCCGGACGGTACACGGTCGTCACCGGCAGGACGATCTTCGAGGGATGGCGCACGCTCGGGCGCTGGCCCGCCTGGTACTTCGGGCCCTACATCGTCATCTGGGGGTTCGTGTACGCGGCGTCCGCAATGAGCTCGACCGCGCTGCCGCTCGCCGCGCTCTTCGACGGAAACCCCCTGCTCGGCCGGGTCTGGTTCTGGGGCGTCGTCACCGGCATCCTCGGATTCCTGCTGGTCTGGTTCAACCGCTACGCGGTGTTCGAGAAGATCACCGCGGTGCTCGTGGGCCTGATGTTCGTCACGATCGTCCTGCTCGCCGTCATCGCCGCGCCGAACCTCCTCGACACGCTGGCGGGCCTCGTCCCGCTCGTGCCGGAAGGCGGCTGGTTCACGACGCTCGCGCTCGCGGGCGGCGTCGGAGGCACCATCACGCTCGCCGCCTACGGATACTGGCTGAGGGAGAAGGGATGGGACAAGCCGGCCTTCCTGCGGGTCATGCGGATCGACAACACCATGGCCTACGTCGTCACCGGCGTGTTCGTCATCGCGATGCTCATCGTCGGAGCGGAGGTCGTGCGCGCCGCGGGCGTCGCGCTCTCGTCGGGCGATCAGGGCCTCCTCGACCTCGACGTGGTCCTGCGCGACCGATACGGCGACTTCATCGGGGTGTGGTTCCTCGTCGGCTTCTGGGCCGCGGGGCTCTCGTCGGTGCTCGGCGTGTGGAACGGGGTCTCCCTCATGTTCGCCGACTTCATGGGGAACGTGACGGGGAAGGGATCCGCGCATCCCGACGCGCGAGCGGGCGGGAAGTGGTGCAAGACCTACCTGCTGTGGCTCACGTTCCCGCCGATGCTGCTGCTCATCCTCGACCAGCCGATCTTCCTCGTGCTGCTGTACGGGTTCCTCGGCGCCCTGTTCATGCCGTTCCTCGCGGTGACGCTGCTGCCGCTGCTGAACACGGACCGCGTGCCGCGCGCGTACCGCAACCGCTGGTACACGAACGCCGCGCTGGGGCTGACGGCGGTGCTGTTCGTGGTCCTGGGCGTGTACCAGGCGTACAACGCGATCGCGGGACCTCTGGGGTGGCCGACGATCTGAAGGAGCCCCGGGGCCGTGCGG
>NZ_JAMXWT010000019.1:0-67620 GCF_050958665.1 Microbacterium sp. gxy059 | reverse complement strand
CCGCCCCGCGGGCCCCGAGGCGTTCCGGCGGGGGGTTGCTAGCCTGGATGCCGTGTCGGTCTCCTCGCTGTCTGCCAGCGCCCAGAACTACCTGAAGGCCATCTGGAGCCTGGGCGAGTGGAGCGACGATCCCGTCACCCCGACGACCGTCGCCGCGAAGGCCGGGGTGCGGCTGTCGACGACGTCCGACGCGATCCGCAAGCTCGGCGACCAGGGGCTCGTGGAGCATGCGCCGTACGGCGCCGTGTCGCTCACGCCGGAGGGTCGGGAGCACGCGGTCGCGATGGTGCGCAGGCACCGGCTCATCGAGACGTTCCTCGTGCAGGTGCTCGGCTACCGGTGGGATCAGGTGCACGACGAGGCCGAGACGCTCGAGCATGCGGTGAGCGACTTCATGGTCGACCGCATCGACGAGCAGCTCGGCTTCCCTCGCCGCGACCCGCACGGCGACCCGATCCCCACGCGCGACGGCGACGTCGATCGGCCCGACGCACGCCCGCTCTCGGAGCTCGCCCCCGGGGAGCGGGGGCGCATCGAGCGGATCTCCGACGCCGATCCGGGCCTGCTGCAGTTCTTCGCCGACCGGGGCGTCGGCATCGGCGCCGTCGTCGAGCTGCGCGAGGGCGCGCCCTACTCCGACGCCGTCGATCTCGTCGTCGAGGGCTCGGGGGCGACGGCGCCGCTGGGGCGCAGCGCCACCCGAGCGGTCTGGGTGAGCGCGGCCTGAGAGACGAAGAGGGCCCGGATCCTGGTGGATCCGGGCCCTCTTCTCGATGTCGGGGTGACAGGATTTGAACCTGCGACCTCTTCGTCCCGAACGAAGCGCGCTACCAAACTGCGCCACACCCCGTGGCAACCAGAACAGTCTATCCGATCCGCGACCCGGTATCGAACCGGGGCGCGTCCCGCGCGCGTCGCGGGCATCGCGGCGCCGCGCGCCTACGCTGGGAGCATGGATGTCGAGGCTCAGGTCCGCGAAGCGCTGCGCGCGTACGATCGCGGCCTCACCGAGTACCGCGCGCTGCGCGACGCTCTCGAGCGCGAGATCCCGCTGCAGCTGCGCCAGTGGGGCGTCTTCGACTTCCGCGTCGAGGCGCGCGTGAAGAAGCGCGGCTCGTACGAGGAGAAGGTGCGGCGGGATCCGGATCGGCACCCGCTCGACATGGTCGGCGTGCGCATCATGGCGTTCTTCCGCAGCGATCTGCCGCAGATCGAGCGCATGACGCGGCGTCTGCTCGACGTCGCGGAGGAGTCGTACATCGACAAGGGCGATCTGCTGGGCGACGAGAGCTTCGGATACCGCAGCGTGCAGTTCGTCGGCTACACGCGCGAGGACGGCGGCGTGTTCAAAGACGTCGCGGGCGGGATCCCCGTCGAGGTGCAGATGCGCACGATGCTCGAGCACGTCTGGGCCGAGGTCGAGCACGACTTCCGCTACAAGCCGCAGAACGCCGCGCCCACCCCCGAGATCAACCGCCGGTTCGCCCTCACGGCGGCGCTGCTGGAGCAGGCCGACCGCAACCTCGACGACATCCGCACGGCCCTCGAGGAGTGACCTCGGCGCGACATGGGGACTTCTCCCCATGTCGCCCGTGGCGCCCGGCTGGCAGAGTGGATCGGTGCCGCGCACGCGTCTCGCGCGGAGAGGGACGGGAATGATCGATCGCAGCGCCGCGCGGTACCAGCAGCTGTACCGGCACTACGCCGACTGGTATGACGCCTGGGCGCGGGGACGGGGGATCCCCGTCGTCGACGAGCAGCGGCGCGAGTACGCCCTCCAGCGGGCGGATGCCGCGCGTGCGGAGGAGCTCGCGGCCTCGGGCAGCATCCCGACGGTGCAGTCGGCGCCGGGCGACGATGTCGAGATCGACACCCGAGAGCGGCCGGAGCGGGCCCGCTTCCCGCTCATCGACGCTCCGGCGCCTCGGCCGCCGCGACGGGGACGGATGCTGGCCGTCGCCGGCGTCGGCGCGGCCGCCTGCGCTCTGCTCGCGATCGGCGCGATGGTCGTTCCCGATCTGCTCGGCGGCGTCCGCGCGGAGGCGGCGCTCGGCGTGCGCGACATCGCGACGGAGCCGGTCGACGCCTGGCGATACGAGCCGACGCTGCCGGAGCATCACACCCTGTGGGCCGAGGCGATGGGCGACGCGGTGCTCGTCGGGACGCGCGCCGACCTCGCGGGCCTGACCTCGGAACGCGGCGGCGCGGGCGAGGGAGCGACGATCGCCTGGTACGAGGGCGTCGAGGCGGACTACGAGGCCGGGTGGCAGGCGGGCTCCGCCTACGTGGAGGCGTACGCGGAGTACGAGCGCCTGGTCGGCCGGGGAGAGCAGCCCGCGTTCGTCGCGGAGGACGCCTTCTTCCCGCCGGAGTTCGACGGGATCCGCCCGGACGATGCGGCGGGACGCGGCCACGCCCCGCGGCCGGGCGCCTTCGAGGGGTGGGACGACGCGGTCGACGGCGCGTGGCACGGCTTCTCGCTCCCGGCCGACATGTCCGACGCCGATGCGCTGGCGCGTCTCGCCGCTGTCGACGTGGAGACGGGGGAGGAGCGCTGGACCGCCGACATCGGTGAGCTCCTGCCGGGCTTCGAGCTCGACGAGGGGTGGGAGGCGCGCGCCGCCGACGACGAGCGGGCTCTCGTCTGGAGCGGATCCGAGATCGCGGTGCTCGATGCGTCCGACGGCGCTCGGATCGCGAGCGCCTCCCTCGACGCGGGGGTCCGCGACGCGGTCGTGGTCGGATCAGATCTCGTCGTCTCTCTCGAGGATCCGGACGTCGTCGTCGGGCTGCCCGCGGACGACCCGGGAGGGGAGCGCCGCTGGGAGGCGCCCGTCGGGGACGACGCCGACCTCGTGCGGCTCGGGGCCGACCTCGTCGCGGCGCGCGGATCCGACGGCGACCTCCTCATCGACGCCGGTGCGGGGGAGCCTCTCGCGTGGAGCGCCGAGCGCGGGGTCCGCGCGTCGAGGACGCTGATCCCCGGCGAGGGCGAGATCGCGGTCGCGGACGTCGCGGGCCGGCTCGTGCAGGCGGAGGTCCGGGAGGACGGCGGCGTGGTCGTGTCGGGCGTCGACGCCCGGACGGGCGAGATCGTGTGGCGGAGCGAGGAGACCGCGGCGCCGGTGCGCCTCGGCGATCGGCTCCTCACCTGGGGAGAGCGGGGGATCGCCTCGATCGATCCGGAGACGGGGGCCGAACTGTGGCGCGCCGCGGACGTCGCGGGGCGGATCCCGGTGGCGATCGACGAGGAGCGCCTCCTCGTCGCCGATCAGACGTCCGGCGCGCCGCGCGGCGGGATGGTCTGGCTCGACCCGGAGACCGGCGAGGTCGAGGAGGACGCCCCGGCCGTGGAGCTGCCCGAGATCGCGCGCGAGGTGCCACTCGCGCGGGGAGGCGACAGCGTGCTGCTCGGCGAGAGCATGATCTACGGGGCGGCGCACGGGGGCGGCCTGCTCGCGTACGATCCCGCCCGGAGGGAGCCGCTGTGGCGGCTCTCCGACGACTATCTGCTCGCGGGGCGCGAGATCGTGCGGATCCTCGCGGATGACGCGGGGCGGGTCACGGGCGTCGCGCGGCTCGGCGAGGGATGATCAGCGGCGCGGGGCGAGGGTGATGAGCGACGCCTCGGGGCGGCACGCGAATCGCACGGGCGCGTAGATCGAGTGACCGAGGCCCGCGCTGACGTTGAGAGGCACGCGGCGTCCGTCGTGCTCCCAGACCGAGAGGCCGCGGGTCTGGCGCAGCGGCAGGTCGCAGTTGGCGACGAGCGCGCCCACCCCCGGCACGCGCACCTGCCCGCCGTGGGTGTGGCCGGCGAAGATCATGTCGGCGCCGCGGTCGACGAAGCCGTCGAGCACGCGTCGGTACGGCGCGTGGGTCACGCCGATCGAGAGTCCGCCGTCGGCCATCGTCGCCGCGCTCGCGTCGAGGGCGCTCCAGTCGTCGAGGTCGTGATGCGGGTCGTCGGTGCCGAGGAAGCGGAGACGCTGGCCGCGGATGTCGAACGACACCGCCGCGTTGTTGAGGTCGAACCACCCGAGGTCGTCGCCGAGGAAGCGGTCGAGCGCCTCGACGTCCTGCCTCGGCGCGGACGGCTGCCGCGACGACGGACCGAGGAAGTAGCGGAACGGGTTGCGGGGCGCGGGCATCCAGATGTCGTTGGACCCGTGCACCTGCACGCCCGGCGTGCCGGCGAACGGCGAGAGGGCCGCTCGGACGCCCGCGAGCCCGTCGGCGTGCCCGAGGTTGTCGCCCGTGTCGATCACGAGATCGGGGCGCAGGCTCCTCAGGCGCGCGATCCAGCGCTGCTTGCGGTGCTGCCAGGGCGCCATGTGGATGTCGCTGAGGTGCAGCACGCGGATCGGGGCCGAGCCGGGCGCGAGCACGCGCGCCACGTGGCTGCGCACCGTGAAGAGGTAGCGCTCGACGCCGATGCCCCAGGCGGCCGCGCCGAGAGCGCCCGCCGCGCCGACCGCGGCGAGCGCTCCGCGACGCGACGGCATCAGTCGTCTCCGCCGCGGCACTTGTCGCGCTCGTAGTTCACGCGCACGGTGTCGCCGCGGCTGAGATCCTCGCCCGCGCCGGGGTCGGTGCTCGTGACGACGCCGCGGCCCGGCGCGTCGTCGCTCTTCGTGCACGAGCCGAGCTTTCCGTCGAGTCCCGCCTCGGCGAGCTGCGAGATCGCCTGAGCGGGGGCGCGGCCGACGACGTTCGGCACGGTCGTGCCCTTGCCGTTCGAGACGAGGATCGTGATCATCGACCCCGCGGGCGCCTGCCCGCTCGGATCGGTGCGTTCGACGCGGCCCTTGTCCTGCGATCCGGAGACCTCGCCGCCCTGCGTCACCTGGAACCCGGCGCCGCGGAGGATGTTCGTGGCCTCCTCGATCGACCGGCCGGCGACGTTCGGCACGTCCTTCTGGACGACGCGGATGAGCTCCTGATCGGGCTCGGGGAACGGGTCTCCGCCGTACTTGGCGTTCGCGGCCGCCTGGTTCTCGCGGGAGAGCGGGTAGCGGATGTCGGTGAGGGGCATCCCGGCCTCCCAGTTGCCCTGGAACTTCACGTTGCCCGTCGCGTTGCCGAGCCACGCCGCGGTCGTCACCTTGCTGGACGACTGGATCATCCAGGTGTGCTCGAACTCGTGGGTTCCCGTCTTGCCGAAGGTGGGGATGCCGTCGCCGACGTTCGCGGAGCTTCCGGTCTGGCCGCCCTCCATCACGCGCGCCATGTCGAAGGCGGTCGTCGCGGCGATGTTCGGGTCGAGGACCTGCTCGCAGGAGGTGTCTGGCATCGTCAGCTCGTCGCCGGAGCCGTCCTTGACGCTGAGGATGGCCGTCGGCTCGCACCGCTCGCCGTTGTTCGCCACCGCGCCGTAGACGGCGGCCATCGCGAGGGGCGCGACGTTGAACGATCCGACGATGCTGAAGGCGCCGGGGAAGCCGTCGGGGACGACCGAGTCGCCGTTGCCGAAGGTCACGCCCATGCGGTCGGCGACCTTGTGGATCTCGCAGACGTCGAGCTGCGAAGCCATGGCGTAGAAGCCGGTGTTGAGCGACAGGCCCGTGAAGTTGCGGACGGTGTCGACGCTGCCGCCGGATCCGCCGAAGTTGTCGCCCCGCACCGGCGTGAAGCTGCCGGCGGGCTGACCGTCGCAGGACATCGGATAGGCGCGCCCGACGCGACCGTCGAGGCGCTCGTTGACGCTGCGTCCGTTCTCGAGCCAGTCGATGATCGTGAAGATCTTGTAGGTCGATCCCGCGGGGAACCCGTTGGAGCGTCCGACCTTCTGGTCAGCGGCATACACGAGGGAGGACTCGCCGTCTCCCGTGGTCTCGTTCTCGTTGAAGTGGGTGTTCTGCGCCATCGAGAGGATGCGCCCCGTGCTGTTCTCGAGCTGGACGGTGGTCGCGCCGAGATTCATGTAGTCCACGTGCGAGGGCACGTGGTTCTCCATGGTCTTCTGCGCCTGGAACTGCAGCTCGTTGTCGAGCGTGGTGTAGATGTCGAGGCCGCCGCGCGTCAGCAGATCGCTGCGCTCGTCGAAGGTCTCGCCGAAGGCCGCGGAGTAGCGATCGTCGAAGAGGATCGTGTTCTTCACGTACTGGCAGAAGTAGGCCGTGCCGCCCGCGGCGGCGCACCCCTGCTCCCGGTGGCTGATCTTGGGTTCGACCGCCTCCTCGTACGCGGCGTCGCGCTGGTCGGCCGTGATCTTGCCCTCCTCGGCCATGCGCCTCAGCACGTAGTCGCGGCGGTCCTTCGTGAGCGCGTAGCCGTCCTCCGCGCTGTTGTGCATCGTGCCGTCCTTGTACTGGACGGATCCGTCGGTGCGGTCGATGCGATACGTGTTGGGGTTCTGCACCATGCCGGCGAGCGTCGCGGCCTGCGCGAGCGTGAGGTCGGAGGCCGACGTGCTGAAGTAGCGCTGCGCCGCGGCCTCGATGCCGTAGGTCGTGCCGCCGAAGTTCGCGAGGTTCAGGTACCCGATGAGGATGTCCTCCTTCGAGTACTCCTGCTCGATCGTGATCGCGTACCGCATCTCCTGCAGCTTGCGCTTGTAGCCCTCGGTGCCCTCGGCCGTGATCGCGTCGTTGTAGCACTCGACGCGGATCTCATCGACCTCCTCCTGGGTCTCGCCCTCCGCCTGCCGCTCGCACGCCTGCACCTGCACGTTCTTGACGTACTGCTGGCTGATCGACGATCCGCCCTGCGTGCTGTCGCTCGTCGCGTTGCTGAGGAGCGCGCGCGTCGTGCCGATGAGGTCGACGCCCCCGTGCTCGTAGTAGCGGGGATCCTCGCTGGAGAGCAGCGCGTCGTAGACCGCGGGCGCCACATCGGTGTACTCGACCGGCTCGCGGTTCTGGTCGTAGAACGACGCGAGCTCGTAGTACTCGTCGCTGTCGCTCTTCTTCGCCCAGAGCGTCGTCGGCTCCATGGGGCGATCGACCTTGAGGTAGCCGGGGATGTTCTCGAACAGCGAGATCGCGCTCGACGAGGCGTAGCTCGTCACGGCGATCGCGGGGGTCACCGTGGCGGTGACGAGCACACCCGCCACGGCGCTGAGGCCGATGAGGCCCAGCAGGCCGCCGAGCACGCCGCTGGTCGTCCTTTTCGCATGGGGCATAGGGTGATGCTAAAGGAGAAGGCTGACAACGGTCGCGTCCGCTCACCGTTCTTCGACCCGATCCACAGCGTCCGACACGCCACTTCGACGGGAGAATCCGTGACCACCTGGGAGTACCTCACCACTCCGCTGATGATCCACAACACCGCCGCGATCCTGAACAACTGGGGCAAGCAGGGCTGGGAGCTCGTGCAGGTCGTGCCGAACGCCGACGGCGGGCTCGTGGCCTACCTGAAGCGCCCCGTCGGCGGGGGAGAGGCCAACGCCGGCCTCAGCGCGGCGGCCGAGGCCGCGAAGCAGTTCGGAGACGCGCAGTGAGCGTCTCCGCTCGCCTGGCGGAGCTCGGGATCGCGCTCCCCGACGTCGCGGCGCCCGTCGCCGCCTACATTCCCGCCAAGGTGCACGGCGACCTCGTGTGGACCTCCGGGCAGCTGCCGTTCGTCGCCGGGGCCCTGCCCGAGACCGGCAAGGTCGGCGACGGACACGGGTTCGTTCCCGCCGCCGACGCGCAGGCCCTCGCCCGCACGTGCGCGCTGAACGCGCTCGCCGCCGCGGCCGCCGCGGTCGGCGGCGTCGACCGGATCGCCGGGGTGTTCAAGGTGACGGGCTTCGTCGCCTCCGACCCGGCCTTCACGGGGCAGCCCGGGGTGATCAACGGCGCGAGCGACGTGCTCGGCGAGATCTTCGGCGAGGCGGGGGCCCACAGTCGCTCCGCCGTCGGCGTCGCCTCGCTGCCGCTCGACGCGCCCGTCGAGGTCGAGGTGGCGTTCGAGATCGCCTGATCACCGCACGCGATGAGGGCCGGAACGGATCCGTTCCGGCCCTCATCGCGTGCGGTCAGCGGATCACTTCACCTGCGAGCTGATCGTGGACATGACGGCCGTGTCGGCGAGCGTCGTCGTGTCGCCGACCTCGCGCCCCTCGGCCACGTCGCGCAGGAGGCGCCGCATGATCTTGCCCGACCGGGTCTTCGGCAGCTCGCCGACGATGTAGACGTCGCGCGGACGGGCGATGGGGCCGATCTGCTCGCCGACCCACGCCCGGAGCGCCTGCGCGAGCCCCTCCGGGGTGTGCTCGCGCAGGAAGCTCTCCTTGAGGATGACGAAGGCCACGACCGCCTGTCCGGTGGTCTCGTCGCTCGCGCCGACCACGGCGGCCTCCGCCGTCGCCTCGTGCGCGACGAGCGCCGACTCGATCTCCGCCGTCGAGAGGCGGTGACCCGAGACGTTCATGACGTCGTCGACGCGGCCCAGGAGCCAGATGTCTCCGTCCTCGTCGCGGCGAGCCCCGTCGCCCGCGAAGTAGAAGCCCTTGTCCTGGAACATCCGCCAGTAGGTCTCGACGAAGCGGTCGGGGTCGCCCCAGATGCCGCGCAGCATGCTCGGCCACGGCTCGGTCGCGACGAGCAGGCCCCCCGCGTCGTTGCCGACGGCCTCGCCCTTCTCGTCGACGACCTCGATCGCGATGCCGGGCAGCGGCACCTGCGCGGATCCGGGCTTCGCGGTCGTGATGCCCGGCAGCGCCGAGATCATGATCGCGCCGGTCTCCGTCTGCCACCAGGTGTCCACGATGGGGGTCTTCCCGCCGCCGATGACCTCGCGGAACCACATCCACGCCTCGGGGTTGATCGGCTCGCCGACCGAGCCGAGGAGGCGGATCGACGACAGGTCGCGCTTCTGCGGGATCTGCCGCCCCTGCTTCATGAACCCGCGGACGGCCGTGGGGGCCGTGTAGAAGATCGTCACGCCGTACTTCTCGATGATGTCCCACCAGCGGCCGGGCTCGGGGTGCTCGGGGGTGCCCTCGTAGAGCACCTGCGTGGCCCCGTTCGCGAGGGGCCCGTACACCGCGTAGCTGTGCCCCGTGATCCAGCCGATGTCGGCCGTGCACCAGTACACGTCCGACTCGGGGTGCAGGTCGAACACGTTGCGGTGCGTGAACGCCGCCTGCGCGAGGTACCCGCCGGACGTGTGCAGGATCCCCTTCGGGCGCCCCGTCGTGCCCGACGTGTAGAGGATGAAGAGGGGGTTCTCGGCGGGGAAGGCCTCCGCCGTGTGGTCGGCCGACGCCTGAGGCACGACGTCGTGCCACCACAGGTCGCGCTCGTCCGACCAGTCGACGTCCTGACCGGTGCGGCGGACGACGAGCACGTTCTCGACGGTCGCCTGCACGCCGTCTCCGCGATCGGACAGCGCCTGGTCGACCGCGGGCTTGAGCGCGGACGCGCGCCCTTTGCGATACCCGCCGTCAGCCGTGATGACGAGCTTCGCTCCCGCGTCGTCGATGCGCGAGCGGAGGCTGTCGGCGCTGAACCCGCCGAACACGACGGAGTGGATCGCGCCGAGACGCGCCACGGCCAGTAGCGAGACGACCGCCTCCGGGATCATCGGCAGGTAGACGGCCACCCGGTCGCCGCGGCCGATGCCGAGCTCGCTCAGCGCGTTCGCGGCGCGCTTGACCTCCTCGGTGAGCTCCGCGTACGTGATGGTACGGGTGTCGCCGGGCTCGCCCTCGAAGTGGAAGGCGACGCGGTCGCCGTTCCCCTCCTCCACGTGGCGATCGAGGCAGTTGTACGCGACGTTCAGCTCGCCGTCTGCGAACCACTTCGCGAACGGCGGATTCGACCAGTCGAGGACCTCGGAGAACGGCGTGTGCCAAGTGAGGAGCGACCGCGCCTGGTCGGCCCAGAAGCCGAGGCGGTCGGCGGACGCCGCCTTGTAGAGATCCGGGGAAGCCACCGCGTTCGCGGCGAACTCCTCGCTCGGCGGGAAGCGGCGATCCTCGTTCATGAGGTGATCGATCTGCTGGCTCATGTGCGCGCTCCTTCGCGGCTCTCAGCGGGGAGCGCCGCGCTGCTCTGCGGCGACGCCCCTTCGTGCGGATGGCGCCGCCCGCACCGCGCGATGATGCGGACGGGCGACCCTTCCTTGACGATACGGCCGTCGCGTCGGATGCGACTACCTCCGAAAGGAGGGATGCCGCCGCGGCACCCCCGACCTCGTCTCCACAGGGGCGGATCCCGCGGGGTTATCTGAGGCCGACGCCCGCTCTCCTGCCGGGGGCATCGCGCCGCTCCTAGCGTCGCCCCCATGGCAGAGAGATTCGTCGTCGAGCGGCGCGGGGCGGCCCCGGGGCCGCGGACGGCGCGCGGTGCGTCCGGAGGCCCGGCGGCTCCTCCACCACCCGACCTCGACGCCTTCGGGCCGCTCGCGCGGTTCGTCGCCGACGAGAGCGTGACCGACCTGTTCGTCAACGGCGACGCCGGGCTGTTCGTCGATCGCGGCGGCGGCGCCGAGCCCGTCCCCTCCTGGCGCGCGTCCGAGCGCGAGGTGCGCGATCTCGCGACCGACCTCGTCGCGCGAGGCGGCCGGCACGTCGACGACAGCTCTCCCCTCATCGACGTGCGCCTCTCCGGCGGCGTGCGCGTGCACGTCGCGCTCGCGCCGATCGCGTCCGCGGGCACCGCCATCTCGGTGCGGGTGCCGCGCGTGCGCGAGATCGACCTCGACGGCCTGTGCCGCGGCGGATCCTTCCCTCCCGAGGTGCGCGACTGGCTGGGAGGCATCGTCGACGCGCGCGCCAACGTGCTCATCACGGGCGGCGCGGGCAGCGGGAAGACCACGCTCCTCGGGGCGCTCCTCGCCTGCGCGTCGCGGCGCGAGCGGATCGTGACGATCGAGGACGTCGCCGAGCTCCAGCTGCGGCACCCGCATCACATCGCGCTCGAGGCGCGGCAGGCGAACCGCGAAGGAGCAGGCGGCATCGGCCTCGCGCGCCTCGTCCGGGAATCGCTGCGCATGCGGCCCGACCGCATCGTCGTCGGAGAGTGCCGGGGCGAGGAGATCCGGGATCTGCTGACGGCGCTCAACACGGGCCACGACGGTGGAGCGGGCACTCTGCACGCCAACGGGCTCGTCGACGTGCCCGCGCGGCTCGAGGCGCTCGGAGCGCTCGCCGGGTGGGACGACTCCGCCGTCGCCCGGCAGGCCGCGAGCGCGCTCGACCTCGTCCTGCACGTGGTGCGCCGCGCCGACGGATCGCGTCAGCTCGCCGCGGTCGGCGAACTGGCGGTGCGCGGCGGGCGCCTCGAGATCGAGGAGGTGCGGCCGTGGGAGTCCTGACGCGTCGGCGGGAGGAGACCGTGCACGACGCGGCCGAGACGATCCTGTCCCTCGCCGTCCTCCTCGAGGCCGGAGCGAGCCCCGCTCGCGCGTGGCGGCACATCGCCGATGCGGGCGACGCGGCCGCGCGGCAGATCGTCGATCGCGCCGAGGCGGGGGCGCCTCTGGCGGCGGCGATCGCCGCGCAGCAGCCTGACCGGTCCCGGTCGACGCGGGGGCTCGCCGAAGACGGCACGGCGTGGGGCGACGTCGCGGCCGCATGGGAGGTCGCCGAGACGGTCGGCGCGCCGCTCGCCGAGACGCTGCGGGGCGTCGCACGGTCTCTGCGCGACGCTGAGGAGGTGCGCGACGACGTGCGCGTGGCGCTCGCGGAGCCCGCCGCATCCGCGCGTCTCATGGCCTGGCTGCCCGTGCTCGGCGTCGTCGTCGGCCTCGGGCTCGGACTCGATCCCGTCGGCGTGCTGCTCGGCAGCCTTCCCGGGGCGCTCTGCCTCGGCGGCGGGCTCCTGCTCGTGCTCGCCTCCCGACTCTGGACCGGGCGCATCGTGCGGACGACGCGCCCGCCCGCCGGCACCCCCGGCATCCACGAGGAGCTGCTCGCGATCGCGCTCACCGGCGGCGTCTCGGTCGAACGCGGCGAGGAGGTGCTGGGACGGGCCGCCGAGTGGATGAGGACGAGCGCGCTGGGGGAGGGTGCCGGGGTGCGGCGCGTGCTGGCCCTCTCCCGCGAAGCGGGCGTCCCCGCCGTCGAGCTGCTGCGCGCCGAGGCCTCCCACCAGCGGCATCGCGCTCGGACGGCCGGGCGCCTCGCGGGCGCTCGCATCGGAACGCGCCTGCTGCTGCCCATGGGCGTCTGCACGCTCCCGGCCTTCCTGCTGCTCGGCGTGGCGCCGATGCTCCTGGCCGTGCTGCAGAGCACGCCCCTGCCCGACTTCGCCGGATGAGCCGGCGGACACCGAAGAGGAAGAGAAGAGAGGAACGGACATGAGGACGCTGACGGACCTGTGGCGCGACGAAGAGGGCGCCAACACGGCCGAGTACGCGATCGTGACAATGGGAGCGGTGGCCATCGCCGGCGCGCTCGTCGCGGTGATGCGATCCGGCGGAGTGCAGGAGCTGCTGAACGGCATCGTCGAACGCGCGCTGCAGGTGCCCTGACATGGGCATGAGCTGTCTCGGGGGCGACCGCGGATCCGCTTCGGCGGAGGCGGCGGTCGCCCTCCCCGCCGTCGCGGCCGTGCTCGTGATCGCCGTCGGCGCCCTGTCGGCGGCGGGCACGCAGGTGCGGCTGCAGGATGCGGCGGCCGACGCGGCGCGGCTCGTCGCCCGCGACGAACCCGACCGCGCGCCCGGAGCGGTCACCGCCCAGGTGCCGGGCGCCGACGTGCGCGTCAGCGAGGAGGGCGAGCTCGTCTGCGTGACGGCGAGCACGTCGTTCCGCCTCGCCGTCGCGAGCATCCCGCTCGAGGCGACCGGGTGCGCGCTGGCGGGAGGGACCTGATGGCCGGCGCCGTGCTGCAGGCCGGCGTGGTCGCCGTCACCGGGGCGCTGGCGATCGGCCTCGTCTCGGTCGGAGCGGCCGCGACCGAGGCGCAGCGCCTCCAGGGCGTCGCCGACGGGGCCGCCCTCGCCGCGGCCGACGCGCTCGCGGGCTTCGCCGCGGGAGAGCCCTGTGCCCGATCGGGGCGCCTCGCCGCCGCGCAGGGGACCCACCTCGCGACCTGCGTCATCGATGAGCGAGAGGCCACGATCGAGGTCAGAGGCGCGTTCGCCGGCATCCCCGTCTCGGCGTCAGCGCGCGCCGGCCCGCCGCCCGCGGGCGGCGGATCCGACGGCGACGTGAACGACCTCGGCTGGGCGCGTCCCAGCGCAGGCGTCGTGACGGACGCCTACGGATGGCGCATCCATCCGATCCACGGCGATCGCCGGCTTCATCAGGGCGTCGACTTCTCCTCCGGCTGCGACGCGCCCATCTGGGCCGCGGCTTCCGGCACCGTCACGGACGCGGGGTTCGGAACCCGATACGGAGGCAACGGAGCCATCGTCATCGACCACGGCTCGGGCGTGCAGACGGTCTACCTCCATATGCACGCGTCGGGGATCTTCGTGAACGCGGGCGATGACGTGGTCTCCGGTCAGCAGATCGGCGCAGAGGGATCCTCCGGCGACTCGACGGGATGCCACCTCCACTTCGAGACCCACGTCGATGGCGTCCCCGTCGACCCGGCTGCGTTCCTCGCCGAGGTCGGGGTCGCCCTCGGCGGATAGCCGCGACGAGGAGACGCGCATGACCGCCGCAGACGCCGTGCGGACCGGACCGCGCATCTCGCGGGTGCGAGGCACGCGGATCTCGCGATTTGCGATCTCCCGGGCCGAGAAGCGACGATCATGGTCTCAGGGGAGTCCGCCGGCCTCCCCGTGTCCGCCGTCGCGCGGGCAGGACCCCCACCCGCCGGCGCGCCGGACGATCCGCCCCCGCGGAGGACCGCCCGGAGCACGCCCTCCTCCCGCCGCTCGACCCCGCGAAGTCGCTCAGCGCGCGGTGTGTATGGTGTGCATCGAAGAAAGGACGCCCCTTGGCTGAAGGCAAGAAGCTCGTCATCGTGGAGTCGCCCACGAAGATGCGTTCGATCCAGAGCTACCTCGGCGACGAGTACGAGGTCCTCAGCTCGGTCGGCCACATCCGCGACCTCGCGGATAAGCGCGACATCCCCGAGAAGGACCGCGCGAAGTTCGGGAAGTACTCGATCGACGTCGACGGCGGCTTCGCTCCCTACTACGTCGTGAGCGATCGCAAGACGAAGACCGTCGCGGAGCTCAAGCGCGCCCTGAAGGGAGCGAGCGAGCTCCTGCTCGCGACTGATGAGGACCGCGAGGGAGAGGCCATCGCCTGGCATCTGCTCGAGACGCTCAAGCCCAAGGTCCCCGTCAAGCGCATGGTCTTCCACGAGATCACGAAGGATGCGATCCAGAAGGCCGTCGAGTCCACCCGCGAGCTCGACACGTCCCTCGTCGACGCGCAGGAGACGCGTCGCGTCCTCGACCGCCTCTACGGATGGGACGTCTCGCCCGTGCTGTGGCGCAAGGTCGGCTCCGGCAGCTCCGGCCAGGCGCTCAGCGCGGGACGCGTGCAGTCCGCGGCGACGCGCATGGTCGTCGAGCGCGAGCGCGAGCGAATGGCCTTCGTCTCCGCCGAGTACTGGTCCATCGCCGCGCTCGCCGCCCGCCAGGCGGAGTCCTTCTCGATCCGCCTCGCGCGCGTCGACGGCGCCCCCCTCGCCGCCGGCCGCGACTTCGACGACAGGGGACAGCTGACCAAGCCCGTCGTCGTCCTCGACGAGAAGCGGGCGACGACGCTCGCCCAGGCGATCGACGAGGCCGGATCCGCGACCGTCACCAAGGTCGAGTCGAAGCCGGGCACGAGGCGCCCCTACGCGCCCTTCACCACCTCCACGCTCCAGCAGGAGGCGGGGCGCAAGCTCGGGATGACCGCCAAGGTCACGATGTCGGTCGCCCAGAGCCTCTACGAGCGCGGATACATCACCTATATGCGCACCGACTCGACCAACCTCAGCGCGCAGGCCGTGCAGGCCGCGCGCTCGCAGGCGGTCGCGCTCTACGGCGACAGGGCCGTGCCGGCGAAGCCGCGCATGTACGCCTCCAAGTCGAAGAACGCGCAGGAGGCGCACGAGGCGATCCGCCCGTCGGGCGACTCGTTCCGCACGCCCAAGGAGGTCAAGGGGCAGCTGGGACGCGACGAGCTGCGCATGTACGAGCTCATCTGGAAGCGCACGATCGCCAGCCAGATGTCCGACGCGAAGCTCGAGACGACGACGGTGACGCTCGCCGCCGACGCCGGATCGGAGTCGCTCGAGTTCGTCGCCTCCGGAACCGTCTACACGTTCAAGGGCTTCCTCGAGGCGTACGAGGAGTCGACCGACGAGAAGCGCCACAAGAACGACGAGGACCAGAACCAGCAGCTCCCGCAGGTCGCCGAAGGCGACGTCCTCGACGTGCGCGAGGCCGAGGCGAAGGCGCACGCGACGTCCCCGAAGCCCCGCTACACCGAGGCCAGCCTCGTCAAGGCGCTCGAGGAGCGCGGCATCGGCAGGCCCTCGACCTTCGCGAGCATCATCGGCGTCATCCTCGACCGCGGATACGTGTCCAAGCGGGGCCAGGCCCTCGTGCCGACGTGGCTCGCGTTCAGCGTCGTCCGCCTGCTCGAGCAGCACTTCGCCGAGCTCGTCGACTACGACTTCACCGCTGAGCTGGAGGAGGACCTCGACCGCATCGCCCGGGGTGAGGAGAACCGCTCCGACTGGCTGAAGTCCTTCTACTTCGGCGGCGACGGGCACCCCGGGCTGCGCAACATCGTCGACAACCTCGGGGAGATCGACGCGCGCGAGCTCAACGCGACCCGCATCACCGACACCGCGACCCTGCGCTTCGGCAAGTACGGCCCCTACCTCGAGGTCGTCGATCCGGAGGCGGCCGAGGACGCCGATCCGCGTCGCATCAACGTCCCCGAGGAGCTCGCCCCCGACGAGCTCACGCCCGAGAAGGTGCAGGAGCTCATCGACGCCCCCGTCGCGGGCAACCGCGTGCTCGGGGAGAACCCCGACAGCGGGAAGGTCGTCGTCGTGAAGGACGGCCGGTTCGGTCCCTACCTCGAGGAGCAGGAGCCCGAGGACGAGGCGGCCGCGGATCCGGCGACGGGCGAGATCGTCGAGGAGAAGCCGAAGAAGACCGCGAAGAAGGCGGCGGCGCCCAAGCCGCGTCGCGCCTCGCTGTTCAAGAGCATGTCGCCCGAGACGATCGACCTCGACACGGCCCTGAAGCTCCTGAGCCTCCCGCGCGTGGTCGGCGTCGACCCCGAGTCCGGCGACGAGATCACGGCGCAGAACGGGCGCTACGGCCCCTACCTGAAGAAGGGCGCCGACTCGCGGTCGCTCGAGGCCGAGCAGCAGATCTTCGACATCACGCTCGACGAGGCGCTCGAGGTCTACAAGAAGCCGAAGTACGGCGCGCGCCGGCAGGCGACCGCTCTCAAGGAGTTCGCCGAGGATCCCGCGAGCGGCAAGCCGATCAAGGTGAGGGACGGCCGCTTCGGGCCGTACGTCACCGACGGCGAGACCAACGCGACGATCCCGCGCGGCGAGAGCGTCGACGACGTCACCTTCGAGCGCGCCGTGCAGCTCCTCGCCGACAAGCGCGCGAAGGGGCCGGCCAAGAAGCGCACGACGACGCGCAGGACGACGACCGCGAAGAAGAAGAAATGACCCCCGCCGCGCCGCGCGGACTCTGGATCACCTTCGAAGGCGGCGACGGCTCGGGCAAGACCACGCAGGCCGAGCGGTTGCGGGACGAGCTCGAGGCGCGCGGCAGGCGCGTCGTGCGCACCCGCGAGCCGGGGGGCACCGAGGTGGGCGCGACGCTGCGCGAGCTCGTGCTGCACCACCGCGGCGATCTCGGTCCTCGCGCGGAGGCGCTGCTGTTCGCCGCCGACCGCGCCCACCACGTCGCGTCGACGGTGCGCCCCGCGCTCGAGCGGGGGGATGTCGTCATCCAGGACCGCTACCTCGACTCCTCCGTCGCCTACCAGGGCGCGGCGCGCGCGCTCGGCGCGAGCGAGGTGCGCGACCTGTCGCTCTGGGCGGTCGAGGGGGCGCTCCCCGACCTCACGGTGCTGCTCGACCTCGATCCCGCCGAGGCGCGGCGGCGGCTCGACGCCGACGACAAGCCCTTCGACCGGCTCGAGACCGAGCGCGCCGAGTTCCACGAGCGGGTGCGCCGCGCCTACCTCGACCTCTCGCAGGCCGAGCCCGACCGCTTCCTCGTGATCGACGCGACGCTGCCGCCCGACGAGATCGCGGCGCGGATCCTCGCCGAGGTCCGGCGTCGGATGCCCTCGTTAGGCTGAGAGGCATGACGACCACCGAGGCGCCCGCCGTGCCGTGGGGCGACGTGCTGGGGCAGGAGCAGGCGGTCGCGACCCTCCGCGCGGCCGCGGGAGACCCCGCCCAGCTCGCGCACGGCTGGCTCATCACCGGCCCGCCGGGATCGGGGCGATCCACGCTCGCGCTCGCGTTCGCCGCGGCGCTCATCGCCGACGGCCCGCATGACGAGCAGACCATGCGGCAGGTGCTCGCGGGCACCCACCCCGACCTCACGCGGCTGCGCACCGAGGGCGTCATCATCACCATCAGGCAGGCGCGCGAGATCGTCGAGCGCTCCTACTACGCCCCGTCGACGGGGCGATACCGCGTCATCGTCGTCGAAGACGCCGACCGCATGACCGAGCGCACCTCGAACGTGCTGCTGAAGGCGCTCGAGGAGCCGCCGGAGCAGACCATCTGGGTGCTGTGCGCGCCGAGCGACGCCGACCTGCTCCCCACGATCCGCTCGAGGGTGCGGGTGCTCCGCCTGCGCGAGCTCGAGGTGGACGACGTCGCGCGGCTCCTCGTCGAGCGCACCGGCGTCGACCCCGCGCTCGCCGAGCAGGCGGCGCGGCACGCGCAGCGGCACATCGGGATGGCGCAGCGGCTCGCCACCGACGAGGCCTCCCGCGAACGGCGCGACCGCACCCTCCGCGACGTGCTGCGGGCGCGCGGCATCTCCGACGCCGTCGAGGTGGCCGGGCGCATCGTGCAGGCGGCGAACGACGACGCCAAGGCGCTCACCGCGGAGCGCGACGAAGCCGAGAGGGAGGCGCTCCTGCGCACGCTCGGCATCGACGACGGCGGGCGCGTGCCGCCCGCCGTGCGCTCTCAGCTCAACGCGCTGAAGGAGGACCAGGAGCGACGCGCCAAGCGCAGCGTGCGCGACGGCCTCGACCGCGTGCTCACTGATCTGCTCTCCCTGTACCGCGACGTGCTCATGCTGCAGATGGGGCACGGCGCGCCGCTCATCAACGCCGAGCTCTCCGACGAGCTGCGGGCGCTCGCCTCCGGGTGGGAGGCGACCCGCACGCTGTCCGTGCTCGACGATCTGGCCCGCACGCGCGGGCTGCTCGACCAGAACGCGCAGCCGACGCTGGCGCTCGAGAGCCTGCTCATCACGATCACCAGCGGAAGGACCCCATGACCGCTCGCCGTCGTCCGCGCGGCGTCGCGCGCGCCCTCGTCGCCCTCGTCGGCGTCGGGGCGATCGCCGCCTCGCTCGCCGCCTGCACGAACCCGCTCTCGCCCGTCGCGGGAGGCCGCTTCGCTCCGGCGGAGGAGCCGCAGCCCGTCACCGACGGCGTTCCGGACGAGCTGCTGCCGTTCTACGACCAGCAGCCCGAGTGGGGCGCGTGCGACGACGCGGAGGGCGAGGTCGACCTGCAGTGCGCGACGATCGAGGCGCCCCTCGACTGGCACGACCCGCAGGCCGGCGAGATCGAGCTCGCCGTCGTCCGACCGGCCGACCTGCCCGCCGATCCGGTGGGCTCGCTGCTCGTCAACCCCGGCGGCCCCGGCGGATCCGGGGTCGACTACGTCGCGCAGTCGCTGCAGTACGACGGCATCAGCGAAGAGCTGCTCGGCAGCTTCCGCGTGGTCGGCTTCGACCCGCGGGGCGTCGGCGACTCGACGGCCGTCGAATGCCTGGGCGCCGACGAGATGGACGAGTTCCTGTACGGGATCCCCGCCGGCGCCCGCGGCTCCGACGAGTGGGACGAGAGCGTCGACGCCGCGAACGCCGTGTTCGCGGAGGCATGCGACGAGAACTCCGGCGACCTCCTCGAGGTCATCACCACCGAGCAGTCGGCGCGCGACATGGATCTGCTGCGCGCCGTGCTCGGCGACGAGCAGCTCCACTACCTCGGATACTCGTACGGCACGTTCCTCGGCGCCACGTACGCCGAGCTGTTCCCCGATCGGGCCGGCCGCCTCGTGCTCGACGGCGCCCTCGACCCGTCGGCCCCCGCGAGCGAGGTCGGATCGGCGCAGGCGGCCGGATTCGAGGCATCCCTGCGCGCCTACCTCGAGAGCTGTCTCGGCGGGTCCGCCTGCCCGTTCCGCGGCACCGCCGACCAGGCGCTGGGCGAGCTCAGCGCCCTGCTCGCGGAAACCGACGCGCGCCCGATGCCCACCGCCGACGGCCGCGAGCTCGGCGGCGACGCGCTCATGACCGGGATCCTCGCGGCCCTCTACTCGACCGAGAACTGGCCGATCCTCACCGAGGGGCTCGCCGGCGCCCTCGAGGGCGACCCGTCGACGATGATGTTCCTCGCCGACTTCTACAACGGCCGCGAGCCCGACGGCACCTACGGAGACAACAGCACGGAGGCGTTTCACGCCTACAACTGCATGGACTACCCGCCCGAGGACGACGACGTGTGGGAGGACATCGAGGAGCGCATGCAGGGCGACGCCGCCACCCTCTGGGAGTACATGGTCGGGCCCGATCTGTGCGAGCACTGGGCCTTCCCGCCGAGCGGCGAGCGGGAGCCGATCACCGCGGAGGGCGCCGCGCCGATCCTCGTCGTGGGCACGACGGGCGACCCGGCGACCCCGTTCGCCTGGGCCGAGGCGCTCGCCGACCAGCTCTCGAGCGGCGTGCTCCTCGCCTACGAGGGGGAGGGCCACACGGCCTACGGAGGCGGCGACGCCTGCGTCGACGGCGCGGTCGAGAGCTTCCTCATCGACGGCGAGGTGCCGGAGGACGGGCTCACCTGCGGGGGAGACTGAACGCGCCACGCCCGGCCGGCTCGCGCGATTTAGCTCGCCAGATGGATGTGTGTAAGATTGGTGATCGTGCCGGAGACGGTGCGGAACGCCACCTTAGCTCAGTCGGCAGAGCGATTCACTCGTAATGAATAGGTCGTCGGTTCGATTCCGACAGGTGGCTCCACGAAGCCCCCGAGATCATGCGGATCTCGGGGGCTTTTCATTTCCTGCCCGTCGCGACGATGGGCAAACGATGGGCAAGCCTCGCCACCACGGCCCCTGGCGATGGACTTCGCCAAGGCTCGGGGCGTGCCGGGGCGGCCCCAGCCACGGCTCTCGCGGTGAACACGGCGCGCGATTGCCACGTGGGAATCGGGCCGCGCTCTAGGGTGGGTTCATGACGGAGGACGGCGTGCGGGCGACGATGCGCGACGTGGCGGCGCTCGCGGGCGTATCGACGAAGACGGTCTCGAACGTGGTGACGGGCGCGGCGAACGTGCGCCCCGGTACGCGGGAGCGGGTCGAGGCCGCCATGGCGCGCCTCGACTTCGTGCCGAACCTCAGCGCACGCGGCCTGCGCAGCGGGCGTTCGGGCGTCATCGCGCTGGCGCTGCCCGCGCTCGACACCCCGTACTCGTCCGAGCTGCTGCACGCGATCGTCGAGGCGGCGCACCGCCGCGGGCTCTCCGTGCAGATCGAGGAGACGGCGACGGAGCCGAAGCGCGAGCGCGATCTGCTCGCACGCGCCAGGGCTCAGCTCGTCGACGGGCTGGTGCTCAACCCCGTGCGCCTCGAGGACAGCGTCGTGGCCCAGGCCGACCGGCTGCCGCCGATCGTGATGATCGGCGAGGTGGAGGCGCCGGGCGCCGACCACGTGCGCGTCGACAGCGTCGGCGCGGCGGCCGAGGCGACGCGGCACGTCATCGCGCAGGGCGCGCGCCGCGTCGCGGTGCTCGGCGGCGACCTCGAGAACCCCCGGGCCACGGCGACGTCCCGCCTCCGCCTGCGGGGCGTCACCGAGGCGCTCAGCGACGCGGGTCTGCCGTTCGACCCGGCCCGCGCGATCGATCCGGAGCAGTGGACGCTCGAGGCGTCCGAGCGCGCCGTCCGCGCGCTTCTCGACCGCGGCGCGGCGTTCGACGCGCTCGTCGCGTTCACGGACACGCTCGCGATGGGGGCGCTGAGGGCGCTCTCCGCTCACGGCGTCGACGTGCCGCGCGACGTGCTGCTGACGGGCTTCGACGACGTGCAGCTCTCGCGCTTCACGACGCCGTCGCTCACGACGATCGCCTTCGATCTCGTCGACTTCTCCGAAGCGGTGATGGATCTCCTCGTCAGCCGCATGGGAGACCGCGACGCTCCGCCGCGCTCGATCACGCTGCCGCACCGCCTCGTCGTCCGCGAGAGCACCCGCGCCGTGCCGCGCGGGTCCGCGCCCGCCTGATCCGCCGAGCCCGCGCGTCGCGATGGCTCTTGCGCCCCGATTACATCGATGTAATCATGGCCGCATCGAGATCCCGGGCGCACGATGCGGCCGGAGCGTCACAAGGGAGTGACATGACACCACCGCTTCAGCTGTCCCGGAGACAGCTCTTCGCCGGAGCCGCCGCGGCGGCCGGCGCCGCGATGCTCGCCGGCTGCGCGCCGACGGCGCGATCGGGTCCGGAGACCCTCCAGTTCTGGCATCTGCTCTCGGGAGGCGACGGCGTGACGATGTCGGGTCTGCTCGACGACGTCAACCGGGCGCAGGGCGACTTCCGCGTGCGCCCCACCGTGCTGGCCTGGGGCACGCCCTATTACAGGAAGCTCGCGATGGCGGGCGCCGGCGGACGGGCTCCCGACGTGGCGGTGATGCACGCGACCCGCGTTCCCGGCTGGGCCCCCGGCGGCCTCCTCGACCCCTGGGACCTCGACCGGCTCGCGGAGCTCGGCGTCGACGCGTCGTCCCTCCCCGGGCCCGTCTGGGAGCAGGGTCTGGTCGGCGATCGGCTGTTCAGCCTCGCCCTCGACGCGCACCCCTTCGTGCTCATGTACAACACCGACATCTGCGCCGCCGCCGGGGTGCTCGACGCCGAGGGGCGCCTCGTCCCCGTGTCCTCTCCCGACGAGTTCATCGAGATGCTCGAGGCGGTGGCCGGAGCGGCGCCCGACAACGGGCTCTCCTACGGATACCTCGGCGACGCCGCTCAGCTGTGGCGCCTGTTCTACACGCTCTACCCGCAGCACGGATCCCCGATGGCGTTCCCCGAGGGAGGCACGGCGGAGATCGACGCGGGCGCCGCTGTCGACTCGCTCGCGTTCATGCAGCGGCTCGTCGACGGCTCGGTCGCCGCGACGCAGGCCGACTACCAGTCGGCCATCGCCGAGTTCGCCACCGGACGCAGCGGCATGCTGCTGACCGGCGTGTGGGAGCTGCGCACGATGCAGGACGCGGGCATCCCGTTCGACGCGACGATGATCCCGACGCTGTTCGGCACGCCGTCGGTCTACGCCGACTCGCACTCGTTCGTGCTCCCGCACCAGAAGCGGCCGGACGCCGCGCGGCGCGACCTCGTCCACCGCTTCGCGGCCGACATGCTCCAGGGATCCTTCGGCTGGGCCGAAGCGGGGCACATCCCGGCCTATCTGCCCGTCACCCAGTCGCCGGCATACGCGGAGCTCGTGCCGCAGGCCCACTACGCGGAGGCCGCCGAACACATCGCCTACGACCCGTCCGCCTGGTTCACCGGCTCCGGGTCGAACTTCCAGGGAGACTTCGCCGCGGCCGCGCAGAACGTCCTGCTCCGTGGCGCGGATCCCGGCGCGGCCGTCGCCGCCTTCGAACGCCGCGTCAACGCGCTGCTCGCGCAGGCGAACCCGGCCGATCCGGACGGGAGCAGGTCATGAGCCTCGACGCGCCCGCCGACACCGCCAGCACGCGGTCGATCGTCACGGGCGGACGGGCGCCCCGCCGCAGCGTCCTCGCGGGCGCCCGCGGCGACCGGGTGGCGAGCTGGCTGTTCCTCGCGCCGTTCCTCCTCGCGTTCGCGCTGTTCCTCGTCTGGCCGATCCTGCACGGCATCCTCCTCAGCTTCACCGACCAGTCGCTCACGGGCGCGGGCGGCGGCTTCGTCGGGTTCGCGAACTACGCGGAGGCGCTGAGCGACGGGCATATGTGGCGGTCGCTCGGCAACACCGTCTGGTTCACGATCCTCTCGACCGTCCCTCTCGTGGCGCTCGCCCTCGTCATGGCGCTGCTCGTCGACCGCGGCCTTCCCGGCCAGTGGCTCTGGCGCCTGTCGTTCTTCATGCCGTACCTGCTCGCCTCCACGGTGATCTCGCAGATCTGGGTGTGGATCTTCAACCCGCAGATCGGCGCCGCGAACGCCGTGCTCGAGTTCTTCGGGATGGAGCCGCTCGCCTGGCTGCAGGACCCCGGCGTCAACATGTTCGCGATCGTCATCGCGACCGTGTGGTGGACGGTCGGATTCAACTTCCTGCTGTACCTCGCGGCGCTCCAGAACATCCCGCAGCACCAGTACGAGGCGGCGGCGATCGACGGAGCGGGCGCATGGCGGCAGCTCGGCTCGATCACGCTCCCGCAGCTCGGGCCGACGACGATGCTCGTCGTGCTGCTGCAGGTGCTCGCCTCCCTCAAGCTGTTCGACCAGGCGTACCAGATGCTCGGGGGCGTCTCGAGCGACACGACCCGCTCGATCGTGCAGCACATCTACGAAGCCGGCTTCGTCGGCTACCGGTTCGGCTATTCCGCCGCCATCTCGTATGTGTTCTTCGTCCTGATCGTCATCGTCGGAGCGGCGCAGACCGTTCTCGCGAACCGCCGACGGAAGGAGCGGCGATGACCGCCCTGCCCACGACCCGCACGCTCGTCGTCCCGGGGGAGCGCCGCCGGATTCGGGCCAGGCGCCCGGGGGAGAGGCCCTTCGGCATCTCGCGGATCCTCGCGTTCGCGGTGCTCGCGCTCCTCGCGGCGAGCTGGCTGCTGCCCTTCCTCTGGGCGGTCGCGACCGCGTTCAAGACCGAGACCGACGCCGCCTCGGGAGATCCGGGGTGGATCGGGGCGAGCGGACCGACCACCGAGGCGTTCACGGCGATCCTCTCCCAGGGGAACGTCTGGATCTGGGCGCTCAACAGCCTCTGGACGTCCGCGGCGACCACCGCGCTCACCCTCGCGATCTCGGCGCTCGCCGCCTACGCGTTCTCCCGGCTCGACTTCCGCGGACGGCGCTGGCTGTTCGTCGCGGTCATCGCGTCGATCGTCGTGCCGCCGCAGGTGCTCATCATCCCCCTGTTCTACGAGATGCTCGCGTTCGACCTGATCGACACGCACTGGGGCCTGATCCTGCCGCAGGTGGTGCAGCCGGCGATGGTCTTCATCCTCAAGCGGTTCTTCGACGCCGTGCCGATCGAGCTCGAGGAGGCGGCGCGGATGGACGGCGCGAGCCGCCTGCGGGTGTTCTGGTCGATCGTGCTCCCGCTGTCCCGGCCGATCCTCGCGTCGGTCGCGATCTTCGTGTTCATCACCACCTGGAACAACTTCCTCTGGCCGTTCCTCGTGATCAACGACACGACCCTCATGACGCTGCCGGTCGGGCTGCAGACCGTCATCAGCGCCTACGGCGTGCAGTACGCGCAGGTGATGGCGCAGGCGGTCCTCGCCGCGCTGCCGCTCATCGTCGTCTTCATCGTCTTCCAGAAGCAGATCGTCAAGGGCGTCGCCACCAGCGGCCTCGGCGGTCAGTGACCAGAACGCTCGCGAAAGGAAACCCGACAGGACATGACTCACGCCAGGATCACCATCGACCGCGACTTCCAGGTGGCCGACGTGCCGCACCGCCTCTTCGGCTCGTTCGTCGAGCACATGGGGCGCTGCGTCTACACGGGCATCTTCGAGCCGGGGCATCCGACGGCCGACGAGAGGGGGTTCCGCGCCGACGTGCTGGAGCTCGTGCGCGAGATGGGCCCGACCGTCGTGCGCTATCCGGGCGGCAACTTCGTCTCGGGGTACCGCTGGGAGGACGGCGTCGGCCCCGTCGACGAGCGCCCCGTGCGCATCGACGGCGCGTGGCACACGATCGAGACCAACGCGTTCGGCCTGCACGAGTTCGTCGACTGGGCGCGCGCCGCCGACGTGGAGGTGATGGAGGCCATCAACCTCGGCACCCGGGGCGTCGAGGAGGCGCGAGCCCTCGTCGAGTACGCCAACCATCCGGGAGGCACCCACTGGTCGGATCTGCGCCGCCGCAACGGAGCCGAGGATCCCTTCGGCATCCGACTGTGGTGCCTCGGCAACGAGCTCGACGGGCCGTGGCAGATCGGCCACAAGACGGCTCACGAGTACGGGCGACTCGCTCAGGAGGCGGCGAAGGCGATGAAGCTCGTCGACCCGTCCATCGAGCTCGTCGCGGTCGGCTCGTCGAACCGCCAGATGCCCACCTTCGGATCCTGGGAGCACACGGTGCTCACGCACGCCTACGACGAGGTCGACTACATCTCGATGCACGCCTACTACCAGGAGCACGACGGCGACGTCCGCTCCTTCCTCGCCGAGGCGGTCGACATGGACGAGTTCATCGACGGCGTCGTCGCGACGATCGACGCGGTGAAGGCGGCGGGAGGGCACCGGAAGCAGGTGGACATCTCGTTCGACGAGTGGAACGTCTGGTACCAGACGGGGCTCGACACCGACGACCAGCCCCATCGCGTGCAGGAGTCGTGGCGCACCCACCCGCGGCTCATCGAGGACGCGTACTCGGTCACCGACGCCGTCGTGGTCGGCACCTTCCTGCACAGCCTGCTGCGGCACGGGGACCGCGTGCGGATCGCGAACCAGGCGCAGCTCGTGAACGTCATCGCGCCGATCCGCTCCGAGGAGGGAGGGCCCGCCTGGCGGCAGGCCTCGTTCTGGCCGTTCGCGCGCATGTCCCGGATGGCCAGGGGCCGGATCCTCCGCCTGGCGGTGTCGTCGTCGACGGCCCCCACGAAGCGCTACGGCGATGTCGACGAGGTCGACGCCGTCGCGACGTGGGACGAGGAGCGCGGCAGGCTCGCCCTGTTCCTCGCCAATCGGTCGCTCGAGGATGACGCGGACGTCGCGATCGACCTGCACGGCCTCGCGGCGCGCGCGCTCCTCTCGGCGGAGGTGCTCGCCGTGCCCGAGGGGGGCGACCGGCACAGCGCGAACACGCTCGATGCGCCGGATCGGGTGGGCCTGCGCTCGCTGGAGCGGGTGGGGATCGAGGACGGCGCGGTGCGCCTGACCCTGCCGCCGCTGTCCTGGTCGGCCGTGGAGGTCGAGGTGACGCGGAGCTGAGGTCCGTGCGCCGCGGATCCCCGCCCCGGGATCCGCGGCGGCGCCTCAGCCGGGGAACCGGCTGACGAATGCCTCCGGGTCGATGAGAGCGCGGGGCGCGCGCTCGCGGTCGGGCCGCCCGCCGACATAGAGCCAGCCGAGCAGCCTCTCGCCCTCGGCGAGGCCGTGCGCGCGGGCGATCGCGGGCTCGCGGACGAAGCCGCCGGTGCGCCAGATGACGCCCCACCCGGCCTCGTCGAGCAGCAGGCTCAGCAGGTGGGCGACGCCGGAGGCCACGGCCTCCTGCTCCCACTCGGGCACCTTCCGGCTGGGCTTCGGGCTCGAGACGACCGCGATGAGCAGCGGCGCGCGCAGCGGCTTCGACGACGGCTTCTCGCCCGTCGCCTCGCCGATCGCGCGGCCGAGAGCCGCGCGGTCGGCGCCGCGCAGCTCGATGAGCCGCCACGGGGCGAGGCTCGAGTGATCGGCGACGCGGCCCGCCGCCTGCACCAGCTCGAGCAGCTCCTCGCGGGTCGGCGCGTCGTCGGTCACCTTCGACCAGGATCGCCGTCGCCGGGCGGCCTCGAGGGCGGACATCAGGCGATCGCCCGGACGCGCAGGGAGGGGAGCACTCGATGCATGCGCACAGCGTACCGCCCGGAGGGGCCGGCGTCCGGAGGGGTCCGGGCACCGGCCCGCGCGCGGTCAGGCGCGGGCCACCTCGCGGGCGAAGCCCGTCACGCGCTCGCGCATCTGCGCGATGCGCTCCTGGCGGGCGGCCTCGACGTCGAAGCCCGTGTAGGCCATCCGCGGCGTCCGGCGCGCATTGGCGTTGCACTCGAACGCGGCGCAGACGTACGTGGCGACGGTGTCGCCGCGCCGACCGGCCGCACCGGCGCGCTTGGCGCCGAACAGCACGACGGGGTTCGGCAGGTACACGTCGTTGCACAGCGCGCACAGCGTGCGGCCGCGGGGCGAGGCGTGCGTCTGCGAGAGCATCAGGCCGACGGGTTCGTCGTCGACGATCGCGACGACGTATCCGACGAGCGGGAGCTTCGGATCGCGCCAGCCGAGGAAGTCGATCCGATCCCAGTCGACGAGGTCGAGGTCGGGAAGGACGATGCTCTTGCGCTCGCGCACGGAGACATTGGCGAAGGACGCCCGGATGAGGGCGGCATCGAGGGGACGCATGGTGAGGGTCTCTCTGTAGCAGATGGGTCGATGAGGGAGCGCGCCCCGAGGGCGCGCGAAGGAGCGGGCGGTCAGGCCCGTGCGGTCGCCGACGCAGAGCGCGTCGACGGCCTCCTCTCTCCCCGCAGGGATCCTCGATCCATCACGGGGTCGATCGTACCCCTTGCCTGCAGAGGATGGGGCCGCACGGCCCCGGACGGCGCACACGGCGATAGCGTGGAGATGTTCCCCCGAACCCCAGCGGAAGGAGTCGCGGATGTCGCGCGTTCTCATCATCGGCGGTCACGGCAAGGTGGCACTGCGCCTCGCCCCTCTTCTCAAGGCGCGCGGCGACGAGGTCGTCAGCGTGATCCGCGACCCCGCCCACGAGGGCGACGTCGCCGCGACGGGCGCCATTCCTCTCGTCGCCGACGTCGAGCGCCTCGGCGCCGACGCCCTGGCGGCGCTCTTCGCCGGGCGCGACGCGATCGTGTGGTCGGCGGGCGCCGGCGGCGGCGATGCCGCGCGCACCTACGCCGTCGACCGCGACGCCGCGATCCGGTCGATCGACGCGGCCGTCTCGGCGGGCGTCGACCGCTACGTCATGGTGTCGTACCTCGGGGCGGGCCCCGACCACGGCGTGCCCGAGACCGATTCGTTCTTCCCCTACGCCGACGCGAAGTCGGCGGCCGACGCGCACCTGCGCGAGAGCGGGCTCGACTGGACGATCCTCGGGCCGGGGCCGCTCACGCTCGACGAGCCGACGGGGCGCATCGAGACGGTCGACCCCGGCCGCGGCCAGGTCCCGCGCGCCGACGTCGCGGCGGTCGCCGCCGCCGTGCTGGCCGACGACTCGACGATCCGGCGCACGATCCGCTTCGGCACGGGCGAGGTGCCGATCGCGGACGCCATCCGGGGCTGACGCGAGGCGTCTCGCGACGTACCCTCGGGGCATGGCACACGCGCTTCTCATCGTCGACCTCCAGAACGACTTCACGGAGGACGGGGCGCTCGCGGTGGCCGGAGGAGATGCCGTCGCCGCGCGCGTGACCCGGTTCCTCGCGACCACCGCCGAGCAGTACCGGGCGATCATCGCCTCGCGCGACTGGCACGAGCCCGACAGCGACAACGGCGGCCACATCAGCGACGATCCGGACTGGACGGACACCTGGCCGCCGCACTGCATCGCGGGCACGGCGGGATCCGAGTACGACCCGTGGTTCGACGCCGGCGCCGTCACGCACCACGTGAAGAAGGGGCAGGGCGTGCCCGCCTACTCGATGTTCGAGGGCACGGCCGACGACGGCCGCGCCGTCGCCGAGATCCTGACCGCCTCCGGCATCGACCGCGTCGACGTCGTGGGCCTCGCGACCGATCACTGCGTCCGGGCGACGGCGCTCGACGCGCTCGCGCTCGGGCAGCGCGTGCGGATCCTCACCGACCTCGTGGCCGGGGTGGGGGAGGAGACGAGCGAGGCGGCCCTCGCCGAGCTCGCGCACGGCGGCGCGGAGCTCGCCGCGTCCGGCCTGGCCGACTGACGGCGGCCCTCGGCCGTCGACGCGCCGTTAGGCTGGCTCGATGGCGACGACCGAGATCACCCAGGACACGCTGAACGACACGATCCAGAAGGGCGGCATCGTGCTGCTCGACTTCTGGGCGGAATGGTGCGGCCCGTGCCGCAGCTTCGCACCCGTCTTCGAACAGGCCTCCGAGACGCACGACGACATCGTGTTCGGGAAGGTCGACACGGAGGCGCAGCAGGAGCTCGCGGCGGCCTTCCAGATCACGTCCATCCCGACGCTCATGGCCTTCCGCGACGGCGTCCTCGTCTTCGCGCAGCCCGGGGCCCTGCCCGCGCCGCAGCTCGAGCAGCTCGTCACGGCCGTGCGCGACCTCGACATGGACGAGGTGCGCCAGAAGATCGCCGAGCAGAAGGCGCAGAGCGCCGAGGCCTGAGCGCGACGGCGCCTCAGGGCGCACGACGACGGCGCCGGAGGAAGCGGGGGAACTCGCTCTCTCCGGCGCCGTCGTCGTGCGTTCGTCAGCCCTTGACCGAGCCCGACATCAGGCCGCCGACGAAGTACTTCCCGAGCAGGATGTACACGATCAGCGGCGGGAACGAGGCGAGCAGCGCGCCCGCCATCGAGACGCCGTAGTTCTGCAGCATCGCGCCGTTGGCCAGGTTGTTCAGCGCGAGCGTGACGGGGCCGTTCTGGCTCGACGCGAAGAACACGGCGAACAGGAAGTCGTTCCACGCGTTCGTGAACTGCCAGATGAGCACGACCACGAAGCTCGGGATCGAGATCGGCAGGATCACCGACCAGTACGTGCGCAGCATGCCCGCGCCGTCGACGCGCGCTGCCTCGACGAGCTCGTGGGGCACGGTCTCGTAGTAGTTGCGGAAGATGAGCGTCGTGATCGGGATGCCGTAGACCACGTGCAGCAGGATCAGCGAGGGAACGCCGCTCGGGATCCCCGCCCCGATCATCAGCTGCGACAGCGGGATCATCACCGCCTGGTACGGGATGAACATGCCGAACAGGATGCAGGCGAACACGATGTTCGCCCCGCGGAACGACCAGCGCGACAGCACGTAGCCGTTGAGGGATCCGAGGACAGACGAGATGATCGCCGACGGGATGACGATCGCGAACGAGCGCATCATCGAGGGCCACAGCGCCGTGAAGGCCGCCTGCCAGTTCTCGAGGGTCCACGTCTCGGGCAGCGCCCACGCGCGGGTCGGCGCCGCGTCTCCCGTGCCCTTGAAGCTCGTGACGAGCAGCACGTAGACGGGGATGAGGACGATGATGACCGAGAGGATCGCGACCGCGTAGCGCGCGGTGCGCCATGCGCTGCGCTTCGCCCGGTCGCTGCCGACGACGGGGGAGGGCGCGGGGGCCGCGCCCTTGGTCGTGATGAGGGCCGTGGTGCTCATCGGCTCCGCTCCTTCCGGTTGGTCGCCCAGAGGTAGGGGATGATGACGACGGCGACGATCACGAGCAGCACGGTTCCGACCGCGGCCGCGTTGGCGTAGTCGAAGCTGCTCTTGAACACGAACATGTCGACTGCCGGGACCTTCGTCTGGTAGTTCGCCGGCTTCGAGATCGACATGATGAGGTCGAACGACTTCAGCGACATGTGGCCGATGATGACGAGCGCCGACAGCGCCACGGGGGCGAGCTGCGGGAACAGCACGTACCGGTAGAGCTGCCACTCCGACGCGCCGTCCATGCGCGCGGCCTCGCGCAGCTCGTCGGGGATCCCGCGGAAGCCCGCGAGGAAGAGCGCCATGACGTAGCCGGCCAGCTGCCAGATGGCGGGCAGCGCGATCGCGATGATGCCGAACGTGATGTTGTTCCACCACGGGTTCTGCAGCGCGTCGAGCCCGATCATCTGGAACAGCCGGTTGAGCCCGGACGCGCTCTCGCCCTCGTTGCTGTTCAGCAGCCAGCGCCAGACGACACCGCTCGCGACGAACGAGACGGCCATCGGGAACAGGTAGATCGCCCGGAAGAACCCCTCGCCCTTGGCGGGACGCTCGAGGATCCATGCCCACATGAAGCCCATGAGCATCGCGCCCCCGAGGAACACCGCGGTGAACAGCAGCAGGTTGATGAGCGAGTGCTGGAAGTCGTCGGTGGCGAGCAGCGCGATGTAGTTGTCGAGCCAGACGAGCACCGTGGGCTGCTGCCCCGTGGCCTGCCCGGCCGTGTGGTTGTCGGTGATCGAGGTGTAGAAGTTCGCGGCGATGAGGCCGTAGACGAACACCACGAGCAGGATGAGCGACGGCGCGAGCATCAGCAGCGGCGGGCCGGCTTTGCGGATCCCCTTCATCGGGTGGTCCCCCTCTCCTCAGACGGCTCCGGGGCGGCTGATGCTGCCGCCCCGGAGCCCCTGTCGAATCGTGTCACTCGCCCGCAGCGGCGGCGAGCTCTTCCTGGTAGGTCGCGAGGTCGCTCGCGCCCGTCGTGAACTTGCTCGTCGCGTCGGAGATCTGGTTCAGCACCGCGACGGGCGTCGCCGCGCCGTGAGCGAGCGAGGAGACGATCGTGTCGTTCGCGAACGACTCGATGGCCGTCTGCTGGTACTCCGCGAAGTCGCTCGTGTCGGCGTCCGTGCGGGCGGGGATGGATCCCTTCGCCTGGTTGAACGCCGTCTGGCCCTCGGCCGATCCGACGGTCTCGAGCCACGCCTTCGCCCCGTCGGGGCTCGGGGCGCCCACCGGCAGCACGAAGCTGTCGGCGAGGAAGTCGAACACGCCGTCGGTGCCGGGCACCGGGAAGAAGGTGTAGTCGGTGCCGGGCTCGAGACCCGCCTCGGCGAACGAGGCCTCGGCCCAGTCGCCCATGACGTTGAACGCGGCCTGGCCGTCGATGACCTGCTGCGTCGCGTCGGGCCAGTCGAGGCCGTCGCGGTCGCCGTTCGTGAAGCCCATGAGCGTCTCGAAGTCCTCGAGGGCGGCGGTCACGTCGGATCCCGCCCAGTCGGTGTCGCCCGACCAGAGGCCCTCGTAGGCCTCGGGGCCGAGCTCGGCCAGCAGCACGGTCTCGAGCAGGTTCACCTGGGTCCAGGTGGTCGCGACCGACAGCGGGGTCTTGCCGGTCTCCTCGACCGCCTCGAGCGCCGTGATCCACTCGTCGATCGACGAGTACTCGGCGTCGGCATCGAGACCGGCCTCCTCGAGCACCGACGGGTTGGCCCAGACGACGTTCGCGCGGTGGATGTTCGCGGGGATCGAGTAGATCGCGCCGTCGACCGTGAGGCGGTCGATGAGGTCGGCGGGGAAGGCGTCGGTCAGACCGAACTCGTCGTAGAGATCGGAGATGTCCTCGATCTGCGCGGCGTCGATGTAGTCCTGCAGCTCCGCGCCCGCGTGGGCCTGGAACGTGTCGGGCGGGTCGCCCGCCTGCAGGCGCGACTGCAGCAGGTCCTTCGCCGCGGATCCGGCGCCGCCCGCGACCGCGCCGTTGACGAACTCCACGTCGGGGTGCTGCTCGTCGAAGACCTCGACGAGGGCGTCGAGACCGGCCTTCTCGGTGCCGGCGGCCCACCAGGTGAACACCTCCACCTTGTCGCCGCCACCGCCGCCGTCTCCGCCGGTGCCGCCCCCGTCGCCGGAGCACGACGCGAGGGTGAGGGTCAGGGCCGCGGCAGCGGCCGCGACCGAAAGAATACGGGTTCTCTTCATGGGATTGTCTCCACCTTCATCGACTGGAGCGGGGGTGCTCGGGATGGCCCTGTCGGGCCTGCGGCGGGCGGTGCCTCGCCGGCGCTCAGTCATTGAACACCCGGGTTCGGTCGGATGTCCAACGGTTTCGTCCGCCGGGGCGGACAACGTGATGTGCTCGAGATGTTCCTCTCTTCCGACGGTTCTCATGGTGTGGTCCACCCCGCCGAGGACTCGCGCGCGACGAGCTTCATCGGCAGTTCGATGCGCTCCGCGGGGCGGGCGCCGTTCGCGAGGGGGGAGACGGCGAGCTGCGCGGCCCGACGGCCCAGCGCCTCGACGTCGCCCGCCACGACGGTGATGCCGAGCACGCCGCCCCACTCGATGTCATCGAAGGAGACGACGGCGGGTCGCTCGGCGGCGGGGATCCCGCGCAGGTGCTCCAGCAGGCCGAGCAGCGCGCGGTTGTTCCCCGCGATGATCGCGGTGGGGGGATCGGGCAGCGCGAGCAGCTCGGCGGCGCTCGCCCTGGCGGTCTGAGCGTCGTGCGCGTCGCCGCGGATCAGCTCGCGCCGCCCGGAGGCGACGGGCGGATCCGACAGGACGTCCTCGATGCCGGCGAGGCGCTCGCGCGAGGTATGCAGCCAGCTGTAGTCGCTGATCACGGCGATGCGGGAGTGCCCTGCGTCGCGCAGGTGCCGGGCGGCGATGCGCCCGCCTTCGCGGTTGTCGAACAGCACCGAGTCGGCGTCGAGCCCCACGGCGGGGCGGTCGACGAAGACGACGGGGATCCCCCGAGAACGGAGGGCGCCGTATGCGGCGTGGTCGTGGAGCGCGGAGACGACGATGAGCGCGCGGGTCTGCCGGTCGGCGAGGTCGCACGCCGTGCGCCACTCCTGCTCGGACGATTCGCGGGAGTTCGCGACCGAGAGCTGGATGCCGTGCGGCCGGAGCTCGTCCTCGATCGCCCGCGCGAGCGCCGAATAGAACGGGTTCGTGACGTCGCCCGTGACGAGGACGATCGTGTCGGCGAGACGGCCGCTGGCGAGGAGGCTCGCCGCGGTGTTGCGCTGATAGCCGAGCTCGTGGGCGGCGGCGAGCACGCGGTCGCGGGTCGCCTCGCTCACGTACGACTCGCCGCCGAGAGCCCGCGAGGCCGTCTTCAGGCTGACGCCGGCGCGCTCGGCGACGCGCGCGAGCGTGACCCGCGTCGTCGGTGGTTCGGTCTCCGCCGCCATGGCACTCCTTCGTCCGCGGCTCGTGCGCGGCCCCGGGGAAGGGCTTCCCCGGCGACGCCGCGCGTGGTAGCGTCCCTCGCATCATATGACAGCGATGTCAGATCCGCATCATCGACGCGAGGAGAACCGGTGAGAGACGCCAGTCGGTCGGACGCAACGAAGCCCCGACCCCCACGGAGAACTGCCATCGCCGCCCTGACGGCGGCTACCCTGGGCGCGGCCCTGCTGGCTCCGGCCGCCGCCGCGGCCGCCGAGGAGGGGACGACGACGTTCTCCTCCTCGTTCGAGGCGGACGACGCCGCGCCGGTGCTCTCCGGCACGGGCGATCCGCAGAACATCAGTGGCGACCGATTCGCCCCCGGCAGCGCCCTCCCCCTCGTCGACGAGGTGACCGCCTCCGACGAGAACCCGCCCCAGGAGACCGCCGACCGGCTGGCGGACGGCAGCGCCGCCTCCAAGTGGCTCGTCTTCGACGACGCCGCCTGGGCGCAGTACCGCCTCAGCGAGGGCGCCGCCCTCGAGGCCTACACCCTCACCTCCGGCAACGACGCTCCCGAGCGCGACCCCCGCGACTTCCGCCTGCTCGGGTCGCACGACGGCTCCGACTGGACGGTGCTCGACGAGCGCACCGGCGAGAGCTTCTCCAAGCGCGGCGAGACCCGCACCTTCGAGCTCGAGGAGCAGAGCGAGGCGTTCGCGTTCTACCGGCTCGACATCTCCGCCAACCAGTCCGGCGGGATCATCCAGCTCGCCGGCTGGGAGCCGGTGACCGACCTCGCCGCCGAGCGCACCCCCTCCGACCTCGCGCTCGACGTCCACGCCGGGCCCGCCGACTCCCACACGGCGAAGACCGGCGTCGGCTTCACGGGGGTGCAGGCCCTGCGCTACATGGGCGAGCACCTCGCCGACGGCCCCGCGTCGTCCTCGGGCGTGCTGTACGACGACCTCGACGTCGAGGTCGCTTCCGACACGCAGCTGTCGTACGTCGTCTTCCCCGAGCTCGACGACGCGCAGACCTATGCGTCGACGTTCGTCGCCGTCGACGTCGTGTTCGACGACGGCGAGGTGCTGTCGGCCACGGGAGCGACCGACACCCACGGCTTCGGCGCGGATGCGCGGTCGCAGGGATCCGCCAACGTGCTCTGGCCCGACCAGTGGAACCAGGTGACGGTCGACCTCGGCGCCTTCGCCGGGCGCACCGTCACGGGGCTGCTGCTCGACTACGACCACCCCGGCGCCGACGTGACGGGCGTCGAGCCCGCGGCGGCCGGCACCTCGGTGAGGGGGTGGATCGACGACGTCTCGATCGCCCCCGCCGAGCCGATCGATGCGTCCGACGGCCTCGTGTCGTACGTCGACACGCGCCGCGGCACGAACTCGTCCGGCGGGTTCTCGCGGGGCAACAACATCCCGGCGGCCGGCTGGCCGAACGGCTTCAACTTCGTGACGCCGATGACCGACGCCGACAACGTCGGATCCATCTACCAGTACCAGCGCTCCAACACGGCGCAGAACCTGCCGGCGCTCGAGGGCATCGGCTTCTCGCACCAGCCGAGCATCTGGATGGGCGACCGCAACCAGCTCGCGATCCTCCCCGCGGCCACGGGCGCCCCGACCTCGTCGCTCGACGACCGGCGCCTCCCGTTCCGGCATGAGAACGAGACCGCGCGGCCCGACCTGTACGCCGTGACCTTCGAGAACGGCATCTCGACCGAGGTCGTGCCGACCGACCACGGCGCGATCTACCGCTTCGCGTTCGAGGGCGACGACTCGTCGGTGCTCGTGGACCAGCTCGTCGACGACTCGAAGCTGTCCGTCGACGGCGACGTCGTCTCGGGCTGGGTCGACGGCGGATCCGGATACCCGGGGCGCACCCGCATGTTCGTCTACGGCACGTTCGACACGCAGCCCGTCGCCTCCGGCGAGACGCCGGAGGGCGACCGCGGGACCGCCCGCTACGCGGCCTTCGACACCTCGGAGGACCGCACGGTCGAGCTGCGGATCTCCTCGTCGTTCCTCTCGCAGGAGCAGGCCGAGCGCAACCACGAGCTCGAGCTCGACGGCGTCTCGTTCGACGACGCGCACGAGGCCGTGCGGACGGCGTGGAACGACCGCCTGGGCGTCGTGCACGACGTCGAGGGCGCGACGCAGGAGCAGCTCGTCACGCTCTACTCGAGCCTGTACCGGCTGAACCTCTACCCGAACTCGCAGTTCGAGAACGTCGGATCCGCCGATGACCCGCAGTACGCCTACGCCAGCCCCGTGTCCGACGTGGACGGGGACGCGACCGACACCGAGACGAACGCGCAGATCGTCGACGGCAAGGTGTACGTCAACAACGGCTTCTGGGACACCTACCGCACGGCGTGGCCGCTCTACGGGCTGCTCTATCCGGAGCTCTCGAACGAGCTCGTCGACGGCTTCGTGCAGCAGTACCGCGACGGCGGCTGGATCGCCCGGTGGTCGTCGCCCGGCTACGCGGACCTCATGACGGGCACGAGCTCCGACGTCGCCTTCGCCGAGGTGTACGCCACGGGCTCCCTCGACATCGACACGGCTCTCGACGCCTACGACGCGGCGCTCAAGAACGCCACGGTGCTGCCGACCTCCGACGCCGTGGGGCGCAAGGGGCTCGACCAGTCGATCTTCCTCGGCTACACCGAGTCGACCACCCACGAGAGCGCGTCGTGGGGGCTCGAGGGCTTCATCAACGACTACGGGATCGCCCGCATGGCCGCCTCGCTCGCAGACGACGAGCGCACGCCCGCCGATCGCGTCGACCGCCTGCGCGAGGAGGCCGCGTACTTCGAGGCCCGCGCGGCGCACTACGTGGAGATGTTCAACCCCGAGGCGGGCACCTTCACGGCCCGTCACGCCGACGGCAGCTGGGCCGAGGACGCCGACTTCGACAAGAAGCAGTGGGGCGGCGCCTTCACGGAGGCGAGCGCCTGGACGTTCGCGTTCCACGCGCCGCACGACGTCGACGGACTCGCCGCCCTCTATGGGGGACGCCAGGGGCTGGTCGACGAGCTCCACGCGTTCCTGACCGAGCGCGAGCGCGCCGACTACTCCGGCATCCACGAAGCGCGGGAGGCGCGCGACGTGCGCCTCGGCATGCTCGGCATGTCGAACCAGGTGGCGCACCACATCCCGTACGTGCTCGCCGAGGCGGGCGACCCCTCCGGCGCGCAGGAGCTGATCCGCGACATCCAGAATCGGCTGTTCGTCGGATCCGAGATCGGACAGGGCTACCCGGGCGACGAGGACAACGGAGAGTTCTCGGCCTGGTACGTGTTCTCGGCCCTCGGGTTCTACCCGCTCGAGAACGGCTCCGGGAACTACACGGTGGGAACGCCGCTGTTCGACCGCGCGACCCTGACGATCGGCGATCACGACGTCGTCGTGAGCGCGCCGGGCGCGTCGGAGGGCAAGACGTACGTCGCGGGCGTCGAGATCGACGGCCAGCCGGTCGACGAGACGACCTTCGACGGCGACCTCCTCCGGTCCGGCGGCGAGATCTCGTTCGCGATGAGCGACGAGCCGAGCGACTGGGGCGCGAAGGACCTCGGCGAGGACGTCGCGACCCCGGAGAAGCTCGTGGACGCCACGGCGGCGGGGCGCGGCACGCTCACCTCGGTGGACGACGCCGATGTGCGCGGGCTCGTCGACGACGCGATGACGTCGTCCGCGACGTTCGAGAGCGGATCCGCGGAGCTCCTCTGGACCTCCCGCTCCGGCCCCGTGCGCGTCGGCCAGTACACGCTCACGGGCACGGACCCCGACACCGCGCCCGCGAGCTGGACGCTGTCCGGATCCGTCGACGGGAAGACGTGGACCGAGCTCGACCGGCGCGAGGGGGAGGCGTTCGCGTGGGACACGCAGACGCGTCCGTTCTCGGTCGCCGACGAGGGCGCGTTCACGCAGCTGAAGCTCGAGGTCTCCTCGGGCGACGCCGAGCTCTCCCTCGCCGAGATCGAGCTCTTCGCCACGGCCGACGCCTCGGACGGGCTCGACGTGACGGGTGCCGACTCGCAGCGCGTGCACGTCGATGAGCTGTTCGACCGCCCGATCGCGACGATCGTGGGCGAGGAGGACGACGCCTCCGGCTACGAGGTGACGGTCGACTACGGCGACGGATCGGACGCGCCGGAGGTCTCGCTCGTGCGCGACGACCTCGGCGGGTGGCGCGTCGTCGCGCCGCACACCTTCACGGCGCCCGGAGCCTACGACGCGGCCATCACGGTGCGCGATTCGGCGGGATCCGTCGCGACCGCGACGTCGCGCGTCACGGTCTTCCGCGATCAGACGCTCGTCGGCCAGTTCAACGGCGTCTGCATCGGAGACCTCGGCGAGCAGGCGGCCGACTGCGACGGCCAGGGGCACGGCTACCCCCGCGACAAGCTCGCGGACGACGGCTTCGTGCAGGGCGAGACCCTGCCGATCCCCGACACCGAGCTGACCTACGACCTCCCGGCGATCCCGGCGGGCGAGCCCGACAACCTGACGGGCGAGGGGCAGACGGTGAGCCTCGACCTCGGCGAGGGCGCCACGCAGATCGCGTTCGTCGGCACCGCGACGGAGGACCAGCGGGATCCGGAGGCGACGCTGCGCTTCTCCGACGGATCCGAGCAGGCCGTTCCGATCGCCTTCGGCGACTGGGTCGGCGCGTCGGCGGATCCGGCCTTCGGCAACAGCGTGATCGCCGTGTCGGAGGGGCGCCTGAGCGGGAAGGACGCCGAGTCGTCGATCAAGAACACCGCGATCTACGCGACCGCGCCGGTCGACCTCGACCGGGACGACGACGGCGAGCCCAAGACCGTGACCTCGCTTACGATGCCGCAGGAGGAGGGCGACCTCGCCTCCGACGGCCGCGTGCACGTGTTCGCGATCGCCTCCGACGGGGAGCGCGCGGCCGCCGAGCCGCTCGCGATCGAGCCCGCCGCGGTCGACGCGCAGACGACGGGCGAGCCGTTCGAGGCGCTGCTGGCGACGACGACCGGCGGCGCCGAGGAGCAGACCGCGATCGTGAACTGGGGCGACGGATCCCCGGTCCAGGCGGTCGAGGTCGCGGACGGCGAGGTGATCGCGGAGCACACCTACGACGACGCGGGCGAGTACGCCGTCGTCGTCACGGTCGACGACGGGATCGTCTCGGCCGAGGCGGCCCTGGAGATCCTCGTAGAGGACGCCGTGCCGGAGTACGCGCCCGAGATCGCGGTCGATCCGGCCGAGGTCGCGCCGGGCGACGGCTTCCGCGTGACGGGCACCGGCTTCGCGCCGGACGAGGCGGTGTCGATCGCCCTCGGCGAGGGCGACCAGGCGGATGTCCGCTCCGACGACGACGGCGCGGTCTCGGCCGACCTCGTCGTGCCGGACGACGCATCGGACGGCGCCTACGCGGTCGTCGCGGTGGGCGACGTCTCCCAGCAGGAGGCGACGGCCGAGATCCGCGTGACCTCGCCGACCCCGGCCGCGCAGGCGACCGCGACCTCGCTCGCGGCCGAGGCGGACGATCCCGTCGCCGGAGACGTCGTGCGGCTCGTCGCGACGGTGGATCCCGGATCCGCCGCGGGGCAGGTGACGTTCCTCGAGGGCGACGATCCGGTCGGATCGGCGACCGCCTCCGGCGGCGTCGCGTCGGTCGACGTGCGGGTCGAGACGTCGGGCGCGCACACGTTCACGGCGGTCTTCGCCCCGGACGACCCGGACGCCTACGAGGGCTCCGCGTCGGACGCGGTCACGATCGAGGTCGGCGATGCGCCGGTGCTCGACGCGCGGCTGACGCTCAGCGCCGACAGCGTGGCGCAGGGCGGATCCGTCGAGGCGACGGCGCGCGGGTTCGCGGCCGGCGAGACGGTGACGCTCACCCTGCACTCCGATCCGGTGCAGGTCGCGGAGGCGACGGCCGACGGCCAGGGCGGGTTCCGGATCGACGTCGCGATCCCCGCGTCGACGACCGTCGGAGACCACACGCTCGTCGCGGAGGGCGCCGACTCCGGCCTCACGGCCGAGGCGTCGCTCGCCGTGACGTCGACGACGCCCGAGCCGCTCCCGCCGACCGGCGGGGACATCGGCGGCACGGTGGCGATCGCCGTGATCGCGCTGCTGCTCCTCGGCGCGGTGCTCTGGATCCTGGCGCGGCGACGCCTCGCCCGCTGATCGCCTGCGGCGCGGCCCGGCTCCCCTCTTCGGGGAGCCGGGCCGCGCCGTCGTCCGTCAGTCGGCGAGCAGCGCGCGCACGCGCGGGGCCACCTCGGCGCCGTACAGCTCGATCGAGCGCATCGCCAGCTCGTGCGGCAGGTGACCGCTCGAGTACTTCAGGGAGAACCGGGAGGCGCCGAGCGACCGCATCGTGTCGGCGATGCGCCGGGCGACGGATTCGGGGGATCCCACCATGAGAGCGCCGCCGATCGCGTCCGCGTCGAAGCGCTCCCGCGACATCGGCAGGAAGCCGCGTTCGCGCGCCAGCCGGTCCATGACCTTGGAGAAGTGCGGCCAGAAGAGGTCGCGCGCCTCCTCGTCGGTCTCGGCGATGAAGCCGGGCGAGTGCACGCCGACGGGCTGCGCGGCGAAGCCGCGCTCGGCCAGCGTGCGGCGGTGCAGGTCGGCGAACGGCGCGAAGCGCGCGGGGCCCTCCGATGATGGCGAGCATCACCGGCAGTCCGTGGCGCGCGGCGCGCGCGATCGACTCCGGGCTGCCGCCCACCGCGACCCACGCGGGCAGAGGCGTCTCGACGGCCGGATGCACGCGCTGATCCGACAGCGGCGCGCGGGTCGTGCCCTCCCAGGTCACCGGATCGTTCGTCAGGAGCTTCGAGAAGAGCCCGAGGCGATCGTCGAAGAGCTCCTCGTAGCGTTCGAGGGGCAGGCCGAACAGCGGGAAGGACTCCGTGTAGGCGCCGCGACTGACGATGATCTCGGCGCGCCCGTCCGTCAGCCCCTGCAGCGTCGCGAACCGCTCGTCGACCCGCACGGGGTCGTCCGAGCTGAGGAACGTGACGGCGCTTCTCGATCCGGCGGGGCGCGTCGGCGGGCACGATCAGACCAGGGCCTCGGCGCGGGCGGATCCGACGTGGGACACGACGGCGCGGACGGTCTCGTCGAGGCGCGTCTCGAGTCCCGCCTCGGCGGTGTGCAGCAGGTGCGCGGACGAGACGGGGCCGCCGGCGAACTCGAACACGCCGTGATCGACGACGGTGCGGATCGCCTCGCGGTAGCCGTGCGCGTCGTAGGTCTCGGGGGCGTTGCCGCCGAGGCGCACGAGGTGCACGTCGCGCTCGGCGATGGCGGTCGCCTGGTCGGTGCCGAAGGCCCAGCCGAAGGTCAGCACGCGATCGAGCCAGCCCTTCATGAGGGCGGGCATGCCCCACCAGTAGACGGGGTGGACGAACACGAGGGCGTCGGCGCGCTCGACGCGCTCCTGCTCGCGGAGGACGTCGTCGGGGATCCCGCCCGCGCCGCGCAGCACGGCGAGGTCGGCGTCTCCGTAGCGCGGGTCGAACCCCTCGGCGGCGAGATCCGCGATCTCGGCGGTGCCTCCGGAGGCGACGAGGCCGTCGGCGATGCGCCGCGCGGTCGACGCGGTCAGCGAAGCGGGGTCGGGGTGGGCGAAGAGAACGAGCGTGTGCATGGGCGGCGCCTTTCCGCGTTAGAGTGGGAGCAAGATTGGTTACCAACCGTAACTTACGAAGAGTAAGTTGCTATCCCGGCCGAAGGGACTCCCATGAGCGACGCAGGAACCCCCACCCGCCGGAGGATGTCCTACGACGAGCGGCACCTGCAGCTGCGCGAGACGGCGCGCGCCCTCATCCGAGACGAGGGAACCGACGCCTTCACGCTCGCGCGCCTGGCCGATCGCGCGGGGGTCACCAAGCCGCTCGTCTACCAGCACTTCGGCACGCGCTCCGCCGTGCTCGTCGAGCTGTACCGCGAGTTCAAGGGGCGCGCCCACCTCGCCCTCGATGCGGCGCTCGCCACGACGGGCGACGACCTCGACGAGGTCGCCCGGGTCATCGCCGACGCCTATCTCGATTGCATCGACGCCGAGAGCACGGAGGTGCCCGGGGTGGGCGGCGCGCTGTCGGGATCCGCCGAGCTCGAGGATCTGCGGCAGGAGGCGGACGACGCCTTCAGCGCGCGCTGCCGCGCGGCGCTCGCCCCGTCCTCGCCCGACGGCGGCGTCCCGGACGCGGCGCTGCACGTGATCCTCGGCGCCGCCGACGCGCTCGCCCGCGCGATCCTGCGCGGACGCATCGGGTTCGACGACGCGCGCCGCGCGCTCGCGAAGACCGTCGCGGGCGTCGTATGACGCATCGCGCCGCCTCCGTCGTCGTCATCGGCGCGGGGCAGGCGGGGCTCTCCGCTGGCCACCACCTGCGACTCCGCGGGTTCGCGAGCGCTCTCGCCGAGCCGGGCGCGTCCCGCACCGTCGTGATGCTCGACGCGGGCGAGGCTCCTGGCGGCGCCTGGCGGCACCGGTGGTCGTCGCTCACGATGTCCACGGTGAACGGCATCTTCGACCTCCCCGACTTCCCGCAGCCCGCCGTCGACCCGGACGAGCCGAGCCGCGACGCCGTGCCGCGCTACTTCGCGGCCTTCGAGCGCGCGGAGGATCTCCCGATCGTCCGGCCCGTCGCCGTGGAGGCGGTTCGCCGCGCCGACCGGGATCCGCGCGGTCCCCTCCTCGTCGAGACGAATCGCGGCACCTGGCGGGCCCGGGCGGTCGTCAACGCGACGGGAACGTGGACGAATCCCGTGATCCCGGACCTGCCGGGGCGCGCGCTGTTCCGCGGCGCGCAGCTGCACACCCGCGACTACGTCGGAGCCTCGACGTTCGCAGGCCAGCGGGTCGCGATCGTGGGCGGCGGCATCTCGGCCGTGCAGCACCTCGACGAGATCTCCCGCGTGGCCGAGACCCGGTGGTACACGCGGAGGGAGCCGGTGTTCCGCGACGGGGCGTTCCGCCCCGAGATCGAGGGGCGCGAGACGATCGCGCGCGTCACCGCGGCCGCCGAGGCGGGGGAGCCGCCGCGGAGCATCGTCTCGTACACGGGGCTGCTGTGGAACGATCACGCGATCGCCGCCCGCGACCGCGGCGCGCTCGTGCGTCACCCGATGTTCGCCCGGATCGAGCCGGAGGGCGTGCGCGAGGCCGACGGATCCCTCACCCCGCTCGAGGCGATCCTCTGGGCCACGGGCTTCGCGCCCGCGCTCGGGCATCTGGATCCGCTGGGCCTGCGCAGCTCCGCGGGCGGGGTCGTCGTGCGCGGCACGCGCGTCGTCGCCGACCCGCGCGTGCACCTCGTGGGCTACGGCCCGTCGCAGTCGACCGTCGGCGCCAACCGCGCGGGCCGCGACGCCGCCCGCGAGATCGCGCGGCGGCTCGACGACGGGTGAGCGGGGTTCACGGCTGCGGGGGCTGCAGCCGTGCGATCTCCTCGCGTCGCGTCTCCCTCAGCCAGGCCGGGTACACCCAGAGCGGAGGGAACCGTCGCCGCCAGCCGAGGAAGCCGGCGAAGCCGATGATGCCGGTCTGGACGAGGACGAGGGCGACCGCGAGCCCCGTGCCGGTGACGGGCGTGTAGAGGGGGCCCAGGATGGCCAGGACGCCGAGCGCGAAGAGCAGCTCGGCGATGCGGGGTGCGTAGACCAGCGCGAACTGATCGTATGCGGGGCGATCGTCCGGCCACGGGAGACGGTCGCGCACCCACCAGCGCGCGGCGGGGGACCGGCCGGCCCGCCACCAGCAGCTGAGCACGACGAACACCGCGCTCCCGGCGAAGGCGCCGATGCTCACGGCGATCTCCGCCGGTGCCAGGCCGTTCGTCATGCTCCCATGGTGTCATGCGCCCCCTGCTCGGCTTCGCGCGGGCGCTCGCCCGGCCGGGGACGACGGCGCCGCACGCGAGCCGTCAGCCGCCGCCCCCGTCGGTCGCCACCGTGTATCTGCGGCTGTCGGGGTCGAAGCGAAGGGGGTGATCCGGATCGGGCTCGATGAGGATCCGCTCGCGCGACCTCCGTCGCCGGCGGATCGTCGCGACGAAGACGAGCAGCGGCTCGCCCTCGAGGGGCACCCTCTCGGGGTCCGCCTCCATGCGGGCGGCGACGATGCGGGTTCCCTCCGGCGTCTCGAACCCGACGCGCACCGAGAACTGGCTCAGATCCCCGATGCGGCTGTGTCGGAAGTCGAGCTCCTCCAGCCGGCCGGCGTGGCGCGTGCCCGTGTCGCGGATCGCCGCGATCCGCCGCTGCGTCCTCACCGCCAAGGAGAGCGAGAACGGGAAGGCGATGAGGAGCAGGAGCGTCGCGAGCGCGGCGAGGCCGAGGAGGATCAGGTGGATCTGCGTGTCGGTCAGGTCCGCGTATCCCGCGGTCGGGGAGCGCTCCTGATGTAGTCGATGTCGATTCGGAGATGGATCAGGAGCGCGATGAGGAACGCCGCGGCGATGACGAGCGCCGCCACGACCATGGGGAACCCGAGCTGACCGTACTGCTCCATGGCGCGCCTCTGGAACCCGAAGGTCGGGCCGAGCAGGACCATCATGAGGGTCGCGAGGATCACGATCGCCCACCACCACCCGTGCGCGGTGAGATCTCGGGTGGGCGGCGACGCGATGGGGTCGACGAGCCTCGGCAGAGCGAGGAACGCGAAGCCGATCCAGAAGACGAAGGTGACGGCGAGCCGGGCGACCATGCTCCCGGTGAAGCGCCCGGGCTTCGCGCCCGGCCTCTGCGAGGTGATGCTCGACCCCCTGTGCTCGGTCGAGAAGATCGGTCCGTCGATCCACCACTCGCCGTGCGGGTCGCTCGCTTCGCTCGGCTCGTCAGGCCCGTCGGGCGCCGAGTCGACCGCGGGGAATGCGTCGTCGTGGGGAGGTGCGCCCGTCATGGACCCCTCCCTCGCCGTCCGCGTCGCCGCCCCGGTGCACGGACAGGGGCGCGCGTGATCTTATCGGACGCGAGCGATCGGAACGTCGCCGCGCCTCTTCTGCGCGCGCCGTCGTCTGCGATCGATCCCGCCGATCGTCGTGAGGGAAGTGGGCCCAGTGGGGCTCGAACCCACGACCCGCGGATTAAAAGTCCGATGCTCTGCCAGCTGAGCTATAGGCCCGCCTCCACTTTAGTCGCCGTGCTTGGTAGCTTCTGACCATGACGGAGCAGCGGCGCTTCACCCCCGAGCACCTCGCCTCCGCGCGCGAGTGGTTCGACGAGGTCCTGGACGCGGCGCGGGCGGTGCACGTGCGGGGCGAGCGCCGCGCCGCGGAGGGGATCCTGATGTCGCTCGACCGCTGGCTCACCGATCGCGGCGTCGCGACGCGCGAGCCGAGCCCCCTCACCGAGCTGACGATGGTCGTCGAGGCGATCATCGGCGACAACGTGCTGCGGCGCGCCGACGCGGGCGTCTACACGCGGGAGGCCTCGGTGCTCGGCAATCCGCTCGGCGCCCACCTCGCGCTCACCTTCGACGACGCCGACCGGCTCGGACACGCGGTGCTCGACGCCCTCGACGCGCGCTGAACGGCCGCGAGGCGTCTGAGGGATCGCGATCCCTCTGACGCCTCGCACCTCACGGAGCGGCGGACCTCAGCGCACGCGCAGCGCGCCCGGCTGCACCTCGATCTCGATGCGGGAAGCCTTGCCCAGGTCGTCGCCGTCGACCTCGATGACGCGAGGCTCCTCCAGCTCCACCGCGATCGACGTCACGCGCTGGTGGAGCGTCGTGGCGCTGCTCTCGGCCTTCCCTCCCGGGGAGAGGAGGCGCTTCAGGCCGTTGTCCCACACCATGTTCTTCATCGTGTCGAGCCAGCCGCCGAGGCCCTCCGCGTCGATCGCGAGCACGTCGAGCTCGCCGTCGGACGGATCCGCGTCGGGAAGCAGCGTGATGCCGCCCTGCACGGTGCCGCAGCTGCCGACGATCAGCGTGTGCGCCTCGGTGTCGGTCTCGTCGCCGCCGTCGACCGACACGCGCAGGCCGACGACCTCGCTCGCCGAGACGGCGCGACCCAGCGACTCGACGTAGGCGAGCCAGCCCGCCCGATCCTTCAGATCGTCGTCGGTCTCGGTGATCATGTGCGCGTCGATGCCGAAGCCCGCCATGACCGCGAAGCCCCAGCGCCCCTCCTCGCCGTCGATCTCCGCGCGCAGCCAGCCGAGGTCGATCGCCCGCGCCTCGCCGGCGAGGGCCCGGGCGAACGCGCCCGCGAGGTCGTCGATCGGCACCTCGAGGTTGCGTGCCAGCAGATTGCCGGTGCCGAGCGGCGCGATCGCCAGCTCCACGTCGCCGTCGCTCTCCGCGAGGCGCTCGGCCACCGCCCGGACCGTGCCGTCGCCTCCCGCCGCCACGACGACGTCGGCGCCGGCCTCGATCGCCTCCGCTGCCGCGCCGCGACCCGGGTCGTCGACGGACGTCTCGACCCACGTGATCCGCGGATCCGCGTCAGCGGTCTCGAGGGCCTCGCGGAGGGCTCTCTCGAGCTCCTCCTTCGAGGTCTTGGACGGGTTCCAGACGATGCCGAGGTGCGAAGCGGCCACGGGAGTTCCTCTCGAATCAGGACGGTGCCCTCCTATTCTCCCGCGTCCTCCGGCCCGCGGGGAAGACCAGAAGAGGTCCTCGCCCGCGCGCCCGATCCGCCGCGCAGCTCGGGCCAGTCCGCGAGGTCGCGGCGCAGCTGCCGATCGTGCGTCGCGACGATCACCGCGCACCGGAGGGAGCGCAGGGCGTCGGTCAGCTCCTCGACGAGCGCCATCGAGAGGTGGTTGGTCGGCTCGTCGAGGAGCAGCGCGTCCGGCCGCTCCGCGAGGCGCAGCGCGAGCTCGAGCCGCCGACGCTGCCCCTCGGAGAGATCCCGCACGCGGGTGCCCCGCGCCGACGCGTCGAGGAGCCCGTATGCGGACAGCGCCGTCTCCTCGCCTCCGGAGATCCGGCGCGCGGAGAGGAGGCGACCCGTGTGGCGGCGGAACGCCTCGGCCGCCGTCACCTCGTCGTCTGGCGTCTCGGTCTCCTGCGCCACGAGCGCGATGCGCGCGCCGTCCGCGGCGCGCACCGACCCGGATCCGGGGACGATCCGCCCCGCGAGCAAGCCGAGGAGCGTCGACTTCCCCGCGCCGTTCGGCCCCGTGAGCAGCAGCCGGTCGCCCGCGGAGAGGGCGAGGGAGACGGGAGCGTCCAGGCGGCCGGGGAGCGACGCCTCCGCGGCGGTCAGCAGCACGCCCCGGCGCGGCCGCCAGACGGGGACGCGGAGCGAGAGCGGCGGCTCGGGCACCGTCACGCGGTGCGCCTCCAGCGCCTCCTGATCGCGGCGCAGCGCCTGGACGACCCCCGGCGCGTGCGACTGACGCTGATGCTTCCCCGTGCCCTTCGGCGGGCGCCACCCCGTCGACAGCCGCGACCGCGCCTCCGACACCGCCTGGGCGAGGCGCGCGTGCTCCCGCACCTGCTCGTCGTGCTCCGCCACCCAGCGCTCGCGCTCGGCATCGCGGCCCGAGATCCATCCGTCGTACCCGCCGCCGTACGAGCGCGGACGGCCGTCGCGCGTCGGATCGAGATCGAGCACCGTCGTCGCGACGTCGCGCAGGAGCGCGCGGTCGTGGCTGACGACCGCGGATCCTCCCGCGTGGGAGCGGAGCGCCTCCGTGAGGAAGTCGAGCCCCGCCCGGTCGAGGTGGTTGGTCGGCTCGTCGAGCAGCAGGAGGTCGTGCCGTGCGCCCAGCACGCAGGCGAGGCGCACGCGATAGCGCTGCCCGACGGACAGCGTGGCGAGCGGACGGGCGCGATCGGTCTCCGCGCCCAGCGCGTCGAGGGCGATGTCGACCCGGCGGTCGGCGTCCCACGCGTCGAAGCGGACCGCGGCGTCGAGCGCGCCCGCGTACGCGTCATCCGCGCCGGGCGTCCCGTCGACGAGCAGCGCGGAGGCCTCCTCGAGGGCGCGCAGGGCGGCGCGCGCTCCGCTCAGCTCGCGGTCGATCGCGTCCCCCACCGTGAGGGCGACGCCGCCCTGCGCGGTGGGCATCTCCTGCTCGACCACGCCGATCGTGCCGATGCGCCTGACGGATCCCGCGTCGGGGGAGAGGGCGCCGGTCATCGTTCTCAGGAGGGTCGTCTTGCCTCGGCCGTTCTCGCCGACGATCGCGAGGCGCGTCCCCGGCGAGACGACGGCGTCGACCGCGGTGAGGATCGGCCTTCCGCCGAGCGAGACCGAGACGTCGGAGAGGGAGAGATGAGCGGCCGGTCCCGCCGGCAGCTCGAGGGACGGCAGGGGAGAGGATGCAGAGGTCATGAAGGGGCTCCTTCGTCGTGAAGAGGAGCCGGACGACGGCGCGCAGAAGGGCGCGGTGAACGGAAGGATCGCCGCCCGGCGAGGATGATCAGGCGACGGCGGCGCAGCGAGGTTCGCGTGCGCGGCGGAGCGATCAGGCGCTCGACCCGCCGATCAGAGCGGGGAGCGGGAAGAGGGGTCCGCGGCCGTCAGGCGCGCGCCCAGGGGCGCGCCACGGCGGCGGTTCCGGCGATCAGCATGTCCACAGTCTATCGGACGCCGCTGGGTGCGGATCCGGTCCGCGGCGCCGTCCGCGCGCGTAGCCTGGGGGCACGATGCCGAGCGACCACCCGAAGCCCGTCCTGCGCCCGTCCGACATGTTCGACCGTCTGTTCGAATCCGAGGACCCGGCGGAGGTCTCGCGCGCCGCCCACATGACCGCCCAGACGCTGCTCGCCCGCGTGCGCCGCGACCAGGATCCGGAGGTCGTCGAGCGCCTCATCGGCTTCGCCTCCGCCCACGGCGTCGACGACATCGCGCAGCTCTGGGCCCGCTCGCCCGCCGCGTCACTCCCCGGCGCCCTGTGGCGCCTCTACCTCGTCCAGCTCAGCATCCACCGCGACCCGCACACGGCCTCGCTGCTGTATGAGCGCGGGCGCCGGCAGCTGCCGACGGCCGATCCGATCGTCGCCGGCGCGCCCGACCCCGCGCGGCCCGACGAGCTCGTGCTGCTGATCGACACGATCATGCGGGGCGTGTTCACCGGCGATCTCGCGGTGGCCCTCGACCGCACGGCGGCGTTCTGCCGCGTCGAGGCCTCGGGGGCGACGCACCTCGCCGACGACCACGAGACCACGGAGCCGGAGCGCTCGACCGCCCTCACCCGGCGCGCCCTGCGCCTGGCGGCCTTCGCGGAGGAGCTGCGGGTCGCGGCGCGGCTGTGGCGCCTCGGCGACCTCTCCTGAGATCGCGGCTCCGCCGCGCCCGGACAGCAAGGCGCCGGGCCGCGGAAAACGCCTCTCGGCGGAAGGCCGCTCGAAGCGGCAAGAGTTGGAGCCCGGGGTTTTGACCGCGACCCGGCGCATTCCAGTGTAACGACGCGGCCCCGGGAAGGATTCCCGGGGCCGCAGATTTCGCTCAGAGTGATCGGGTAGCGCTCACCCGAAGCGGCCGGACACGTAGTCCTCGGTCGCCTTGATCGACGGGGTCGTGAAGATCTTCGTCGTGTCGTCGTACTCGATGAGCTTGCCGGGCTTGCCCGTGCCGGCGATGTTGAAGAACGCCGTCTTGTCGCTCACGCGCGACGCCTGCTGCATGTTGTGCGTGACGATGACGACCGTGTACTGCTCCTTGATCTCGGAGATGAGCTCCTCGATCGCGAAGGTCGAGATGGGGTCGAGCGCCGAGCAGGGCTCGTCCATGAGGATCACGTCGGGCGACACGGCGATCGCGCGGGCGATGCAGAGACGCTGCTGCTGGCCGCCGGAGAGGCCGGATCCCGGCTTCTCGAGCCGGTCCTTGACCTCGTTCCAGAGGTTCGCGCCGCGCAGCGACTGCTCGACGAGCGCGTCCTGGTCGCTCTTCGCCATGCGGCGGTTGTTGAGCTTGACGCCCGCGAGCACGTTGTCGCGGATCGACATCGTGGGGAACGGGTTGGGGCGCTGGAACACCATGCCCACCTGCCGGCGCACGAGCACCGGGTCGACGTTCGGGGCGTAGAGGTTCTTGCCGTCGATCAGCACGTCGCCCTCGACGCGCGCGCCGGGGATGACCTCGTGCATGCGGTTGAGCGTGCGCAGGAAGGTGGACTTGCCGCAGCCGGACGGGCCGATGAACGCCGTGACGGTGCGCGGCTGGATGTCGATGCTGACGCCCTCGACGGCGAGGAAGTCGCCGTAGTAGACGTTGAGGTCGTTGACTTCGATGCTCTTGGACACCTGGGGGATCCTTCTTGTCTGGTCTCGGGGAGATGGCGCCGCGGAGTCAGCGGCCTGCGGTCTTCGGCGCGAACGCCTTGGCGATGATGCGCGCGATGAGGTTCAGCGCCATGACGATGAGGATCAGCGTCAGGGCGGAGGCCCAGGCGCGATCGATGAAGGCGTCCTGCGGGAGGCCGGGATACTTCGCCTGCATATAGGAGAACACGGGGAGCGTCGCCATCTGCCCGCCGAACATGTTGAGGTTCATGCCCGACACCATGCCGACCGTGAGCAGCAGGGGAGCCGTCTCTCCGATGACGCGGGCGATGGCGAGCATGACGCTCGTGGTGATGCCGGCGATCGAGGTGGGGAGCACGACCTTGAGGATCGTGAGCCACTTCGGCACGCCCAGCGCGTAGGAGGCCTCGCGCAGCTCGTTCGGGACGATGCGCAGCAGCTCCTCGGATCCGCGCACGACGACGGGGATCATGAGCACCGACAGCGCGAGCGAGCCCATGATGCCCATGCGGGTGCCGGGGCCGATGAGCAGGGCGAACACCGAGTAGATGAACAGACCCGCGACGATCGACGGGATGCCCGTCATGACGTCGACGAGGAAGGTGATGCCCTTCGCGAGGCGCTTGCCGTCGCCGTACTCGACGAGGTAGATCGAGGTCATCAGCCCGATCGGCACCGAGATGATCGCGGCCCAGAGCGTGATGAGCAGCGTGCCGTACACGGCGTGGATCGCGCCGCCGCCCTCGCCGACCACGTTGCGCATCGACCACGAGAAGAACTGCCCGTCGAAGCGCGCCAGGCCGTTGACGACGACCGTGTACAGGAGCGAGATGAGGGGGAGGAGCGCGATGACGAAGGCCGTGCCGACGAGCGCGGTCATGAGGCGGTCCACCGCGTGCCTGCGGCTCTCGACGATGAACGAGAAGGCGAAGGTGGCGATCATGTAGATCACTGCGGCGAACACGACGGTCAGCGCGATGTTGAAGTCGGCGGGGTCGCCCGTGGGGTTCGCGAACGCGAACACAGCGGCGGAGACGAGGAACGAGCCGCCGAGGAGCGCCCATGGCGCCCACTTCGGCAGGCGTGCGGACGTCGTCTTCTGGGGCGCGGGGGAGATCGCGGTGCTGGTCATGTCAGTTGGCTCCCGAGAACTCGGCGCGGCGCGAGACGATCCAGCGCGCGAGGAAGTTGACGGCGAACGTCACGATGAACAGGATGAGGCCGGCCGCGATGAGCGTGTTGACGCCGTCGTCGTGCGCCTCGGGGAACCGCAGGGCGATGATCGCGGGGATCGTCGTGGGGTTCTCCGGGTTGATGAGGTTGAACGTCACGATCCCGAGGGGCGAGAGCACGAGGGTCACGGCCATCGTCTCGCCGAGCGCGCGGCCGAGGCCGAGCATCGCGCCGGAGATCATGCCGCTGCGGGCGAAGGGGATGACCGCCATGCGGATCATCTCCCAGCGCGTCGCGCCGAGGGCGAGCGCCGCCTCCTCGTGGAGCTTCGGCGTCTGCAGGAACACCTCGCGGCAGATGGCCGTCATGATCGGCAGGATCATCACGGCGAGCACGAGCGCCGCGGTGAGGATCGTCTTCCCCGTTCCCGACGCGGTGCCGGAGAACAGGGGGATCCATCCGAGGTTCTCGTTGAGCCAGCGGTAGAACGGCACGAGCATGGGCGCGAAGGTGAGCGCGCCCCACATGCCGTAGACGACGGACGGAACGGCCGCCAGCAGGTCGATGACGTAGCCGAGCAGGCCCGCGATGCGGCGCGGCGCGTAGTGCGAGATGAACAGCGCGATGCCGATCGCGAGAGGCGCCGCGACGACGAGCGCGATCGCGCTCGCCCACAGCGTCCCGAAGACGAACGGCCACACCCAGGAGAAGAACGACTGCCCCTCGAGGATGTGGTTGCCGGAGGTGTCGGACTTCAGCGCCGGCACCGACTGGATGATGAGGAAGACCGCGACGGCGGCGAGCGTGATGAGGATGATGATTCCGGCCGCGAGAGCGGTGCCGGAGAAGATGCGGTCGCCGGGGCGCTGCTTGGCCTTCGTCGGCGTGGACGAGCGGCTCGGGGCCGGTCCCGTCGTGGTGGTGGTCATCGTGTGGGCTCCACGGGGCTTCGAACTTCGGTGCGGTCTTCATGCGGATGCCCCCGCGAGCGCTGGATCCGCGAGGATCAGCGAACGCGGGGGCACCAGGCCGGTCTTCAGCCTAGGCGGATCACTCGGTGACGATGGCGTCGATCGCCGAGACGACCTGCTCGCGCAGGCCCTCGGAGATCGGCGCGCTGCCCGCGGCCTCGGCGGCGACGTCCTGGCCCTCGGCCGACGCGACGAAGGAGAAGTACTCCTTGACGAGCGAGGCGATCTCCGGGTCCTCGTACTCGACGCAGCCGATGAGGTACGACACGAGCGCGATCGGGTAGGAGCCAGCGGGCGCGGCCGACGGGTCGACGGCGTAGGCGAGGTCCTGCGCGGCGCGACCCTCCTCGAGGGGCGACGCCTCGACGAGCGCCGACGCGGCCTCGGCCGAGTAGGCGACGTACTCGCCCTCGACCTCGACGGCGACCTGGCCGAGGCCCTCGGCCTGCGACGCGTCGGCGAAGCCGATGTAGCCCTCGCCGTTGGTGATCGCGTTGATGACGCCCGAGGTGCCGTCGGCGGCCTCGCCCGAGGAGAGCGGCCACTCGTCGCTGGCCTCGTCCGTCCACACGTCGGGGGCGGTCGACTCGAGGTAGGTGGTGAAGGTCTCCTGCGTGCCCGACGCGTCGGCGCGGTGCACGGGGACGATCGCGGTGCCTGGCAGGTCGACGCCGTCGTTCTGGGACGCGATGGCCTCGTCGTCCCAGGTGGTGATCTCGCCCGCGAAGATCTTCGCGATCGTCTCGGCGTCGAGGTTGAGCGTGTCGATGCCCGGGAGGTTGAAGGCGACCGCGACGGGGGAGATGTAGACGGGGATCTCGACGATGTCGTCGGTCGAGCAGGAGCCGAAGCCGCCCGCCTCGATCTCCTCGGCGTTGAACGCGCGGTCGGAGCCGATGAAGTTCGACGAGCCGGCGATGAAGTTCTCGCGGCCCGTGCCGGAGCCGGTCGACGTGTAGTTGATCGTCGCGCCCTCGTTCGCGGTCTGGAAGGCCGCGACCCAGGCCTGCTGGGCGGCCTCCTGCGAGGAGGCGCCTGTGGCCTCGACGGTGCCGCTGACGGCGGATCCGCCGTCGGAGTCGTCGCCGGTGGGGGCGCTGCTGGGGCCGTTCTCGTTGGCGGCGCAGCCGGTGAGGGCGAGCGCGGCGACGGCACTCAGAGCGGCGATGCGGGAAAAGCGGTTGAGCTTCACTGGAGAATCCGATCCATTCGGGAGGACTGGTCTGGTGCTGGGTGGGACGCCCAACGTCCGTGACGCTAAGCGCGTGATCTGTCCGGACAGGATCGCGATGGTGAACAGCGGGTGAACGGCTCTTGCGCATCTCCTGCGCATCGGCGGGAACCAGCCGAGCGGGCGCCCGCGACCGCCGTCGCGAGCGCCCGCTCGGGTGGGTCGGATCAGCCGATCCGGTAGTCGACGACGACGGGGGCGTGGTCGCTCCACCGTGCGTCGTAGGAGGGGTAGCGGTCGACCCGGTAGCTCTCGACCCGCTCGGCGAGCGCGGGCGTCGCGAGGTGGTAATCGATGCGCCAGCCCGTGTCGTTGTCGAAGGCCTGGCCGCGGTTGGACCACCAGGTGTAGGGCCCGTCCGCCTCCCCGGATGCCGTGCGCCCCACGTCGACCCAGCCGAGGCCCGTGCGGCCCTCGCTGAGCGCGCGCGTGTCGCTCAGCACGCCGACCTGCCCGCGGCCGATGCCCTCCTGGCCGGCGACCGGCTCGCCCGCAGGAGTCAGGAAGCGGTCGAAGTAGGCGCGCTCGCGGGCGAGGTAGCCGGCCTTCTTGACGTTGCCCTTCCAGTTGCGGATGTCGAAGGGGCGGTGCCCGACGTTGAGGTCGCCCGTCACGAGCGCCAGCGCGCCGTCCGACGCGAGCTCGGGCAGGCGGGCCTCCATCGCGTCGAGGAACGCCCACTTCTGATCCTGCTTGGGCGTCTCCGCCTCGCCCGTGTAGACGTAGGCGCTGACGACCGTGACGGTCTCGTCGCCGACGCGGAAGTCGGCCTCCAGCCAGCGGCCGTTCGCGTCGAGCGCGTCGTCTCCCAGGTCGATCCGGTGCGCGAGGGCCGGCTCGCGCGAGGCGATCGCGACGCCCGCCCGCCCCTTCTGCAGGGCCTCGTGCTCGAGGATGTGCCATCCGGGGAGCGCGGCCTCGAGGTGCTCGCGCTGCGCGCGCACCTCCTGGATCGTGAGGATGTCGATGTCGGACGCCTCGAGCCAGGCGCCCATGCCCTTGCGCTGGGCGGCGCGGACGCCGTTGACGTTGACGGAGGCGATGCGGGTGTGAGCCATGCCGTCCAGGCTATCCGCCCGCGCGCGGACGGCGAAGGCGCCGACCCCGAGAACGGGATCGGCGCCTTCCGCGGGCCGGGTCAGCGACCGCCCTTGAGCACCGCCTGCTTCACCTCGGCGATGGCCTTGGTGATCTCGATGCCGCGGGGGCACGCCTCGGTGCAGTTGAAGGTCGTGCGGCAGCGCCACACGCCCTCCTTGTCGTTGAGGATGTCGAGGCGCACCTGCGACTCGTCGTCGCGCGAGTCGAAGATGAAGCGGTGCGCGTTGACGATCGCGGCGGGGCCGAAGTACTGCCCGTCGGTCCAGAACACGGGGCACGAGGTCGTGCACGCCGCGCAGAGGATGCACTTGGTCGTGTCGTCGAACCGCGCGCGGTCCTCGATCGACTGCACGCGCTCCTTGCCCTTCTCCGGCTCCGAGTGCGCCTGGAGGAAGGGCTGCACCTCGCGGAAGGCCGCGAAGAACGGCTCCATGTCGACGATCAGGTCCTTCTCGAGGGGCAGTCCCTTGAGCGCCTCGACGTACACGGGCTTCGAGATGTCGAGGTCCTTGATGAGCGTCTTGCAGGCGAGGCGGTTGCGGCCGTTGATGCGCATCGCGTCGGATCCGCAGATGCCGTGCGCGCACGAGCGGCGGAACGCGAGCGAGCCGTCGACGTCCCACTTGATGCGGTGCAGCGCGTCGAGGACGCGGTCGGTCGGGTACATCTCGACGTCGTAGTCGACCCACTTGGGCTCCTCGCCCGACTCGGGGTCGAAGCGGCGCACCATGAACGTGACGAGATAGGACTGGATCGTCTCGGCGGGAGCCTCTGCTGCGGCGGAGTCGGCCATCAGTACTTCCTCTCCATCGGCGGGTAGCGCAACTCGCCGGATTCGTCCTTCGCGAACACGACGGGCTTCCAGTCGAGCGTGATGTGGTCCTCGGGGGTGGAGGAGTGCGGGTCGCCCGTCAGGTACGCCATCGTGTGCTTCATGTACGTCGCGTCGTCGCGGTCGGGGTAGTCCTCGCGCATGTGCCCGCCGCGGCTCTCCTTGCGGTTGCGCGCCGCATAGGCGACGATCTCCGCCAGGTCGAGCAGGAACCCGAGCTCGACGGCCTCGAGCAGGTCGGTGTTGTACCGCCTGCCGCGGTCGTCGATCGAGACGTTGCGGTAGCGGTCGCGGAGCTCGTGGATCGTGCCGAGCACGTTCGTGAGCGTCTCCTCGGTGCGGAACACCTGCGCGTTCTTGTCCATCTCGTCCTGCAGCGTCTTGCGCAGGTCGGCGATGCGCTCGGTGCCCGTGCTCGACCGGATCTGATCGAGCATCTCGCGCACCTCCTTCGCGGGATCCTCGGGGAGGGGCACGAAGTCGGCGCTCTTCGCGTAGGTCACCGCGTTGCGGCCGCAGCGCTTGCCGAACACGTTGATGTCGAGCAGCGAGTTGGTGCCGAGGCGGTTCGAGCCGTGCACCGAGACGCAGGCGCACTCGCCGGCGGCGAAGAGGCCGGGGACGACGGTCTCGTTGTCGGCGAGGACCTCGCCGTCGTTGTTCGTCGGGATCCCGCCCATGGCGTAGTGCGCGGTCGGCATGACGGGCACCGGCTCGACGACGGGGTCGACGCCGAGGTAGGTGCGCGCGAACTCGGTGATGTCGGGCAGCTTCGTCTCGAGCACCTCCGCGCCCAGGTGGGTGCAGTCGAGGTAGACGTAGTCCTTGTTCGGCCCGGCGCCCCGGCCCTCGAGGACCTCCTTGACCATGCTCCGCGCCACGATGTCGCGCGGGGCGAGGTCCTTGATCGTCGGCGCGTAGCGCTCCATGAACCGCTCGCCCGAGGCGTTGCGCAGGATCGCGCCCTCGCCGCGGGCGCCCTCGGTGAGGAGGATGCCGAGGCCGGCGAGACCCGTCGGGTGGAACTGGAAGAACTCGATGTCCTCCAGGGGGAGGCCCTTGCGCCAGACGATGCCGACGCCGTCGCCCGTGAGGGTGTGCGCGTTCGACGTGGTCTTGAACATCTTGCCGAACCCGCCGGTGGCGAACACGACCGACTTGGCCTGGAAGACGTGCAGGTCGCCCGTCGCGAGCTCGAGCGCGACGATGCCGGCGACGCGCGTGCGCCCGTCGGCGTCCTTCGTCGTCACGAGGTCGAGCGCGTAGAACTCGTTGAAGAAGTTGATGCCGAGCTTGACGCAGTTCTGGTACAGCGTCTGCAGGATCATGTGGCCGGTGCGGTCGGCCGCGTAGCAGGCGCGGCGCACGGGCGCCTTGCCGTGCTCGCGGGTGTGCCCGCCGAAGCGGCGCTGGTCGATCCGGCCGTCGGGCGTGCGGTTGAAGGGCAGGCCCATGTTCTCGAGGTCGATGACCGCGTCGATGGCCTCCTTCGCGAGGATCTCCGCGGCGTCCTGGTCGACGAGGTAGTCGCCGCCCTTGATGGTGTCGAAGGTGTGCCACTCCCAGGAGTCCTCCTCGACGTTCGCGAGCGCGGCGGCCATGCCGCCCTGCGCCGCGCCCGTGTGGGAGCGGGTGGGGTAGAGCTTCGTCACGACGGCGGTCTTCGCGCCGGGGCCGGCCTCGATCGCGGCGCGCATGCCGGCGCCGCCCGCGCCGACGATGACGACGTCGAACTGGTGGTGGTAGACGCCGTTCACGAGCTCGGCGTCGGGGTAAGCGGTTGCAGTCATTCCTGAAGTCATCTCTTCCGTCAGCCGACGGCGCCCTCGGCGACGCACGCGTTCCAGAGCGTGCTCGACTCGGTGACGCCCAGGCAGGGATCGAACGTGAACACGACGAGGGTGCCGAGGAGGATCATGAGGGCGGCGACGATGCCGATGACCCAGACGAGGATCCCGCGAGCGGTCTTTCCGTGCACGTAGTCGTTGACGATCGTGCGCATGCCGTTGGCGCCGTGGATGAAGGCGAGCCAGAGCATCAGCACGTCCCACCACTGCCAGAACGGGTTGGCGAGCTTGCCGGCGACGAAGGCGAAGTCGAGGGCCGAGATGCCGTCGCCGACCATGAGGTTGACGAAGAGGTGGCCCACGATGAGCACGACGAGCAGGACGCCCGAGACGCGCATGTACAGCCAGCCCCACTTCTCGAGGTTGGAGCCCTTGCGGCGGGCCGGCGTGCGCGGCGCGGCGATGGTCTGCGCGGACATCAGTGCCCCCCTCCCATGTGCGACAGGACGTTCGGGATGTGGCGGGCCGAGAAGCCGACCATCACGACGACCCAGACGCCGATGACGCCCCAGAACAGCTGGCGCTGGTACTTCGCGCCCTTCGACCAGAAGTCGACGAGGATGATGCGGAGGCCGTTGAAGGCGTGGTACATGATGCCGGCGACGAGCACGACCTCGCCGAAGCCCATGATCGGGTTCTTGTAGGTTCCGATGACCGCGTCGTACGCCTCGGGCGAGACCCGGATCAGCGCCGTGTCGAGCACGTGCACCAGCAGGAAGAAGAAGATGGCCACGCCGGTGATGCGGTGCAGCACCCACGACCACATGCCCTCGCGGCCGCGGTAGAGAGTGCCGCGGGGGACCTTCGAGGTGGTTTGCGACACATCCGGTGTCAGTCGCGCGCTTGCGGACACGATCGTCCTCTCTGAAGAAGAATCCGTCTCTCCGGCCTGCGCGCCTCCGGGCACGCGGAACACCGGGATGGTCTTAGGCTACTCTCGGGACTCTCCCGGTTCGACGAAGGGTCGCCTAACCTCTGCGGAAGCGATCGTCGTCGGCGGCGTCGCCAGGCGAACCGCATGCGCGCCGGGTACGGTGAGCGGCATGGCCGAGCCGATCGATGACTTCTTCGCCGTGATCCCCGCCGGGGGCGTGGGATCGCGCCTGTGGCCGCTCTCGCGCGCCGAGACGCCCAAGTTCCTCCACGATCTCACCGGATCCGGCGTCTCGCTGCTGCGCAGCACCTGGGACCGCCTGCTCCCGCTCGCGGGCAGGGAGAGCATCGGGATCGTCACGGGGCGGCTCCACGGGGACAAGGTGGGGGAGGACCTGCCGGACGTCGACCCCGCCAACGTCTTCATCGAGCGCGACCAGCGCGACTCGACCGCCGCGATCTGCCTCGCGGCCGCGGTGCTGCAGCGGCGCAACCCCGACGTGATCATCGGATCATTCGCCGCGGACCACGTGATCCGGCGCCAGCGGGTGTTCGAGTTCACGGTGCGTCAGGCGGTCGCGACGGCCCGCGCGGGGTACATCGCGACGATCGGCATCCAGCCGACCGAGCCCGCCACCGGGTTCGGGTACATCAAGACGGGCGAGGAGCTCGACATCGACGACGCGCCGCTGGCGGCGCTCGTCGAGCGCTTCGTCGAGAAGCCCGACCTCGAGACGGCGCGGCGATACTTCTCCGACCGCAGCTACCTCTGGAACGCGGGCATGTTCATCGCCCGCGCCGACGTCCTGCTGGCGGAGCTCGCCGAGAACGAGCCCGAGCTGCACGCGGGGCTCCAGGAGATCGCGGACGCCTGGGACGGGCCCGATCGCGACGCGGTGCTCGACCGCGTCTGGCCGGGCCTCAAGAAGATCGCGATCGACTACGCGGTGGCCGAGCCCGCCGCGGACAAGGGGCGCCTCGCCGTCGTGCCCGGCCAGTTCGACTGGGACGACGTGGGCGACTTCGCGAGCCTCTGGACGCTCATCGCCGACGGGCGCCGCGGCGAGGTCACGGTGCTGGGCGAGAACGAGAACGTGCTCAGCGACGAGGCGGGGGGCCTCGTCGTCTCGCAGACGGGGAGGGTCGTCGCCATGATCGGCGTGCAGGACGTCATCGTCGTCGACACCCCGGACGCCCTCCTCGTCACGAGCCCCGCCCACGCCCAGCGGGTCAAGCAGGCCGTGAGCTCGCTGCACGACCAGGGCCGCGACAGCGTCCTCTGAGCCCGCCGCCGAGCGGCGATTGTAACTATCCCGTTTCGGGCGCGACGCTGAGCCGAATGCTCGGTCGCGTTCGGATAACGTATGCACACTGCCCACTTCGCTCCGAGCCGATCGGCGCTCGTCCGTGCGAGGGGCCTGTCTGATGGAGGACACAGCGTGACCATTTCGATCAAGCGCGCTTCGCTCGGCGGCCTCGCGGCGGCCAGCGCGGCGATCCTGCTCGCGGCCTGCGGCGCGGCGCCCGAGGAGAGCGGCACCGGAGGAGAGGGCGGCGAGGCGGCCTCCGACTTCGTCCCCTGCATGATCTCCGACGAGGGCGGCTTCGACGACAAGTCGTTCAACCAGCTCAGCCACGAGGGCCTCCTCGCGGCCGCCGAGACGCTCGGGGTCGACGACATCTCCGTCGAGTCGAACGACGAGTCGGAGTACGCGGGCAACCTCTCGAGCCTCGTCGACCAGAACTGCAACGTCATCGTGACGGTCGGCTTCCTGCTCGCCGCCGACGCGAACGACTCCGCGGAGGCGAACCCCGACGTGCACTACGTCTCGGTGGACGAGATGGTCGACATCGACCAGGACGGCCAGACCGACCAGGAGAACATCAAGCCGCTCGTCTACGACACCGCGCAGGCGGCGTTCCTCGGCGGCTACGCGGCCGCGGCGTACAGCGAGGCCGGCAAGGTCGGCACGTTCGGCGGCGCCAACATCCCGACGGTGTCGATCTTCATGGACGGCTTCCGCCAGGGCGTCGAGTACTGGAACGAGCAGAACGACGGCGACGTCGAGGTCGTCGGCTGGGACGGCTCGGACGGCGTGTTCACGGGCGGCTTCCAGGCCAACCAGGACGCGCTGAACGCCGCGCAGGGCATCGTCGACCAGGGCGTGGACGTGCTGCTGCCCGTCGGCGGCCCGATCTACCAGAGCGCCGCGAGCGTCATCCGCGACTCCGGCCGCGACATCGCCCTCATCGGCACGGACGCCGACGTGTACGAGTCCGACCCCAGCGTGAGCGACCTGCTGCTCACCTCCATCCGCAAGCAGATGGACACCTCCGTGCAGGAGGTCGTCGAGTCGGCGGGCGCCGGCGAGTTCGACAACGAGCCGTACATCGGCACCCTCGAGAACGAGGGCGTGAGCCTCGCGCCGTTCCACGACTTCGAGGACCGCGTGCCCGAGGGCCTGCAGGCCGAGCTCGACGAGATCACGGCGGGGATCATCGACGGATCCATCTCCGTCGACTCCTACCTCTCGGAGTGACCCGACGAAGCGGGGAGGCCGACATCGGCCTCCCCGCTTCCCCTTTCCCTCTGCTTCTGGAGAAGATCGACCTATGAAGCTCGAACTCCGCGGGATCACCAAGCGATTCGGCAGCCTCGTCGCGAACGACCACATCGACCTCGTCGTCGAGCCCGGAGAGATCCTCTGCCTCCTCGGCGAGAACGGCGCGGGCAAGTCCACCCTCATGAACGTGCTCTACGGCCTCTACCAGGCCGAGGAGGGCGAGATCCTGCTCGACGACGTGCCGCAGGTGTTCCGCGGCCCCGGAGACGCGATGCGCGCGGGCATCGGCATGGTGCACCAGCACTTCATGCTGATCCCCGTGTTCACCGTGGCCGAGAACGTGATGCTCGGCCACGAGCAGACGAAGGCGGGCGGCTTCCTCGACCTCGAGAGCGCGCGCCAGCGCGTGCGCGAGATCTCCGACCGGTTCGGCTTCGACATCGATCCGGACGCGATCGTCGAGGACCTGCCCGTCGGCGTGCAGCAGCGCGTCGAGATCGTCAAGGCGCTCTCGCGCGACGCCCGCGTCATCGTCTTCGACGAGCCGACGGCGGTGCTCACCCCGCAGGAGACCGACGAGCTGATGGACACCATGCGCCGGCTCCGCGACGGCGGCGCCGCGATCGTGTTCATCACCCACAAGCTCCGCGAGGTGCGCGAGGTCGCCGACCGCATCAGCGTGATCCGCCTCGGCAAGGTGGTCGGCGAGGCGGAGCCCACGGCGTCGAACCAGGAGCTCGCCGCGCTCATGGTGGGCCGCGCCGTCGAGCTCACGGTGCAGAAGGAGCCCCCGCGCCTCGGCCCTCCGCGTCTCGTCGTCGACGGACTCAGCGTCGTCGACGCCCGCGGTCAGAAGGTCGTCGACGACGTGTCGTTCGAGGTGCGCGGGGGAGAGGTCCTCGCGGTCGCGGGCGTGCAGGGCAACGGCCAGACCGAGCTCGTCGAGGCAGTCCTCGGGCTGCAGGAGGCGGCCGCCGGCAGCGTCGCGCTCGACGGGAGCGCGCTCGTGGGGCGCAGTGTGCGCCGGATCCTCGACGCCGGCGTCGGCTTCGTGCCGGAGGACCGCAACGAGGACGGCCTCGTGGGCACGTTCACGATCGCCGAGAACCTCATGCTCGACCGCGCCCAAGGAGCGCCGTTCGTGCGCCGCGGGACGATTCAGCGGGCGGAGCTCGCGTCGTTCGCGCGCGAGCGCTTCGCGGAGTACGACGTCCGCGCGCCCGGGATCGACACACCGGTCGGCAAGCTCTCCGGCGGCAACCAGCAGAAGGTCGTGCTGGCGCGCGAGCTGAGCCGCGACCTGTCGCTGCTCGTCGCCGCGCAGCCGACGCGCGGCGTCGACGTCGGATCCATCGAGTTCATCCACAAGCGGATCATCGCCACGCGCGACAGCGGCGTGCCGGTGGTCGTCGTCTCGACGGAGCTCGACGAGGTCGCGGCCCTGGCAGACCGCATCCTCGTGATGTACCGCGGGCGCATCGTCGGCATCGTGCCCGGCGACACCCCGCGCGACGTGCTCGGCCTCATGATGGCCGGCGAATCCGCCCCCGCAGAAGGAGCCGCCGCATGAGCGCGCCCGTCCCCTCCGCCGCGCCCGTCCCGGCGTCGAAGCGGCCAGAGTCGCCCGAGCCCTCCCGCTGGCATCGCGCGCTGCGCGAGATGACGCAGACGAGCGGGCTCATCGTGGTGCTCGCGATCCTCCTCTCCTTCCTCGTCGGCGGCGTGATGATCGCGGCGACCGATCGCGGCGTCCAGTCCGCAGCCGGATACTTCTTCGCCCGCCCCGGCGACACGTTCGCGGCGATCTGGGAGGCCGTCGGAGGCGGGTACGCCGCGCTGTTCCGCGGCGCGATCTTCAACTACGAGGCCGACACGTTCGTCCGCGCGATCCGTCCGCTCACCGAGACCCTGATGTTCGCCACCCCGCTCATCGCGGCCGGGCTCGGCGTCGCGCTCGCCTTCCGCATCGGGATGTTCAACATCGGCGGTCGCGGGCAGATGATCGTCGCCGCGGCGGCCGCCGGCTGGGTCGGCTTCGCGCTCGACCTGCCGTGGGGGATCCACATGGTCGTCGCGCTCCTCGCGGGGATCCTCGCCGGCGCCCTCTGGGCCGGCGTCGTCGGGCTCCTCAAAGCGCGCACGGGAGCGCACGAGGTGATCGTGACGATCATGCTCAACTACGTCGCGTTCTATCTCGTGTCGTGGATGCTGCGCACGCCCGGGCTCCTCCAGGCGCCAGGGTCGAGCAACCCGAAGACCCCCGCGATGAAGGACACGGCCGTGTTCCCGTCGCTGCTCGGCCCGCAGTTCAACCTGCACCTCGGCTTCGTGCTGGTCGTCCTGGCGACGGTCGTCGTGTGGTGGATCCTCAGCCGATCCGCCCTCGGGTTCCAGTTCCGCGCCGTGGGCGAGAACCCCCACGCGGCGCGCGCGGCGGGCATCGACGTCAACCGCATGTACATCGTGGGCATGCTCATCGCCGGCGCCCTCGTGGGGCTCGCGGGCGTCGCCCAGGTGCTCGGCACCTCGACCAACGGATTCGCGGCGGGCGTCGACGCCGGCATCGGCTTCGACGCCATCACGGTCGCGCTGCTCGGAGGATCCACCCCGTGGGGCACCTTCGCCGCCGGGCTGCTCTTCGGCGCGCTGAAGGCCGGCAGCTTCACGATGAAGGCCGCCGAGCAGATCCCCCTCGAGATCGTCACGGTCGTCCAGTCGATGATCGTGCTGTTCATCGCCGCGCCTCCCCTCGTGCGCGCGATCTTCCGCCTCCCGTCGCCCGAGCGCGACCGCCGTCGTCAGGAGAAGGCCCGCATGAAGGAGCTGCGTCGCCATGCGCAGAAGGCGACAGAGGGGAGCGGGCGATGACCGGCGGATCCGTGCAGATCACCCCGTCGCCGTCCCTCGACGCCGACGTCGCGCTGCTTCCCGAGAAGAAGGGGTGGAAGACCCCCGTCGTGCTCGCGGTCTTCGCCGTGCTGCTCGCCCTGCTCGCGCTCTTCGCGCCCCGCAGCGGCGATGCCACGTTCCGCTTCGCCTCGCGCAGCGACGTGCTCACCCTCCCCGACCTCGTCGTGTCCTCCCAGGTCACCCTGTGGGGGAGCGTCCTGCTCGCCCTGCTGCTCGCCGCGGCGTCGGCCTTCTTCATCCGCACGAGCGGCCGGACCCCGCTGTGGATCGTCGTGGTCTACGCGATCATCGCGGTCGTCGGCTTCCTCGCGTGGGCCGCCTCGGGCGGCACCGTCCCCGTCACGGGCGTGCTCGCCGGATCCCTCGGGTTCGCCGTGCCCCTCATCTTCGGCTCGCTCGGCGGCGTGATCGGCGAGCGCGTCGGCGTCGTCAACATCGCGATCGAGGGGCAGCTGCTCGGCGGCGCGTTCTGCGCGGCGCTCGTCGCGTCGGCGACGGGCCAGCCGATCCTGGGCCTGGTCGCCGCGATGGCCGCGGGCGTCGCGATCGCGGCCCTGCTCGCGGTCTTCGCGATCGTCTACGTCGTCGACCAGATCATCGTCGGCGTCGTGCTCAACGTGCTCATCGCGGGCCTCACGAGCTTCCTGTTCTCGCAGGTGCTCCAGCCGAACGCGGCGGCGCTCAACACGCCTCCCCGCTTCGACCGCATCCCGATCCCGGTGCTCGCCGACATCCCGGTGATCGGCCCGGTGCTGTTCCAGCAGACCATCCTGATCTACATCATGTACATCGCGATCTTCGCCGTGTACATCGCGATGTTCCGCACGCGCTGGGGCCTCAGGGTGCGGGCCGTCGGCGAGCACCCTCAGGCGGCGGACACGGTCGGCATCGACGTGGGGCGCACCCGCTTCCTCACGGTGCTGCTCGGCGGCGCGATCGCCGGCGCCGGCGGCACGGTGTTCACGGTCGGGAACGGCATCGCCTTCGGCCAGGAGATGACCGCGGGGGCCGGATTCATCGCCCTCGCGGCGGTCATCTTCGGCCAGTGGCATCCGCTGAAGGCGACGCTCGCGGCCCTGCTGTTCGGCTTCGCGTCGAACCTGCAGAACACGCTGAGCGTCATCGGGTCGCCCGTGCCGGGCGAGTTCATGCTGATGCTGCCCTACATCGTGACGATCTTCGTCGTCGCCGGCGTCGTCGGCCGCTCGCGCGGACCGGCCGCCGTCGGCAAGCCGTACATCAAGGGGTGAGCCGATGACCGACATCGACTGGGACGCGCTGCGTCAGGTGGCGATCGGCGCCATGCGACGGGCCTACGCGCCGTACTCCGGGTATCCCGTCGGCGCCGCGGCGCTCGTGACCGACGGCCGCACGGTGGCCGGATGCAACACCGAGAACGCCTCGTACGGGGTCGGCCTGTGCGCGGAGTGCGGCCTCATCTCGGACCTCGCGATGACGGGAGGCGGACAGCTCGTCGCGTTCGTGTGCGTCAACGGCGAGGGAGAGACCATCATGCCCTGCGGGCGATGCCGCCAGCTGCTGTACGAGCACGCCCTGCCCGGCATGCTGCTCGAGACCGTGTCGGGGATCCGCACGATCGACGAGGTCCTCCCCGACGCGTTCGGGCCGCGCGACCTCGAGACCGTCCAGCGCTGATCCCGCGCCCGGACGACGCACCCACCACCCATGAGGAGCAGACGATGAGCGAGCCGTTCGACGCGGTCGACGTGATCAGGACCAAGCGAGACGGCGGGGAGGTCCCCGAGGCGAAGCTGCGGTGGATGGTCGACGCCTACACCCGCGGCTACGTGGCCGACGCGCAGATGTCGGCTTTCGCGATGGCGATCCTGCTGAACGGCATGGGGCGCGAGGAGATCCGCGTCATGACCGACGCGATGATCGCCTCCGGCGAGCGGATGAGCTTCGCGGGGCTCGGCAAGCGCACCGCCGACAAGCACTCCACGGGCGGGGTGGGCGACAAGATCACGCTGCCGCTCGCGCCGCTCGTGGCCTCCTACGGCGTCGCCGTGCCGCAGCTCTCGGGACGCGGCCTCGGGCACACGGGCGGCACGCTCGACAAGCTCGAGTCGATTCCGGGGTGGCGGGCCGCGCTCTCGAACGAGGAGCTGCACGCGCAGCTCGCGGGAGACGTGGGAGCGGTCATCTGCGCCGCGGGCGCCGGTCTCGCACCGGCGGACAAGAAGCTCTACGCGCTGCGCGACGTCACGGGCACGGTCGAGGCGATCCCCCTCATCGCCTCGAGCATCATGTCGAAGAAGATCGCGGAGGGCACGCAGTCGCTCGTGCTCGACGTGAAGTTCGGCTCCGGGGCGTTCATGAAGGACGCCTCGCGCGCCCGGGAGCTCGCGGAGACGATGGTCGCGCTCGGAGCCGACTCCGGCGTCGCGACGACGGCGCTGCTCACCGACATGTCGACGCCCCTCGGCCTCACGGTGGGCAACGCGAACGAGGTGCGCGAGTCGGTCGAGGTGCTCGCGGGCGGGGGACCGGCGGACGTCGTCGAGCTGACGGTCGCGCTCGCGCGCGAGATGCTGCGCATGTCGGGGATCGACGCCGATCCCGCCGAGGCGCTGGCGGACGGCCGCGCGATGGACGCGTGGCGCCGCATGATCCGCGCGCAGGACGGCGACCCCGACGCCCCGCTGCCGACGCCGCGCGAGACCCACGAGGTGCGCGCGGACCGCGCGGGCGTCGTGCGCCGCATGGACGCGTTCGACATCGGCATCGCCGCCTGGCGCCTCGGTGCGGGGCGCGCCCGGGCCGAGGACCCCGTCGTGCACGCCGCCGGCATCGACCTCCACGCCAAGCCGGGCGACCGCGTCGCCGAGGGCGACGTGCTCTTCACCCTGCAGGCCGACGACGAGACGCGCTTCGACCGCGCCCTCGACGCGCTGGCGGGCGCGTGGGAGATCGGCGATACTGCCCCCGCGGCCGCGCCCATCGTGCGCGACCGCATCACCGCCTGACCCGCCCCCGTTCTCAGGAGAAGAGCATGTCGCGCCCGAACCGAACCCGCCGGCCCGCCCGCACCGAGGCGCACGTCGACGGCGTGCCGATCCGCAGCCTGCCCAAGATCTCGCTGCACGACCACCTCGACGGGGGGCTGAGGGCCTCGACGGTCATCGAGCTCGGCGAGGAGATCGGCCTCGAGCTGCCGGAGACCGAGACGAAGGAGCTCGCCCGCTGGTTCGCGCAGGCCGCCGACTCGGGGTCGCTCGTCGAGTACCTCAAGACCTTCGCGCTGACCACCTCGGTGATGCAGACCCGCGAGGCGCTCACCCGCGTCGCCCGCGAGTACGTGATGGATCTCGCGAACGACGGCGTCATCTACGGGGAGGTGCGCTGGGCGCCGGAGCAGCACCTGACGGACGGGCTGAGCCTCGCCGACGCGGTGCAGGCCGTCCAGGAGGGCCTCGAACAGGGCGAGGACGCGGCCGACGAGGCGGGCCACGCGATCCGCGTCGGTCAGATCCTCTCGGCCATGCGGCAGAACGACTCCTCCCTCGAGGTCGCGCGCACGGCTCTCGAGTTCCGAGACGCGGGCGTCGCGGGCTTCGACCTCGCCGGCCCCGAGGACGGCTTCCCGCCCGCGCGGCACCGCGAGGCGCTCGACCTCCTCGCGCGCGAGTTCCTGCCCGTCACGCTGCACGCCGGCGAGGCCGCGGGCGTCGACTCGATCCGCGGCGCGCTCCTCGACGGGCGCGCCCTGCGCCTCGGGCACGGCGTGCGCATCGCGCAGGACCTCGACGTCGTCGACACGGCGGCCGACGAGGTGCGTGTGCGCTTCGGGGAGCTCGCCCGCTGGGTGCGCGACCGCGAGGTCCCCCTCGAGATCGCGCCGTCGTCGAACCTCCAGACGGAGACGATCGCCCCCTGGGGCACCCAGATGGAGGACCACCCGTTCGATCTCCTGTACCAGCTCGGCTTCTGCGTCACGGTGAACACCGACAACCGGCTCATGAGCCGCACGACGCTGACCCGCGAGCTGCACCTGCTCGTCGAGACGTTCGAGTACGGACTCGAGGACCTCGAGCGGTTCCAGCTGAACGCGGCGGCCGCGACCTTCCTGCCCGTCGAGCAGCGCGAGGAGCTCATCGACCTCGTGACCGAGGCACCCGGGCCCTCATCGAGGCGAACGCGGCGCGC
>NZ_JAMXWT010000018.1:0-71982 GCF_050958665.1 Microbacterium sp. gxy059 | reverse complement strand
AGGTGTCGGCCATGCGCGCTCCCCTCTCTTCTCTCCGACGTGCGGAGACGGGGGGGGGGGGGGGGGGGCCCCCCCCCCCCCCCCCCCCCCACCCGGATCAACCCGCGAGCTTGCCCTGGATGGCCTCGGCCATCTCCGCCCACGTCGATGCAGGGTCGGCGCCCTTGATGATCTCGACCTCGGCGGCGCCCCAGTCGTCCCAGACGGTTCCCATCTCGGGGTTGCTGGGCATCGGCACGGCGTTCTCGCCGGCGGCGGCGAAGCCCGCGACGATCGGATCCTCCTGAGCGGCCTCGTAGGCCTCGGTCAGCGCCGGGACGCGCCCGCCGGCCTCGAAGAGGGCGGTCTGCACCTCGGGCGTCGAGAGGTAGTTCACGAGGAACTCGTTCGCGGCGAGGGAGTTCTCCGACTTCGCGCTGACGGCGAAGGCCTGAACGCCCGCGAAGGGCGCGGCGGGCTGTCCGCCGGCGGACGGGATCGGGTCGACGGCGACGTCGATGCCCTTCTCCTGAGCCGCGGTCACGTTCCAGGGGCCCGACAGGTAGAAGGCGGCGTCGCCCGCGTTGAACGCCTCGGTCGCGAGGTCGCCCTTCATGTTGAGGTTGAGCACGCCCGCCTCGCCCTGCTCGCCGAGCCAGGTCGCGAACTGCTCGCCCGCCTCGTCGCCGATCGTGAGCTGCGATGCGTCGTAGCTGCCGTCGGCGTTCTGCGCGAAGACGGCGTTTCCGAACGACGTCTCGAACGGGTACAGGTGGTACGGGTCGGAGGTCTGCGGGTCGAGGCCGACGACGAACGGGTAGCGGGTTCCCGCGGCCTCGCCCTTGGCGATCATGTCGTCGTAGTCGGTCGGCGCCTCGGGGACGAGCTCGGTGTTGCGCAGCAGGCCGATGTTCTCGATCGCGTAGGGAACACCGTAGGTGGTGCCCTCGTAGTTGACGGCCTGGATCGCGACCTCCTCGAACGCGTCGGCGGTGTCGCCGAGCTCGACGGGGGCGACGACGCCGTCGTTGACCCATGCGCCGATCCAGTCGTGCGCCGCGATCGTGATGTCGGGACCCTTGCCGGTCGGGACCTGGGTCGTGAAGTCGTCGCGGATCTTCGGGAAGTCCTTGATCACGAGGTTGACCTTCACACCGCGCTCTTCCTCGAACTGCGCCGCGATGTCCTTCAGGACCGGCGCGCGGTCGGTGTCGACCCACACGGTCAGCGTCGTCGACGCCTCGTCGCCGGTGGCGGCCGTCCCGTCGTCGTCAGCTGACGCGCAGCCCGCGAGGCCGAGCGTCGTGAGGAGGGCGATGGCCGCGCTCGCGCGGCCGACCTGCTTCACCGTCATTGGTGTGCTCCTTCGTTATGGCCGGCTTCGGCGCCGGTGTGAAAGCGTTTCCCTATCGTGCGGCGAGCGAATGCCGTACGCCCGTGGGGCTGCGCGCATAGCCGCGGAAAACAAGCATGCACCCTTGCCCAGCCATTTGCAAGCGTTTCCATTCTTGGGCGATCTTCGCCTAGGCTTGCCGCTCATGACCAGCCAATGGTGGCGCTCCGCCGTGATCTACCAGATCTATCCGCGCTCCTTCGCCGACGCGTCGGGAGACGGCGTCGGCGACCTCGCCGGAATCACCTCGCGACTCGCCTCGCTGCGCGAGCTCGGCGTCGACGTCGTCTGGCTCTCGCCCTTCATGACATCCCCGCAGAAGGACGCAGGCTACGACGTCGCCGACTACTGCGACGTGGATCCGCTGTTCGGCACCCTCGCCGACTTCGACGCGATGCTCGCCCGCGCGCACGACCTCGGCCTGCGCGTGATCGTCGACCTCGTCCCCAACCACTCCTCCGACCAGCACCCCTGGTTCCGCGAGGCCGTCGCCGCCGGCCCCGGCAGCCGCGAGCGCGCCCGCTACATCTTCCGCGACGGCGCGGGCGACGGATCCGAGCCCCCAAACAACTGGCAGTCGATCTTCGGCGGCCCCGCATGGACCCGCCTCGCCGAGCCCGATGGCACGCCCGGCCAGTGGTACCTGCACCTGTTCGACTCATCCCAGCCCGACTTCGACTGGTCGAACGACGAGGTGCGCGAGGAGTTCCGGCGGATCCTGCGCTTCTGGCTCGACCGCGGCGTCGACGGGTTTCGCGTCGACGTGGCGCACGGCCTCATCAAGCGCGCGGGGCTTCCCGACTACACGCCGCCCGAGGACGGCGACTCGATGGGCGGCGTCGAGCCCGTTCCCTACTTCGGACAGCCCGGCGTGCACGAGGTCTACCGCGACTGGCGCGAGCTGCTCGACGGCTACGACGGGGAGCGCGTGCTCTGTGCCGAGGCGTGGATGCCGACCGTCGACGAGATCGCCCTCTGGGTGCGCCCCGATGAGATGCACCAGGCGTTCAACTTCTCGTACGCCATGACGAGCTGGGACGCCGACGAGATGCGCCACGTGATCAGCGAGTCGCTGCGCGCCTTCTCCGCCGTCGGCGCTCCCGCGACCTGGGTGCTGTCGAACCACGACGTGATCCGGCACACGACGCGACTGGCGCTGCCCGTGGAGATCCCCCAGGGGCACGGCATCGGGCCGTCGACCCCCGGCATCCCGGACGCCGCCGGCGCGCTGCGGCGCGGGCGCGCCGCCACCGCGCTGATGCTCGCCCTCCCCGGATCCGCCTACCTCTACCAGGGGGAGGAGCTCGGCCTGCCCGAGGTCGTCGACCTCCCCGACGACGCACGCCAGGATCCCACCTGGTTCCGCCACGACGGCGAGCGCTACGGCCGCGACGGATGCCGCGTGCCGATCCCGTGGGAGGCGGATCGCCCGGCCGCGGGCTTCAGCGAGACGGGGCTGTCGTGGCTTCCGCAGCCGAACGACTGGTCCCGCTACGCCCGCGACCAGCAGGAGGGGGTGCCCGGCTCGACGCTCGAGCTGTACCGCGAGCTTCTGCGCCTGCGCCGCGAGCTGGCCGTCGCGACGGCGACCCTCGAGTGGATCGACGCGCCCCCGACCTGCGTCGCGTTCCGCACGGGCGACGTCACGGTGATCGCGAACACGGGCGCCGATCCCGTCGCACTTCCCGCGGGGGCCGACGTGCTCGTCTCGAGCGGCCCCCTGGACGGCGACCTCGTGCCCTCCGACACGACCGTGTGGCTGCGGGCCGACTGACTGCGTCGACCCCTTCCGCGCTGCCGCGGTTCTGAGAGGATGCGATCGTGAACATCGCGGAGGTCGCGAAGGCGGCGAACGTCTCGAACGCGACGGTGTCGCGCGCGCTGTCGGGGCGCGGATCCGTTTCCCCCGCCACGCGCGAGCGCGTGCTGGGCGCGGCGCGCGATCTGGGATACGTCGTCTCGCAGGCGGCGTCGACCCTCGCGAGCGGCCGCAACCGCAACGTGGGCGTCGTGCTGCCGTTCCTCGACAGGTGGTTCTTCACGCAGGTGCTCGCGGGCGCCCAGGAGCGCCTCGTCCACGCGGGCTACGACGTCACGCTGTACAACCTCGCGGGTCACGGAGACGAGAGGCGCCAGGTCTTCGACACCTTCCTGCTGCGCCGCCGCGTCGACGCCGCGATCGCCGTGTCTCTGGAGCTCTCCGACGACGAGATCTCGCGCCTGCACGACCTCGGCAAGCCCCTCGTCGGCGTCGGCGGCCCCATCGCGGGCGTCCCCACGCTCGCGATCGACGATGTCAGCGCCGCGCGGCTCGCCACGGATCACCTGCTGGGTCTCGGGCACACGCGCATCGCGCATATCGGCGGCGACGAGGACTCCGACCTCGACTTCCACCTGCCGCCGAAGAGGCGCCGGGGCTACGAGGATGCGCTCGTCGCGGCGGGCGTTCCCGGCGATCCGTCGCTCGTCGCCGCGGCGGACTTCACGATCCCCGGCGGCTATCGCGCCGCCAAGCAGCTGCTCGGCGCCCCCGCGGCGCGGCGGCCCACCGCGATCCTCGCCGCGTCGGACGAGATGGCGTTCGGCGCGATCCTCGCCGCGCGGGATCTTGGGCTCTCCGTTCCGGGCGACCTCTCGGTCGTCGGCGTCGACGACCACGACCTCGCCGAGTTCTTCGGCCTCACGACGATCGCCCAGCACCCGCGCCGCCAGGGGGCGCTCGCGGCCGGCTCGCTGCTGGCCCAGCTCGAGCCCGATGCCTACGAGCCGGTCGATCCGCTCCTCCCGTTCGAGCTCGTCGTGCGCTCGTCGACGGCGCGTCCCCGCCCCGCGTAGCGCCCGCTCGCGCGCCTCTCCCGCGCCGCCCGTGCGAGATCGGGCGGGTCTCCGCGCGGCAGCGCCTCCCCAGGCATGAGCGCGGGCTGCGGCCCCGGACGGCCTGCGCGGGTGCTCCGTGTCTCCTCTCCGCGTTCTGCCCCGCCGTCGCGCCCGACGCGGTGCGCGGGCATCTCTCGAGACCGGCGCTCTCAGACGGGGCCGGCTCAGGAGGAGACGCCGGCCAGCGGAGCTCACCCCGGCGGAGCCCCCTCCGCATGAGCGGGTTCGGTGCTCCGGATGACGCATCGTCTCGTTTCGCGCGGCGCCGAATCGACGGATGTCGGAGGGGGTTATTAGCCTGAGACCGGAAGGTATCCGAGATATTGGGGGATGAGACGCGATGACGAGCAGCGAGGAGCCCGAGCGCACCGAGCAGCAGGGGCCGCAGGACGGGTCGTCGGAGGCGGGCGATGGCACCTCTCCGGCCGAGGCGGGGGAGCAGGCGACCCCGCCCAGCGGGGCGGAGGGGGCCGCGAGCGCGGACGCGTCGGCTGCGGCGGATCCGCCCGAGCGCCCCGAGGCGCCTCCCGCGCCGGCGGAGCCGGCGGGCGCTCCGCTCCTGCCGCCGACACCTCCCGCCCCGTCCGCGGGGGCAGCGCCGGCGGCGGCCCCGGGAAGCGACCGCGCGTGGGTCGGCGAAGCGCCTGCCGCGGGGCCGGCTCCCGGAGGGGCGCAGGCGGTCGGCGCTCCGGCGGCGCCCGCGTCGCCGCTCGCGGCCCGCGAGCCCTGGGTCGCGGGGGCGATCTCGGCGGGCCTCGGCCTCGCGGGCGCCCTCACCGCGAGCCTCGTCGTGACCCTCACGACCGTCTTCGCGGTGCAGGCGTCGGGCGACGCCGACATCGCCGGCATCGTGAACGGCGCGTGGTTCGGGCTCCTCGTGCAGTTCGTCGGCATGGGCTTCCTCGGACCGCTGGGCCTGACGACCTCCGTGTTCGGCGCGGCGCCGCTCTCGGCGGCGGTCTTCGTCGTCCCCGTGCTCGTGCCCGTCGCCGCGGTGGCCGCGATCCTGCTGTTCGCGCGTCGCCTGGCGCCGCCCGTCGACCTCGCGATCGGCCCGCGGCTGGCGGTCGCGGGCGCGGCGGGAGCCGCGTTCTCGGTGGTCGTGGCGCTTCTCCAGACGGTCGCGCCGGTGGCCGTCCGCATCCCGATGGTGCCGCCGTTCGACCTCCGCGCCGTGTCGGTGTGGAGCGTGCTACTGTCGCTCGTCGTCATCGGCGTCGCGGTGCTCGTCGTGCTCAGCCCGCGAGGCGCGACGCGCGGGCGCTGGCGCTCCGCCGCCGCGCAGGCGGGGGAGCACCTCGGCGCGGTCGGCGTCGTCCTCGGGCTCGTCGTCTTCGTCGTGATGGCGGTGCAGGCGGGCGACGGCACCGCGTCGCTCCTGCTGCTCGCCCCTCTGCTCCTTCCGCTCCTCGCGCTCGACGGCGCGGCGATCGGCGGGTTCTCGTCGGTGCTGATGACGGGGCAGGGGCAGCTGGCCGGATACGGCGGAGACGACTCGCTCGTCGAGGGGCTCTCCGTGTTCGGCTCCGGCCTCGAGGTGTGGCAGCGGATCCTCGTGATCATCCTCGCTCTGGCGGCGCTGGCCGTCGCGAGCATCCGGTGGCGGGTGCGGAGGGGAGCCGCAGACGATGCGATCTCGTGGGCGCTGCTCCCCGTCGCATACGGGGCCGCCGGTCTCGTCGTCACCGCGGTCGGGCGCGTCTCCGCCTCGCTCGCCGGGTCGGTGGAGGGCGTTCCCTTCCTGGGCGGGCTCAGCGGCTACGCGTCGCTCGGCGTCGGTCCGGCGGCCTGGACGTTCGTGCTCTTCGCCGTCATCGGCGTCGTCGTGGACGTGCTCGCGCGGTTCGTCGTGCCTGCCGTCGTGCGTTTGATGCCGCGCGGACTGCTGAGGGTGCTCGCGGCGGGAACCGCGATCGCGCCGTCGGTCCCTCGCGCGGCGGCCGCGCCATCGCATCCCGCGCCCGCCTCCGGCACGGCCCCCGGGCCGGGTGCATCGACGGAGGATTCGCCCGTCGCGCCGGCGGCGGGTTTCGACGCCTCGCCTGCCGGAGCTCCGCCCGTCGGCGCGCCCGCGCAGTCGCCCCTCGCGCCCGGTGCGGCGCCCGAGGCCGCCCCGCCGACGCCGGCCGCCCCTGCGAGGCCTCCCGCCCCGGGCGAGGCCGTCGCTCCGCTGCCCCCGACCCCGTCCGCGCCGGCCGACGCGGGGGAGCCCGCCGGTGCGACGTCGCCCGATCTCGCCGAGACGGCGGTGCTGCCGCCCGCGGCCGCTCCGGCGTCTGCCGGCGACCCGCTCGCCGCCCTCCTCGGCGACGAGGCCTCCCAGCCGGCGAAGCCGGTGAGCCGACGCGCGAAGGTCGGCTGGATCGTCACCGGAGGCGCCGTCGCGCTCGTCGCGGTGCTCGCGATCGCCGGATCCCTCGTCCGCGGGCACCTCGCCGAGACCCGCTTCTCGCCCCAGGCGCAGGTCGAGGACTACCTCGAGAGCGTGGTGGCGGGCGATGCGTCCGGCGCGCTCGCGCTGTGGGGCCCCAACGTCACCACGGGCGAGCGGGTGCTCCTCGACGACGCCGTGTACGCGGCCGCCGAGAACCGTCCCACCGCGCACCGGATCCTCCGCACCGACGCCGGCGAGGGGTCGGCGACGGTCTCCGCGGCGCTCACCGTCGACGGCAAGCAGCACGAGCTGTGGTTCGAGCTCGAGGCGGACGGCACGCAGGCGATGATCTTCGACGCGTGGCGCATCACGTCCGGCCCGGAGCAGAGCCTGCGCGTCGCCGTGGGCGACGGCGCGGCGGGGCCGGCGAGCGTCAACGGGGTCGAGGTCGACCTGAGCGGGCTCGAGGCGACGGAGGGAGACGGGCCCGGCGGCACCGCGGCCCTCCCCGTCCTGCCCGGCACCTACTCCTTCGCGGCGCCGGCCGACACGGGCGTGTTCACCTACGGCGACGACGTCGCGGTCGAGGTGCTCCCCGACGCCGACCGCACCGGCGAGGGCGCGCAGGAGGAGCCGGTCGCCTTCGCGCCCCGCTGGGGCGAGGAAGCGCAGCAGCAGGCGATCGCCGCGGTGCAGGAGCGCATCGACCTGTGCATGACGTCCGACCAGTTCCAGCCGTCCGATTGCCGCAGCGTGCTCGGCATGTACGAGCCGTCGTATGCGGTCACCGGCATCGAGCGCTCGTGGGACGAGAAGCCCGAGCTCTCGTTCGAGGAGGGCGGCGATGATGGGTGGGGCGTCGAGGAGCCGCCGGCCGTCGTCGTCTCGGGCGGCGTCCTGCGCATCGACTACGAGTGGCGCTGGGACGAGGACGACGAGTGGGAGTCCGACACGACCACCGACAGCGCGCCGTTCGGCGGCTGGGGCGGATCCGCCCGGGTTCCCGTGCACGCCGACGAGGACGGCGAGGTGACCGTCGACCTCTCGGAATTCTGATCTCCGGGGCGAGAGCGGCGCGTGCGCGCCGCTCTCGCCGATCGCACGGCGGCGACCTACGCTGGACAGATGGCGATCGGAGGGCGCAGCCGCGTGGCGACGGGGATCGGGGGGGTCCTCATCGCGGGCGTCGTCGGGCTGCTCGTCTGGGCCGCGTGGCCGTTCTGGCCCGTCGTCGGCGACTGGATGGTCGGGCTCGTCGACGGCTTCTTCGAGTGGCTGCGATCCGTCACCCCGGCACGCCGCTCCTGAAGACCTCCGGCCGTTCCGACACGGCGCGGCGAGGCGCCGCGGGAGCCGCCTTCCGCCGCGATAATCTGCTGACCGGAGGGGAGACGCCCCGCCCGGGAGGAGCGCGCGACATGAGTGACGCACAGGGTTCGAACGACGAGCCGACCACCGGCGAGCCGGCCTCGCCGTCGCCCGCCGAGCGCCCCGACGAGGCGCTCGCCGACGCGCAGCCCGACACCGGGGTCGACGAGACCGGCGTCGACGCGGACCTGCCCCCTCACGTCGCGCCGGAGCCGCCGTCGGACGAGCCCGAGCCGCACGAGGCGAGCATCGCCGATGAGCGCGATGCGGTCGACCCGCTGCCCTCGGAGGAGCCGACCCCGCTCGCCGACGAGGCGCTCCGATCCGCTCCGGCGGGCGACGAGCCGAGCGCCGACGCGGAGGACGAGGCCGCGCAGAGCTTCCCCGAGCCCGCCGTCTCCCGCCCCGCGCCCGAGCCGCCCGCGACCCGCGGCGCGGACGTCGCCGACGAGGCCTCCGCCGACGCGGATCCCGTCGACTACGAGGCGCTCGCGGCCGAGCTCGACCGGCTGGAGGCGCAGTCCGGCGATTCCTTCGGCGCGTCCGCGGATCCCGATGACGAGCCCGTCGACGAGACCCCGACCGAGGTCGCGCCGGCCGAGCCCTCGTATCGCGTCGCGCAGGCCACCACGCCGCCCGTCGCGGAGCCGGTCTCTGACCCGGTCGTGACGCCCAGCGAGCCCACTCCGCTCGGCGCCGCGTCTCCGATCTTCGTCCAAGCGCCCGAGCCGCCGAAGAAGCGCGGCAACCGCGGGGCGGCGGCCCTCATCGGCCTGCTCGCCGCCGCCGTGTTCGCGGTGCTGTTCTTCGCCGCCTCGTTCGGCATCTGGTGGATGTACGGGCACTTCGGCCTCCGCGAGGGCGTGGCGGATCAGCCGCTCGTCGATCTCGCGCTCGAGGTCGCGACCGCCCCGCCGTTCTGGGTGACGGTCATCGGCTTCTGGATCGGGTTCTGGCTGCTCGGCGTGTTCGTGAACCGCGCGCGCTGGTGGTCGTGGGTGGTCCTCGGCGTCGTGGTGTCGCTCATCGCCTACGGCGGCTACCTCGGCGGAGTGTTCCTGGAGGCGCCCTTCTGGATGATCACGCAGAGCGAGGGCGTCACGCTCCTCCTCGGTCACGTGCTCAGCCCGATCGGCCTCGCGGCCTTCCTCATCGCCCGCGAGGTGACGATCTGGTTCGGCGCGTGGGTGTCGCGGCGCGGCGTCCGCCTCGCGGCCCTGAACGCCGAGGCTCAGGACGAGTACGACCGACTCATCGCCGAGGGGCCCCGCGGACCTGAGAGCGCGTGACAATGGGTGCATGAGCTCCCCGCGCACCCGCCGCGAAGGCGAGGGGCCGCCGATCCTGGTGCTCCTCGCCTTCGCCGCGTTCGGCTTCCTCGCGCTCCTCGTCTGCGGGCTCGGGTTCGCGAGCCTCGCGACGGACGAGGACGTCATCGCGACGCCGGGCGTCTGGATCCTCTCCGGCTACGTCGCCGCGGGCGTCGCCGTCGCGGCGTTCGCGCTGCTGCTCTGGGGGGCTCTCGCGCCGACCCGCCCGTCGTATCTCGCGGTCATCGGCATCGCCCTCGCCGTCCCGGCCGCGCACGCGCTGGCGCTCGCGGCGACCGCGGTGCTGGGCGGATCCTCCGTCGGCGTCGCGATCGGCGCGGCCGGGGACGTGCTCGTCGGCTGGGTGTCGCCGACCGTCGCCGTCGCCGCCGCGGTCGCCTCCTGGGCGGCGATCGCGATGCGCCGCACCCGGGCTCGCCCGCCGCGCTGGCCCTGGGAGGACGACGACGCGGACGAGTGAGGCCTGCGCGGAGCATCTCCCTTTCGCGCGAGGAGCTCGCGGATCCGCGCGTGCGCCGAGACGCTCGGCCGATTCCGAGACGCTCGGGCGGACTCGCCGAGACTCTGGCCGGCCTCGTGACCCTCAGGCGAGGTCGCGGGGGTCGAACGGCGCGTCGATGGGTGACGCGTGTGCCGGGCATCTCGTTTTCGCGCGAGGGGCTCGCGGATCCGCGCGTGCGCCGAGACGCTCAGCCGATTCCGAGACGCTCGGGCGGACTCACCGAGACTCTGGCCGGCCTCGTGACGCTCAGGCGAGGTCGCGGGGGTCGAACGGCGCGTCGAGGGAGGTCGTGAGCTCGTCGAGCAGCGCCGCGATCTGGGGTTCGACGAACTCGGCGACCGCCTGGCGGATCCGCACCCGGTGCGGCAGCAGCAGGCGGCAGACGGCGCGTCCGGTCTGCTCGGCCTTCTCGTCGGCGAGGGCCATCTCGCGGCGCAGGGCCTGCTTCGCCTCCTCGCTGAGGGGCGGCAGCGGGGGCACGGAGGCCGCGGCCTCCTGCTCGAACCCGGCGATGGTGAAGAGGAACGGCTGCCCGGGGACGGGATCCGGGTCGAGGGGCAGCCCCTCGAACTCGGGGGCGAGATCCTCCCGCGGGCGGTAGCTGCGCGCCCGATTGCGCTCCTGCTGCTGGTCGAGCTCGGCCTGCAGCAGGGGGAGGTTGAGGCCCGTGTAGTCGGACACCTCGCGGTCGATGATCGTGGTGATCCGCGTGGAGAGCCCGTGCTGCACGCCGTGCGGCACGTCGGATCCGAGCCCCGCGGCGTCGAGGATCGGGGATCCGAGGCAGCGGCGGCAGGGGGAGCGGCGCCCGCGGTGCGTGGCGGGCTCCCAGCGGGGCAGCCATCGCAGCCAGGCGTCGACCGCCTGACTCACCCGGGTTTCGAGCGAACGCTCCATACCGACACAGTAGTGATATAAGGCCGTTTGCGACACGTCTTCCGCCCGCGTACACTGGTTCGGTATGCGTGTCGCGTTCTGCGTGCGCGCGTGCACTGGGCTGGCGCCTGCGAACAGGCGCACCCCCACGGCATACCCGTCGCAACACGGCCTGAGCGCGAGCTCCGGCTGGCGGGTCGACGTGAAAGATCACGCCGCTGTCACCGTGCAGCATTTCATCAAGGAGAGACGTGCCAACTATTCAGCAGTTGGTTCGCAAGGGTCGCAAGCCCAAGGTCAAGACGACCAAGGCGCCTGCCCTGAAGGCGAACCCGCAGCAGGCCGGTGTCTGCACCCGTGTGTACACCACCACCCCGAAGAAGCCGAACTCGGCGATGCGCAAGGTCGCTCGTGTGAAGCTCCGCAATGGCACCGAGGTCAGCGCCTACATCCCGGGCGAGGGCCACAACCTGCAGGAGCACTCGCTCGTGCTGGTCCGCGGAGGTCGCGTGAAGGACCTCCCCGGTGTGCGCTACAAGATCGTGCGCGGCGCGCTCGACACCCAGGCCGTCAAGAACCGTCAGCAGGCGCGAAGCCGCTACGGCGCGAAGAAGGGTTGAGTTAGATGCCTCGTAAGGGACCCGCTCCCAAGCGCCCGGTCGTCAACGACCCGGTCTACGGTGCGCCCATCGTGACGCAGCTCGTCAACAAGATCCTCGTCGACGGCAAGAAGTCCATCGCCGAGCGCATCGTCTACGGCGCCCTCGCCGGCGTCGAGGCGAAGACGGGCGGCGACGCGGTCGCCACGCTGAAGAAGGCGCTCGACAACGTGCGCCCCACCCTCGAGGTCCGCAGCCGCCGCGTCGGCGGCTCGACCTACCAGGTGCCCGTCGAGGTCAAGCCGCACCGCGCGAACACGCTCGCGCTGCGCTGGCTCGTGAGCTACGCGAAGGGTCGTCGCGAGAAGACGATGACCGAGCGTCTCATGAACGAGATCCTCGACGCGTCGAACGGTCTCGGCGCCGCGGTCAAGCGCCGCGAGGACACGCACAAGATGGCCGAGTCGAACCGCGCGTTCGCTCACTACCGCTGGTAATCGGCGGCATCCGTCGGCCCCGGATCCGCTCCGGGGCCGACGGGCCCTGCTCCCTCCCTCTTCTTACGTAAGGAAACGCAAGTGGCACAAGACGTGCTCACCGACCTGAACAAGGTCCGCAACATCGGCATCATGGCGCACATCGATGCCGGTAAGACCACCACGACCGAGCGCATCCTGTTCTACACGGGCGTCAACCACAAGATCGGCGAGACGCACGACGGCGGAGCGACGACCGACTGGATGGAGCAGGAGCAGGAGCGTGGCATCACGATCACCTCCGCTGCTGTCACGTGCTTCTGGGACGGCACCCAGATCAACATCATCGACACCCCCGGCCACGTCGACTTCACGGTCGAGGTCGAGCGCTCGCTCCGCGTGCTCGACGGCGCCGTCGCCGTCTTCGACGGCAAGGAGGGCGTCGAGCCCCAGTCCGAGACGGTGTGGCGTCAGGCCGACAAGTACAACGTCCCGCGCATCTGCTTCGTCAACAAGATGGACAAGATGGGCGCCGACTTCTACTTCACGGTCGAGACCATCGTCAACCGCCTGAAGGCGACCCCGCTGGTCATGCAGCTGCCGATCGGCTCCGAGAGCGACTTCGTCGGCGTCGTCGACCTGCTCAGCATGAAGGCCCTCGTGTGGCCGGGCGACGCCAAGGGCGACGTGACCATGGGCGCCTCCTACGAGACCCGCGAGATCCCCGAGGACCTCGTCGAGCGCGCGGAGGAGTACCGCCAGAAGCTCGTCGAGGCCGTCGCGGAGACCGACGAGGCCCTCCTCGAGAAGTTCTTCGGCGGCGAGGAGCTGACGCTCGACGAGCTGAAGGCGGGCATCCGCAAGCTCACGATCGCCGGCGACGCGTACCCCGTGTTCTGCGGCTCGGCCTTCAAGAACCGCGGTGTGCAGCCGATGCTCGACGCGGTCGTCGACTACCTGCCGTCGCCCATCGACGTGCCGGCCATCGAGGCGCACGACCCCAAGGACGAGTCGATCATCATCGAGCGTCACGCCGACGCGTCCGAGCCGTTCTCGGCTCTCGCGTTCAAGGTCGTCACGCACCCGTTCTTCGGCCGTCTGACCTACGTCCGCGTCTACTCGGGCCAGCTCGAGTCGGGCTCGCAGGTCATCAACTCGACCAAGGGCAAGAAGGAGCGCATCGGGAAGATCTTCCAGATGCACGCCAACAAGGAGAACCCGGTCGACTCGGTCACCGCCGGTCACATCTACGCGGTCATCGGCCTCAAGGACACGACGACGGGCGACACGCTCAGCGACCCGAACGCGCAGGTCGTGCTCGAGTCGATGACCTTCCCGGAGCCCGTCATCGAGGTCGCCATCGAGCCGAAGACGAAGGCCGACCAGGAGAAGCTCGGCGTCGCCATCCAGAAGATGGCGGAGGAGGACCCGACGTTCCGCGTCGAGAACAACGCCGAGACCGGTCAGACGACCATCAAGGGCATGGGCGAGCTGCACCTCGACATCATCGTGGACCGCGTCAAGCGCGAGTTCAAGGTCGAGGCGAACGTCGGCAAGCCGCAGGTCGCGTACCGCGAGACGATCCGCAAGGCCGTCGACCGTCACGACTACACCCACAAGAAGCAGACGGGTGGATCCGGTCAGTTCGCGAAGATCCAGTTCAAGCTCGAGCCGATGGACGTCGAGGGCGACAAGGTCTACGAGTTCTCGAACGAGGTCACGGGCGGTCGCGTGCCGCGCGAGTACATCCCCTCGGTCGACGCGGGCTTCCAGGACGCGATGAACGTCGGCATCCTGGCCGGCTACCCGATGGTGGGCGTCAAGGCGACGCTCGTCGACGGCGCCGCGCACGACGTCGACTCCTCGGAGATGGCGTTCAAGATCGCCGGCTCGATGGGCTTCAAGGAGGCCGTCCGCAAGGCGAGCCCGGTCCTCCTCGAGCCGCTCATGGCCGTCGAGGTCCGCACGCCCGAGGAGTACATGGGCGACGTCATCGGCGACCTGAACTCGCGCCGCGGTCAGGTCCAGTCGATGGAGGACGCCCAGGGCGTCAAGGTCGTCCGGGCGCTCGTGCCGCTGTCGAGCATGTTCGGCTACATCGGCGACCTGCGTTCGAAGACGTCGGGCCGCGCCGTGTACTCGATGGTCTTCGACAGCTACGCCGAGGTCCCCAAGGCCGTCGCCGACGAGATCATCGAGAAGGGCAAGGGCGAGTAGACTCGCTGCCTTCCTCACCTGCTTCCGGTCGGGGTCGGGCCGCGGTCCGGCCCCGACGCGGGCACACAACTTCACACAGACTGTCTCTATTAGACTGAAAACACACCCCGTAGAGAGCCGGTCGCAATCCAGCGCCCGTCGCTTCTACACGACCGTCCTGAGGAGGACACAGTGGCTAAGGCCAAGTTCGAGCGCACCAAGCCGCACGTGAACATCGGAACGATCGGTCACGTCGACCACGGTAAGACGACCCTTACCGCGGCCATCTCGAAGGTGCTCGCTGACAAGTACCCTTCGGACGTCAACGTCGTCCGTGACTTCGGTTCGATCGACTCGGCCCCCGAGGAGCGCGACCGCGGTATCACGATCAACATCTCGCACGTCGAGTACGAGACCCCCAAGCGCCACTACGCGCACGTTGACGCCCCCGGCCACGCCGACTACGTCAAGAACATGATCACCGGTGCCGCCCAGATGGACGGCGCGATCCTCGTGGTCGCCGCGACCGATGGTCCCATGGCGCAGACGCGTGAGCACGTTCTTCTCGCCCGCCAGGTCGGCGTTCCCTACCTGGTCGTCGCGCTGAACAAGGCCGACATGGTCGACGACGAGGAGATCCTGGAGCTCGTCGAGCTCGAGGTGCGCGAGCTGCTCTCCTCGCAGGAGTTCGACGGCGACAACGCTCCCGTCGTGCAGGTCTCGGGCCTCAAGGCTCTCGAGGGCGACGAGAAGTGGGTCCAGTCGGTCCTCGACCTCATGGAGGCCGTGGACGAGAACGTCCCCGACCCCGTGCGCGACAAGGACAAGCCGTTCCTCATGCCGATCGAGGACGTCTTCACGATCACCGGCCGCGGCACCGTCGTGACGGGTCGCGCCGAGCGCGGCACCCTCGCGATCAACTCCGAGGTCGAGATCGTCGGCATCCGCCCGACGCAGAAGACCACGGTCACGGGCATCGAGATGTTCCACAAGCAGCTCGACGAGGCCTGGGCCGGCGAGAACTGCGGTCTGCTGCTCCGCGGCCTCAAGCGCGAGGACGTCGAGCGCGGCCAGGTCATCGTGAAGCCGGGTTCGGTCACGCCGCACACCGACTTCACGGGCACGGCGTACATCCTGTCGAAGGACGAGGGCGGCCGCCACAACCCCTTCTACACGAACTACCGCCCGCAGTTCTACTTCCGCACCACCGACGTCACCGGCGTCATCTCGCTGCCCGAGGGCACCGAGATGGTCATGCCCGGCGACACCACCGACATGACGGTCGAGCTCATCCAGCCGATCGCCATGGAGGAGGGCCTCGGCTTCGCCATCCGCGAGGGTGGCCGCACGGTCGGCGCCGGCACGGTGACCAGCATCATCAAGTAAGACCCTCGGTCTCGCTGCGCTGAGCGGGGTCGGATCCTTCGGGATCCGGCCCCGCTCTCGCGTGTCCGGGCGGCGTGCAGGCGGCGGTCCTCCGCGGCGTCTATCGTGTGGGCATGAGCTCTGCGGATCCGGACCTGCGCCCGCCGCGCAGTCGCCTGCGCGTGGGCGTCGCCTCGGCGCTGTTCGTCGTCTACCTGGCGTTCGTGCTGTGGGTGACGATGACGCCGAGCCTCGACGGGGTGGGCGTCGATGGGGTGGGCGACCGCCTGCTCCGCGTGCTGCACCGCATCGGCGTCCCCGAGGCGTTCGGCCTGCCGCAGCTGGAGTTCACGGCGAACATCGGCATGTTCGTGCCCCTCGGCTTCCTCCTCGGCCTCGCTCTGCCTGGCTGGGGCTGGTGGCTCGCTCTGCTCCTGCTGCCGCTGCTGTCCGGCGGCATCGAGTACGTGCAGGGTGCTCACCTGCCGGACCGCGTCTCGGATCTGCGCGACCTCGTCTCGAACTCGATCGGCGCGTGGATCGGCGTGTTCGCCGCCGCCTGGCTCCGCGCGCTCGTGCACGGCCGCGATCGGAAGGTGGTCGCCCGCGCCCTCTGGGAGGACCGCCGCGCGCGCCGCGCGGAGAGGGCCCCGCGGGATCCGAACGCGACGGCGGTGATCGACACGACGGGCTGGCCGGGATACGACCCGTCGAAGGCGCCCACGCAGCGCCTCCCGCTCGACCGCTGAGGCGCCGCGCGGCGGTTCTTGGGAGGTCGCCGTGAGACGGATCCCGGAGCCCCGCGATCCGCATGATCTCGCGGCTCGCGGCGCGACACGCCCGGGTTGCGCAGACCTCGGTGCGGCTGGCAGAATAGATGAGCTTCACATTTCGGTCCGTGCTGTGCGCACGGACCGGATCACTGTCTCGGACAGTGCACAGGCGGCGCGCTGAGCGCTTCGGACCTGGGCCGCGGACAGAGAAGCGGAATCACACCCCCGCATCGACACGGCTCCTGCTGTGTCCGCGGAGCTGACATGTGAACAAGGCGCAGCGTCGTGCCCGGTCGTCCTCGGATGATCGGGGTGATGCCGAAGTGCCGGCCCGAAGGGTGTCCGGAGGGTACGCGCGTCCAATGCCCCAGAGGTAAGACGCTTTGAGAGAGTGAGCAGACAAATGGCGGGACAGAAGATCCGCATTCGCCTGAAGTCGTATGACCACGAGGTCATCGACACGTCGGCGCGCAAGATCGTCGACACCGTGACCCGCGCGGGCGCGCAGGTCGTCGGCCCGGTGCCGCTTCCGACGGAGAAGAACGTCGTGGCGGTCATCCGTTCGCCGCACAAGTACAAGGACAGCCGCGAGCACTTCGAGAAGCGCACCCACAAGCGCCTCATCGACATCGTCGACCCCACCCCCAAGGCGGTCGACTCGCTCATGCGTCTGGACCTCCCGGCTGACGTCAACATCGAGATCAAGCTCTGAGGTCCGACATGGCTGACATCAACAACAAGGTTTCGAAGGGCATGCTCGGCACCAAGCTCGGCATGACCCAGGTCTGGAACGAAGAGGGCAAGCTCGTCCCCGTCACGGTGATCGAGCTCGCTCCCAACGTGGTCACGCAGGTCCGCACCGCGGAGAAGGACGGCTACAGCGCCGTCCAGATCGCGGCCGGCGAGATCGACCCGCGCAAGGTCACGCAGCCCCTCACGGGCCACTTCGCCGCCGCCGGCGTGACGCCTCGCCGTCACGTCGCGGAGATCCGGACCGCCGACGCCGCCGACTACTCGGCCGGCCAGGAGGTCACGGTCGACGCGACGTTCGAGGCGGGCCAGCTGGTCGACGTCGTCGGCACCAGCAAGGGCAAGGGCACCGCGGGCACCATGAAGCGCCACAACTTCAAGGGCGTCGGCGCTTCGCACGGTCAGCACCGCAACCACCGCAAGCCGGGTTCGATCGGCGCCGCCGCGACCCCGAGCCGCGTCTTCAAGGGCACGCGCATGTCCGGTCGCATGGGCAACGAGCGCGTGACCGTCCTCAACCTCACGGTGCACGCCGTCGACGCCGAGAAGGGTCTCATGCTCGTCAAGGGCGCGATCCCCGGTGCGCGCGGCCGCGTCGTGTTCGTCCGCAACGCAGTGAAGGGAGCCTGAGGCACATGGCTGACTCGACTCTCGTTCTCGACGTCCGGGGCACCGACGGCAAGAAGGTCGGCACCGTCGACCTCCCCGCCGAGCTCTTCGACGCCAAGACGAACGTTCCGCTGATCCACCAGGTCGTCGTCGCGCAGCTCGCGGCGGCTCGCCAGGGCACGCACTCGACCAAGCGTCGCGGCGAGGTCTCGGGAACCGGCGCCAAGCCGTTCAAGCAGAAGGGCACCGGCCGTTCGCGCCAGGGCTCGATCCGCCAGCCCGAGCACCGCGGCGGTGGTATCGTCCACGGCCCGAAGCCCCGCGACTACTCGCAGCGCACCCCCAAGAAGATGATCGCGGCCGCCCTCGCCGGCGTGCTCAGCGACCGCTTCCGCGGTGAGCGCATCCACGTCGTGGAGTCCTTCGGCGTCGAGAAGCCCTCGACGAAGGCCGCCGCGTCGTTCCTCGGCTCGTTCACCGCAGGCAAGAACACGCTCGTCGTGCTCGACCGTGACGACGAGGCCGGCCTGCTCAGCGTTCGCAACCTCGGCAACGTGCACGCGATCGCGGCTGACCAGCTCAACGCCTACGACGTCGTCACGAGCGACGACGTCGTCTTCACCAAGGCCGCCTTCGACGCGTTCGTCGCGATGAAGACCGGCGCCAAGGAGGTCTCGGCATGACCGCTCTCAACAAGGACCCGCGCGAGATCATCTTCGCGCCGGTCGTGTCGGAGAAGAGCTACGGCCTGATCGACGAGGGCAAGTACACGTTCATCGTGGACCCCCGCGCGAACAAGACCGAGATCAAGCTCGCGATCGAGAAGATCTTCGGCGTGAAGGTCGCCTCGGTGAACACCCTCAACCGCCCGGGCAAGTCCCGTCGCACCCGCTTCGGCCTCGGCAAGCGCAAGGACACCAAGCGCGCGATCGTGACGCTCAAGTCGGGCACCATCGACATCTTCACGGCTGTCGCCTGATAGCTGGGAAGGACAAGGAACGAATATGGCTATTCGCAACTACAAGCCCACGACCCCCGGTCGCCGCGGCTCGTCGGTGGCCGACTTCGCCGAGATCACGCGTTCGACCCCTGAGAAGTCGCTGCTCCGCCCGCTCTCCAAGACGGGTGGCCGCAACAACCAGGGCCGCATCACGACGCGTCACATCGGCGGCGGTCACAAGCGCCAGTACCGCGTGATCGACTTCCGTCGCAACGACAAGGACGGGATCGACGCGAAGGTCGCTCACATCGAGTACGACCCCAACCGCACGGCGCGCATCGCGCTGCTGCACTACGCAGACGGCACCAAGCGCTACATCCTCGCTCCGGCGAAGCTGAAGCAGGGCGACATCGTCGAGTCGGGTCCCGACGCCGACATCAAGCCCGGCAACAACCTGCCGCTGCGCAACATCCCCACGGGAACCGTGATCCACGCCATCGAGCTCCGCCCCGGCGGCGGCGCGAAGATGGCGCGCTCCGCGGGCGCCTCGGTGCGTCTCGTCGCGAAGGACGGCCCCTACGCGCAGCTCCGTCTGCCGTCGGGCGAGGTCCGCAACGTCGACGCGCGCTGCCGCGCCACCATCGGCGAGGTCGGCAACGCCGAGCAGTCGAACATCAACTGGGGCAAGGCCGGCCGCAAGCGCTGGAAGGGCGTCCGCCCGACCGTCCGCGGTGTCGTGATGAACCCGATCGACCACCCGCACGGTGGTGGAGAGGGCCGCACGTCCGGTGGTCGTCACCCCGTCAGCCCCTGGGGTCAGGCCGAGGGCCGCACCCGCCACGCCAACAAGGAAAGCGACAAGTACATCGTGCGTCGTCGCACCGCGGGCAAGAAGCGCAAGTAGGAGTTCAAGAAGATGCCACGCAGTCTGAAGAAGGGCCCCTTCGTCGACGAGCACCTGCTTCGCAAGGTTGTCTCGCAGAACGAGGCGGGAACGAAGAACGTCATCCGCACCTGGTCGCGCCGCTCGATGATCGTGCCGGCCATGCTGGGTCACACGATCGCCGTGCACGACGGCCGCAAGCACATCCCCGTGTTCGTGAGCGAGTCGATGGTCGGCCACAAGCTGGGCGAGTTCGCGCCCACCCGCACCTTCCGCGGCCACGAGAAGGACGACAAGAAGGGCCGTCGCCGCTGACGCGGCGACATGAGAGGAGAGAGAAATGGTGGAGTCCATCGCACGTGTGCGACACATCCGCGTGACCCCTCAGAAGGCTCGTCGTGTTGTTGCTCTCATCAAGGGGAAGCAGGCCGATGAGGCCCTCGCGATCCTCAAGTTCGCCGCGCAGAGCGCCTCGGAGCCGATCTACAAGCTCGTGGAGTCGGCCAAGGCCAACGCGCAGGTGAAGGCCGATCAGGCCGGCGAGTACCTCAACGAAGACGACCTGTTCGTCAAGAACGCCTTCGTCGACGAGGGGATCACGCTGAAGCGCTTCCGTCCCCGCGCTCAGGGTCGCGCCGACCAGATCAAGAAGCGCACGAGCCACATCACGGTCGTGCTCTCGACGCCCGAGGCCGCCGACGCGGCAGACGGCAGCAAGAAGAAGGCGAGCAAGTAATGGGACAGAAGATCAGCCCCTACGGCTTCCGCCTCGGCATCACCACCGACCACGTGTCGCGCTGGTTCGCCGACTCGACGAAGCCCGGTCAGCGCTACGCCGACTACGTCGCCGAGGACATCCGGATCCGTCAGCTGCTGGAGACGAACCTCGACCGCGCCGGCGTGAGCCGCATCGAGATCGAGCGCACCCGCGATCGCGTCCGCGTCGACATCCACACCGCCCGCCCGGGCATCGTCATCGGGCGTCGCGGCGCGGAGGCCGAGCGCATCCGCAGCGAGCTCGAGAAGCTCACCGGCAAGCAGATCCAGCTGAACATCCTCGAGGTCAAGAACCCCGAGGCCGACGCTCAGCTCGTCGCGCAGGGCGTCGCGGAGCAGCTCGCTGCCCGCGTGGCGTTCCGCCGCGCGATGCGCAAGGGCCTGCAGGGCGCGATGCGCGCTGGCGCCAAGGGCGTCCGGATCCAGGTCTCGGGCCGCCTCGGCGGCGCGGAGATGAGCCGCACGGAGTTCTACCGCGAGGGTCGTGTGCCGCTGCACACGCTGCGCGCGAACATCGATTACGGCTTCTACGAGGCGAAGACCACCTTCGGCCGCATCGGCGTGAAGGTCTGGGTCTACAAGGGCGACCTCACGAACAAGGAACTCGCTCGCGAGGAGGCCTCCAAGAAGCCTTCGCGCGACCGTGGCGGCCGTCGCGGCCCGCGTCGTAACGACGCCGGCGCCGAGAAGCGGGCGCCGGAAGGAGCGACGGCGTAATGCTTATCCCCCGCAAGGTCAAGTTCCGCAAGCAGCACCGTCCCGGTCGCAGCGGCCAGGCCACCGGCGGCACCCAGGTGACGTTCGGCGACTACGGCATCCAGGCTCTGACCCCCGCCTACGTGACGAACCGTCAGATCGAGGCGGCTCGTATCGCCATGACGCGTCACATCAAGCGCGGCGGCAAGGTGTGGATCAACATCTTCCCCGACCGCCCGCTCACCAAGAAGCCCGCTGAGGTCCGCATGGGATCGGGTAAGGGCTCGCCGGAGTTCTGGGTGGCCAACGTCAAGCCGGGTCGCGTCCTCTTCGAGGTCGCCGGCGTGAGCGAGGAGCTCGCGCGCGGCGCGCTGACCCGGGCAATGCACAAGCTGCCTCTCAAGGCACGCATCATCAAGCGCGAGGAGGGCGACGCGTAATGGCGATCGGCACCAAGGAGCTCAGCCCTGCCGAGCTCGACACGTTCGAAGACCAGCGCCTCGCGGAGGAGCTGCGCAAGGCCAAGGAAGAGCTGTTCAACCTGCGCTTCCAGTCGGCCACCGGTCAGCTGGAGAGCCACGGTCGCATCCGCGCCGTGAAGCGCGACATCGCGCGGCTCTACACGGTGATCCGCGAGCGCGAGCTCGGGATCCGTGCGACGCCGGCTCCGGTCGAGAAGAAGACCAAGAAGAAGGCGAAGAAGGCCGACGACAGCGCGGCCGCCGAGGGAGGGGCTGAGTGATGGCCACCGAGAACAGCGCGGAGGAGACCGTCGACCGCGGTTACCGCAAGTCCGCCCGCGGCTACGTCGTGAGCGACAAGATGGACAAGACCATCGTCGTCGAGGTCGAGGATCGCCGGAAGCACCCGCTCTACGGCAAGATCATCAGCCGCACGAAGAAGCTCAAGGCGCACGACGAGCAGAACACCGCTGGTGTCGGCGACCTGGTCGTCATCAACGAGACCCGTCCGTACAGCGCCACGAAGCGCTGGCGCCTCGTCGAGATCGTCGAGAAGGCCAAGTAAGCCCTCGTCGGCTCGCGTGAAGGAGTAACCAGTGATTCAGAACGAATCCCGCCTCAAGGTCGCCGATAACACCGGCGCGAAGGAGCTGCTGACGATTCGCGTGCTCGGTGGGTCGAACCGCCGCTACGCAGGTCTCGGCGACACCATCGTCGCAACGGTCAAGGACGCGATCCCCGGCGGCAACGTCAAGAAGGGCGACGTCGTCAAGGCGGTCGTCGTCCGTGCCGTGAAGCAGACGCGCCGTGCCGACGGCTCGTACATCAAGTTCGACGAGAACGCCGCCGTGATCCTGAAGAACGACGGGGAGCCCCGCGGCACCCGCATCTTCGGCCCGGTCGGCCGTGAGCTTCGTGACCGCAAGTTCATGAAGATCGTCTCGCTCGCCCCGGAGGTGCTGTAACTGATGGCGAAGATCAAGAAGGGCGACCTCGTCCAGGTGATCACGGGCGCCTCGCAGGATCGCGGCGGAGACCGCGGCAAGCAGGGCAAGGTCCTCGACGTCATCGACGACGGCAAGCGCGTCGTCGTCGAGGGCGTGAACTACATCACCAAGCACAACCGCATCGGCCAGACGCAGCGCGGCACCAAGACGGGTGGCATCGAGACCTACGAGGCCCCGATCCACGTGTCGAACGTCGCGATCGTCGACCCCGAGACCAAGAAGCCGACCCGCGTGGGCTACCGCGTGGAGGAGCAGGTCAAGGACGGCGTCAAGAAGACCGTGCGCGTGCGCGTCGCCAAGGGATCGGGCAAGGACATCCCCGACCCCAAGGGAAAGTAAGGAACGAGACATGAGCACGGACAACACCGTCGCGCAGGCTGGCAAAATCCAGCCGCGCCTGAAGCTCGTCTACCGCAACGAGATCCGTCAGAAGCTGCAGGACGAGTTCGGCTACGAGAACGTCATGCAGGTTCCCGGCCTCACGAAGGTCGTCGTGAACACGGGTGTCGGCGAGGCCGCTCGCGACAGCAAGGTCATCGAGGGTGCGGTCGCCGACCTCACCGCGATCACCGGTCAGAAGCCCGTCGTCACCAAGGCGAAGAAGTCGATCGCGCAGTTCAAGCTGCGCGAGGGCCAGGCCATCGGCGCGCACGTCACGCTGCGCGGCGACCGCGCCTGGGAGTTCATCGACCGCCTCGTGTCGCTCGCGCTGCCCCGCATCCGCGACTTCCGCGGCCTGTCGCCGAAGCAGTTCGACGGCAACGGCAACTACACCTTCGGTGTGACCGAGCAGTCGATCTTCCACGAGATCGATCAGGACAAGATCGACCGCGTGCGCGGCTTCGACATCACGGTCGTCACCACCGCGAAGACGGACGACGAGGGCCGCGCGCTCCTGCGCCACCTCGGCTTCCCCTTCGTCAAGGACGCCTGAGTCGGCTCCGGCCGACTCTCGTGAGCCGTTCCCTCTGAAACGGCGAAACAGCTGAGGATGCCGGGCTCGGTTTGGCCGAGCCCGGCATCTGGCTGACAATTGGATATTGGCTATCCACGTCGTGGAAGGTCGTCTGTCGTGTAACGGCAGCCGATACCTCATGAACAAAGGACATTTCACATGACCATGACAGACCCGGTCGCAGACATGCTGACCCGTCTGCGCAACGCGAACTCGGCGCACCACGACCAGGTGTCGATGCCGTCGAGCAAGCTGAAGAAGAACATCGCCGAGATGCTCACCCGCGAGGGCTACATCTCGGGCTGGGACGAGGCGGACGCCAAGGTCGGCAAGACCCTGACGCTCACCCTCAAGTACGGCCAGAACCGCGAGCGCTCGATCGTCGGACTCAAGCGCGTCTCGAAGCCCGGTCTGCGCGTGTACGCCCGCTCGAACGAGCTCCCCAAGGTGCTCGGCGGCCTGGGCGTCGCCATCCTGTCCACCTCCAGCGGTCTCCTCACGGACCGTCAGGCCGAGCAGAAGGGCGTGGGTGGGGAAGTCCTCGCCTACGTGTGGTGATCGAGCATGTCGCGTATCGGACGTCTCCCCATTGACATCCCTGCCGGCGTCGACGTCAAGGTCGACGGCTCGCAGGTCACCGTGAAGGGCCCGAAGGGCGAGCTGTCGCTCGCCGTCGCGGAGCCCATCCAGGTCGCGGTCGAGGACAACCAGGTTGTCGTCAGCCGCCCCGACGACGAGCGCGAGTCGCGTGCCCTGCACGGCCTGACCCGCACGCTCATCAACAACGACATCATCGGCGTGACCCAGGGCTACACCAAGGGCCTCGAGATCGTCGGCACCGGTTACCGCGTGCAGCAGAAGGGCTCGAACATCGAGCTCGCGCTCGGGTTCTCGCACCCTGTGGTCGTCGAGGCTCCCGCCGGAATCACCTTCCAGGTCGAGGGCAACACGAAGCTCACCGTCAGCGGGATCTCGAAGCAGGCCGTCGGAGAGACGGCCGCCAAGATCCGCAAGATCCGCAAGCCCGAGCCGTACAAGGGCAAGGGTGTGCGCTACGCAGGCGAGCAGGTTCGTCGCAAGGCCGGAAAGGCTGGTAAGTAATCATGGCTGTGAAGTCGAAGACCGCAGCGCGCTCGCGCCGCCACGCTCGCCTTCGCAAGAAGGTCGTCGGCAGCGCCGTCCGTCCCCGTCTCGTCGTCACCCGCTCGGCCCGCCACGTCTTCGTGCAGGTCATCGACGACGCCCAGGGCCACACGCTGGCCTCCGCCTCGACCCTCGAGAACGACCTGCGGGCGTTCGAGGGCGACAAGACCGCCAAGGCCCGCAAGGTGGGCGAGCTGCTTGCTGAGCGCGCGAAGGCCGCCGGCATCGAGGAGGTCGTCTTCGACCGCGGCGGCAACCGGTACGCCGGTCGCGTCGCCGCGATCGCCGATGGCGCCCGCGAAGGAGGGCTGAGCCTGTGAGTGACAACAAGGAGACCGAAGTGACCACGGAAGCCGGTCAGAACGCGCCCGCCGAGGCGCAGACCGACCAGCGCCAGGAGCGTCAGCAGCGTCGCGGCAGCGACCGCGGCGGACGCGGCGACCGTCGAGGCAACGACCGCAACGGTCGTGGCAACGACAGCCAGTTCCTCGAGCGCGTCGTCACGATCAACCGCGTGTCGAAGGTCGTCAAGGGCGGTCGTCGGTTCAGCTTCACGGCCCTCGTGGTCGTGGGCGACGGCAATGGACTCGTGGGCGTCGGCTACGGCAAGGCCCGCGAGGTCCCCCTGGCCATCTCGAAGGGCGTCGAGGAAGCGAAGCGCAACTTCTTCCGCGTGCCCCGCGTCGGCCAGACGATCCCGCACCCGGTGCAGGGCGAGGACGCCGCCGGCGTCGTCATGCTGCGCCCGGCCGCTCCCGGTACCGGTGTGATCGCCGGCGGTCCGGCTCGCGCCGTGCTCGAGTGCGCGGGCATCCACGACGTGCTGTCGAAGTCGCTCGGCTCGTCGAACACGATCAACATCGTGCACGCGACGGTCGCCGCCCTGAAGGATCTCGAGGAGCCCCGTGCGGTCGCCGCGCGTCGCGGTCTCGACTTCGACCAGGTGGCGCCGGCGCGCATCGTCCGTGCGGAGGCCGAGGCGGCCGCCGCTGCTGCGAAGGTAGGTGCCTGATGGCCGCGCGTCTGAAGGTCACGCAGATCAAGTCCAAGGTGAGCGAGAAGCAGAACCAGCGCGACACGCTGCGCAGCCTCGGTCTCAAGCGCATCGGCGACGCGGTCGTCCGCCCCGATGACGCCCAGACCCGCGGCTACGTGCGTGCGGTCGCTCACCTCGTCAAGGTTGAGGAGATCGACTGATGGCTGAGAACACCGAGGGTCGCCCCGGCGTGCTCAAGGCGCACCACCTGCGCCCCGTTCCCGGTGCCAACACCCCGAAGACCCGCAAGGGCCGTGGTGAGGGCTCGAAGGGCAAGACGGCGGGTCGCGGCACGAAGGGCACGCGCGCTCGCAACACCGTGCGCGTGGGCTTCGAGGGCGGTCAGATGCCGCTGCACATGCGCACGCCGAAGCTTCGCGGCTTCAAGAACCCGTTCCGCACCGAGTACCAGGTCGTCAACGTCGGCAAGCTGGCCGAGGCGTACCCGGCCGGCGGCGACGTCACCATCGACGACCTCGTGGCCAAGGGCCTCGTCCGCTCGGGCGAGCTCGTCAAGGTCCTGGGCGACGGCGAGCTGAGCGTCGCGCTGAACGTCGACGTCACCAAGGTGTCGGCGTCGGCGCAGGCCAAGATCGAGGCCGCGGGCGGTTCGGTCAAGTAACCGGATCGCCGCAGCAGCACCGCGCGAAGGGCCGGGGGCGACGAGCCCCCGGCCCTTTCCGCTATTCTGGTGAACGGTGTGCGCCGCCTGCGGCACCGACCTGTTTGGGAGGCAGTTTCTTGTTCAGCGCAATCGCGCGGATCTTCCGCACTCCGGATCTCCGGCGGAAGATCGGCTTCACGCTCGCCATCGTGGCCCTCTACCGCTTCGGCGCTCACGTCCCGGCTCCGTTCGTCAGCTATCCCAACGTGCAGGCCTGTCTCGAGCAGACTGCGGGTCAGGACGGGCTGCTCTCCCTCGTGAACCTCTTCTCGGGCGGCGCGCTGCTGCAGCTGTCGATCTTCGCGCTCGGCGTCATGCCCTACATCACCGCGACGATCATCACGCAGCTCCTGCGCGTCGTCATCCCGCACTTCGAGACCCTCCACAAGGAGGGCCAGTCGGGCCAGGCGAGGCTGACGCAGTACACGCGCTACCTCACGATCGCGCTCGCGCTGCTCCAGTCGACGACGCTCGTCACGGTGGCTCGCAGCGGTCAGCTGTTCGGCACGACGGGCATCCCGGAGTGCAACAACCTGCTGACGAACAGCAGCTGGATCACGCAGGCGATGATCATCATCACGCTGACCGCCGGCACGGGCCTCATCATGTGGATGGCCGAGCTCGTCACCGAGCGCGGCGTCGGCAACGGCATGTCGCTGCTCATCTTCACGTCGATCGCGGCGACGTTCCCCGGCGCCCTCGGTGCGATCTGGGCCGCCCGCGGCTTCGAGATCTTCCTCCTCGTCCTCGCGATCGGCATCGTCATCGTCGCGCTCGTCGTCTTCGTCGAGCAGTCGCAGCGCCGCGTCCCGGTGCAGTACGCGAAGCGCATGGTCGGCCGACGCACCTACGGCGGCAGCAACACCTACATCCCGATCAAGGTCAACATGGCGGGCGTCATCCCGGTCATCTTCGCCTCGTCGCTGCTGTACCTGCCTGCACTCATCGCGCAGTTCAACACGCCGACCGACGGCTCGGCTCCGCCCGAGTGGGTGACGTGGATCATCACGTATCTGACGACGGGCGACCACCCGCTGTACATGGCGATCTACTTCCTCCTCATCATCGGCTTCACGTACTTCTACGTGGCCATCACGTTCAACCCGGTCGACGTCGCCGACAACATGAAGAAGTACGGCGGCTTCATCCCCGGCGTGCGCGCGGGCCGTCCGACGGCCGAGTACCTCGACTTCGTGCTCACGCGCATCACGTTCCCCGGCTCGATCTACCTGGGCCTGATCGCGCTCATCCCGCTGATCGCCCTCGCGACCGTCCAGGCGAACCAGAACTTCCCGTTCGGCGGCGCCTCGATCCTCATCATCGTCGGCGTGGGTCTCGAGACCGTCAAGCAGATCGACGCGCAGCTGCAGCAGCGCCACTACGAAGGGCTCCTCCGATGACCGCCAGGCTTCTGATCGTGGGTCCGCAGGGCTCGGGCAAGGGAACGCAGGGCGTGCGGATCGCCGAGGCGCTCGGGATCCCCGCGGTCTCGACGGGCGACATCTTCCGCGCCAACATCAAGGGCGGTACGGAGCTCGGCGAGAAGGTCAAGGCGATCACGGCGGCGGGCAACCTCGTCCCGGACGAGCTGACCGGCGAGGTCGTGCGCGACCGCCTCGAGCAGGCCGATGCCGCTCAGGGCTTCCTGCTCGACGGCTACCCGCGCAACGCGGGGCAGGCCGCCGACCTCGACGCGTATCTCGCGGGCAAGGGCCAGGCGCTCGACGCGGTCATCCTCCTCGAGGTGCCGCGCGAGGAGAGCATCGCCCGTATCACGCAGCGCGCGGCCGAGCAGGGCCGCAGCGACGACACGGAAGAGGTCGTCGCGAAGCGTCTGGCGATCTACGAGTCGGAGACCGCGCCGATCGTCGGCACCTACGCGGAGCGGGGCATCCTCGACCGCATCGACGGCGTCGGCTCGCTCGACGAGATCACCTCGCGCATCCGCGCGGCCCTCGCGGCGCGCGGCATCGCGGCCGTCTGACCGGGGCGAGGGGAATGTTCCGCCGCTCGATCTACAAGAAGCCCGAGCAGCTGCGCGGTATGCGGGAGCCGGGGCGCATCACGCGCCTCGCGCTGGACGCCGTCGCGGAGGCGGTGCGCCCCGGCGTCACCACGCTCGAGCTCGACCGCGTCGCGAACGAGGTCATCGCCGGCCACGGCGCGCACTCCAACTTCCAGCTCGTGCCGGGCTACCACCACACGATCTGCGTGTCGGTCAACGAGGAGGTCGTGCACGGCATCCCCGGCGACCGCGTGCTCGAGCCGGGCGACATCGTGTCGGTCGACTGCGGTGCGGAGACGCCCGAGGGCTGGAACGGCGACTCCGCGCGCACGTTCGTGGTGCCGGATCCGTCGCGCCCGGAGCTCGTCGCGGAGCGCGAGGAGCTCTCGCGGGTGACCGAGGGGTCCCTCTGGGCGGGCGTCGCGGCGCTCGCCTCCGCTCGGCACCTGAACGACGTGGGCACGGCGATCCAGGAGTTCATCGAGGCGAACCCGCTGTCGCACTCGGGGCGTCCCGCGGGCATCCTGCGCGACTACGTCGGGCACGGCATCGGCCGCAGGATGCACGAGCCGCCGACGCTGTTCCACTACCGCACGCCCGACCAGGGCGCCGAGGTGCGTCCCGGCCTGTGCGTGTGCGTGGAGCCGATGATGACGGCCGGAAGCGAAGAGGTCTTCGTGGAGGACGACGACTGGACGGTGTCGACGGTCGACGGATCCGCCGGCTCACACTGGGAGCATAGCGTCGCCGTGCATTCTGGTGGCGTCTGGGTGCTCACCGCCCCCGACGGCGGTGCGGCGGGCCTTGCGCCCTTCGGCGTCGAGCCCGTGCCGATCCCCTGAACCACCCCTTCAGTCGAAAGAGTATGAGCCCGCAATGATGGCAGCAGCAGGCAGGAACCGGAGCACCTTCGCGATCGTCGTGTCGGTGATCGTGATCGCGGCGGTCGTCGCGATCGGCGCGGTCGTGGTGTGGATGAACAACACGGCGCGCGAACCCGTCGCGGCCCCCGCGGCCGGCACGATCAACCAGGAGACGGGGGCGATCACCGTCGGCGACAGCGGGAAGACGCTCGACATCTACGCCGACTTCATGTGCCCCTTCTGCGGCAACTTCGAGAAGTCGTGGGGCGACGACATGGCCGAGGCCGTGGAGTCCGGCGACCTGACGCTCGCGATCTACCCGGTGGGTCTGCTCGACAGCCAGTCGCAGGGCACGGAGTACTCGACGCGCGCGGCGAACGCGCTGTACTGCGTGACGGAGGAGGACGCGGACGCCGCGTACCCGTACTACAACCGCCTGTTCGAGAAGCAGCCGCGCGAGGGCACGCCCGGCCTCGACGACGAGGAGCTCATCTCGATCGCGAAGGACGTGGGGGTCGAGTCGGACGCGTTCGAGAGCTGCGTGACCGAGCGCTCGCACGCCGACTTCGTCGCGCAGGTGTCCGACGCGCTCCCGGAGAACCCGCAGACGGGCGGCCGGGGCACCCCGTCGGTGCTCCTCGAGGGCGAGTGGCTCAACTGGCAGCTCCCCGCGGACGAGGAGCTGTTCCCGCGCCTCTGAGCCTCCTGGCGCGACTATCACGGCACGACACGCCCGGGTTGAACTACCTGGGCGTGTCGTCTACTATTGATCGTTGGTGTCTTGCGCCCGTTTATTCGTGCGCGTGAACGCCGATCACCCCATTCACCGCAGACCGGTCGGTCTGCTCGAGCGTTAGCGAGTCTATGGCTAAAGACGGTGTCATCGAGATCGAAGGCACGGTGTCCGAGGCGCTGCCCAACGCGATGTTCCGCGTTGAGCTGTCGAACGGCCACAAGGTGCTGGCCACGATCTCGGGAAAGATGCGACAGAACTACATCCGCATCATCCCCGAGGACCGCGTGGTCGTGGAGCTCAGCCCCTACGACCTCACGCGTGGGCGCATCGTCTACCGCTACCGCTGACCGGCCCGACCGAGAAGTAACGGCGGGCGGCGGATCCTCGCGGATCCGGCGCGCGCACGAAGACAGCGAGAAGGAAACCATGAAGGTTCAGCCCAGCGTCAAGCCCATCTGCGACCACTGCAAGATCATCCGCCGCCACGGCCGCGTGATGGTCATCTGCAAGTCGAACCCGCGCCACAAGCAGCGCCAGGGCTGAGGCCCCGCCTCAGCCGACGGCTCCTCGCGCTCCCGGAGCGCGGGCGAGGGTCGGGCGGACCGCGCTTCGCGGATCCACAACTCAACACACTCGGCAGCATCAGAACCCGCGTCACGCGGGGGACACCCCGGGACGGAGGCCCGGGCACCGATTCTGCTCCACACCTCCGAATCGAACACAGGAGAACCGCATGGCACGTCTTGCCGGCGTTGACATCCCGCGCGACAAGCGCGTGGTGATCGCACTCACGTACATCTACGGCATCGGCCGCACCCGCTCGAACGAGATCCTCGCCGCGACGGGCATCGACGAGAACATCCGCGTCAAGGACCTCAGCGACGACCAGCTCGTCGCGCTCCGCGACTTCATCGAGGGCACCTACAAGGTGGAGGGCGACCTGCGCCGCGAGGTGGCCGCCGACATCCGCCGCAAGGTCGAGATCGGCTCGTACGAGGGTCTCCGCCACCGCCGCGGCCTTCCCGTGCGCGGCCAGCGCACCAAGACCAACGCGCGCACCCGCAAGGGTCCGAAGCGCACGGTCGCGGGTAAGAAGAAGGCACGCTGAGGCGCGTAAGGGTTTAGGAGAACACCATGGCTGCACCGAAGACCGCAGCGCGCAAGCCGCGCCGCAAGGACAAGAAGAACGTCGCGCTGGGCCAGGCCCACATCAAGTCGACGTTCAACAACACGATCGTCTCGATCACCGACCCGTCGGGCGCTGTGCTCAGCTGGGCCTCGTCGGGCGGCGTGGGCTTCAAGGGCTCGCGCAAGTCGACGCCGTACGCCGCGGGCATGGCCGCCGAGGCCGCCGCGCGCCAGGCGCAGGAGCACGGCGTCAAGAAGGTCGACGTCTTCGTCAAGGGCCCGGGCTCGGGTCGCGAGACGGCGATCCGCTCGCTCCAGGCCGCCGGCCTCGAGGTCGGCTCGATCCAGGACGTCACGCCGCAGGCGCACAACGGCTGCCGCCCGCCGAAGCGCCGCCGCGTCTGAGCATCTCCTCGCCGAGGCGTCCGGCTTCGTCCGGGCGCCTCGGATGAGCGTCGTTCCAACGGCGGGCCCCGGCTCGCCGGAGTCACAATTCAAGACATCATTCACCAAGTGTCATATAGCGGGCACTTGATCGAAAGGAACACATAGTGCTCATCGCACAGCGTCCCACCCTGACCGAGGAGAAGATCTCCGAGTTCCGCAGCCGGTTCGTCATCGAGCCGCTCGAGCCCGGTTTCGGCTACACCATCGGCAACTCGCTGCGCCGGAGCCTGCTGTCGTCGATTCCCGGTGCCGCGGTCACGAGCATCCGCATCGACGGAGTGCTCCACGAGTTCAGCACGATCCCCGGTGTCGTCGAGGACGTCACGCAGATCATCCTCAACGTCAAGCAGCTCGTCGTCTCCTCGGAGCGCGACGAGCCGATCACCGCGTACCTCCGCAAGACGGGCGCGGGCGAGGTCACGGCGGCGGACATCTCGGCTCCCGCGGGCGTCGAGGTGCACAACCCCGAGCTCGTGATCGCCACGCTGAACGACGAGGCGAAGTTCGAGCTCGAGCTCACGATCGAGCGCGGCCGCGGCTACGTCTCGGCCGGCCAGAACCGCAACGAGTACGCCGAGGCGGGCCAGATCCCCGTCGACTCGGTCTACTCGCCGGTCGTCAAGGTCGCGTACCGCGTCGACGCCACGCGCGCCGGCGAGCGCACCGACTTCGACAAGCTGGTGCTCGACGTCGAGACGAAGCCCTCGATCGCGCCGCGCGACGCGGTGGCCTCGGCCGGCCGCACCCTCGTCGAGCTGTTCGGCCTCGCTCGCGAGCTGAACGAGGAGGCCGAGGGCATCGAGATCGGCCCCGCGCCCGTCGCCGAGGTGCTCTCGAACGAGCTCTCGATGCCCGTCGAGGACCTCGACCTGTCGGTTCGCTCGTACAACTGCCTCAAGCGCGAGGGAATCAACACGGTCAGCGAGCTCGTCGCCCTCTCGGAGACGCAGCTCATGAACATCCGCAATTTCGGACAGAAGTCGGTGGACGAGGTGCGCGACAAGCTCACCTCTCTCGGCCTGTCGCTGAAGGACTCGGTGCCCGGCTTCGACGGCGCCAACTTCTACGCCGGGTACGACGACGAGACCCTCTGATCCGCTGACTTTCTGATACTGGAGTAAGAAGAATGCCCAAGCCTGCTAAGGGAGCGCGCCTCGGAGGCGGCGCTGCCCACGAGCGTCTGATGCTCGCGAACCTCGCGTCGTCGCTCTTCCTCAACAAGTCGATCAAGACGACCGAGACCCGCGCGAAGCGCCTGCGTCCCGTGGCCGAGCGCCTCGTGACGTTCGGCAAGCGCGGCGACCTCGCCGCTCGCCGTCGCGCGCTGTCGGTCCTCGGCAACAAGGACGCCGTGCACGAGCTGTTCGCGGAGATCGCACCGCTCGTGGCCGACCGCCAGGGCGGCTACACGCGCATCACGAAGATCGGCCCCCGCAAGGGCGACAACGCGCCGATGGCCGTGATCGAGCTCGTTCTCGAGCCCGTCGCGCCGAAGGCGCAGGCGGCCGCGCCGGCCGACGCGCCCGCGACGGAGGAGCCCGCCGAGGCCGAGGTCGTCGAGGAGACGCCCGAGGCCCCCGCGACCGAGTCGAACGACGACTCGGCGGAGCCGCTCGAGGACGGTTCGGCGCCCGAGGGCTTCGACGTCAAGGGCAAGAAGCAGACGAGCAAGTTCTACGCGCCCGGCGACAGCGGCTACGCGCAGGTGAAGGCCGACGTGTACTTCCGCACGGTCGAGGCCGCGGAGGCCGCGGGCTTCAGCAAGTAATCATCGCGCTCGCATCCGAGAGCCCCCGGGGATCGCTCCCCGGGGGCTCTCGGGCGTCCCGGGGAAGCCGCGCGGCGCGCCCGGTGGCGTGGATTTCTCTCCCAGGAACCCGCGCAGTAGTATTGATTCCCGCGCCTCTGGTCGTCTGAGAAAGTCGGGTAGGTGCGCACCTGGCGAGTTGCCCGAGCGGCCAAAGGGAGCTGACTGTAAATCAGCCGCGGAATGCTTCGGGGGTTCGAATCCCTCACTCGCCACCGCATGACAGAAGGCCCCGATCCGCGAGGATCGGGGCCTTCCGCGTTCCCGGATCGCGGTCCGCCGCGCCGTGCGCGTCGGCTCGGCCACGGTCTCCTGCGGATGCCTCCGCAGGGATGCGGGGGATGGGATGATGGGCATCCGACATCACCAAGGGGGTAATCGGATGTCCGCACCGAACCAGCCGCTTCCGCAGCGCGAGGCCGATGAGGGATCGTCGATCCCGCCGCTCCTCAAGGGCGCCATGTGGGTCGCGATCGGCGCGCTGATCGCCGCCGCGATCCTCTGCGTCGTGTGGGTGCTCCTCTCGCCCGAGGGCAACGTGATCCCGCGCGCCTTCCTGACGATCCTGCTCCTCGCGGGGTTCGCGGGCACGGCGCTCCTCGACGCTCAGCTCGCGCCGCGCCGCGCGCCCTGGCTCGTCCTCGCGAGCATGGCGTCGTGGGTGATCGCCCTGCTCGCGGGCCTCACGCTCATCTGGACGACCTGGCCGGAATGGACCGCGTTCCTCAAGGTCTGGAACTTCGTGCTCATCGTGGGGCTGCTGCAGCTCGCGCTGCTGCACCAGCGTCTGATCTGGTGGGCGCACCGCCGCTACGTGACGGCCTTCACGCGCACGCTCGTGCTCGTCACGACGGTGCTTGTGCTGGCGCTCGTCGTCCTGGCGATCCTGCCCCTCGCCCTCCCGTACGCGATCGACTTCTCGGACCTCTACGGACGGATCATGGTGTCCGTCGCGATCCTCGCGGCGGTCGGCACCGCGCTCGTGCCGCTCGTGAACGCGCTCTTCGGCCCCCGCCGCCCGCAGGCGGCTCCCGCACCCGGGGCTCCGGCGCCTGGCGGCCCGCAGCCGGCGCCCGCGCAGGCGGAGCTGCGCCCCTGGCCGACCTTCGCCGATCGCGTCACGCCGCTGCCGATGCTGCCGAACGGGCAGCCCGACTTCGCCGCCGCGCAGACGGGCGTGCCCTCGCCGGGAGCTCGCGTGTTCGGCGCACCCCGTCCTCCGCAGGGCGCCCCGCAGCCGCCCGCTCCGCAGCAGTCGTTCCCGGCTCCGCAGGCCGCGCCCGCCCCGCAGTCGTTCCCGCACCCGCAGGCGTCGGCGCCGCAGGCCCCGTTCCCCGCGGCGGATGCCCCGGCGCAGGGCTTCCCCGCGCCGCAGGACGCTCCGGCTCCGCAGGGCGCACCGGCACCCGCTCCGCCGGAGGAGCCGGTGTCCGCTCCCACGGTCGGCGCGACCGATCCCGGCTTCGCGCCGTCTCCCGCCCCGCATCAGGGCTCCCCGGAGCCCGCGCCGCAGGAGCCGCACGGCGGCGAGGAGCCCGCGGCGGCTCCGTCCGTGCAGGACGCGCCTCGCGAGGAGGCCGAGGGAGCGACGCCCCCGGCTCCGCCCTTCTCTCCGCTCCCGCCGACGCCCCCGCGTCCCGAGAGCTGAATCCCGTCCCGAAGCGCCCGCGCCCGTCGCGGGCGCTTCGGCGTTCGCGGGGAGGGGTGGGGCGTGCCCTCGCCAGCTGTCGACGCAGCGTGCGGGGCCGGCGGGTGGTGCGCGACTCGGCGGAGGACTGGTCGGGGTGCGGTCCGCGGATCGCGGGATGTCCGCTGTTCGCGTCTCGCGGTCGGGGCGGTGGGGGCACGAGTCGGGGTGTCGCCCGTGGTCGACGCGGCGGGCGGGATCCCGCGGATGATGCGGGATCCCGCGAACGGGCGATCGCGGTTCTGGCCGAGGAGCGCGGGATCCCCGCTGGTCGCGCCCGGCTGGTCGAGACGGCAGGTCGTCTCGGGCGCCGCGGAGGGACGGGAGCGGCGATGCCTCCCTCCGTCCGTGCCGGGTTCCCCGCCGGTCGGGGAGACGCGAGCATCAACCGCGTCCGATGCTGCGAGAGGATGTCCTCGTGAGCTACGACGCGAGCGAGACCGTCCTCGAGCACCCGGGGCGGCGAGTGCGGATCGAGACGAACGCGCAGTTCGACGCGCTGGTCGGGGCCTTCGAGGAGGCCGTCCCCGCGCTCCCGGACGAGGAGGCGCTGACCGAGCTGCGCGGCGACGACTGGGCGGGGTTCGTGCGCGGCCTGGAGTGGACGGCGCCGTACGGCTTCGTGCGCGTGAGCGCCACACGCCCCGACGAGCTCATGCGGCGTGCGGGGAGCGACGCGCGCAGCGTGGTCTGGTCGGTCGTCCACCACGGCATCGCCGCACGGCTCTTCCGGCATGATCCGGCGACGGCGCTCGCCTCGCCGCTGCGCATCGAGGCGCACACCTCGCGCCGGCCGGGGACGACGCTCGGCTTCGAGGTGCCGAGCGCCCTGCTCGGCGGCTTCGGGCTCAACAAGATCACCCAGGCGGGCGTCGAGCTCGACCGCGCCCTCGGCGATCTCCTGGAAGGGCTCGGCCTCCCGCGCCCCTCCGCGCTGCGGCGCTGAAGCGGGCGAACGCCCGAGGAACTCGCTCGTCTCACGTCTCGCGGGACATGCTCCTGATGAAGCGGATGCGCGGTGCGCGGACCGGGGAATCACCGTCGGACTCCGCTCGATCGCCGCGCTGACGGCGCGCTCTCTCTGCGGAACCGAGACGCGGTTCGGCGAGCAGGCGCGGACGTCCCGCTACGGTGGACGGCATGAGCCTTGAGACCGACCTGCGCGACCTGGCCCGTGACATCGCCGAGGAGGCGGGCGAGCTCGCCCATCGTCGGCGCCGCGAGGGCGTGAGCATCGCGGCGAGCAAGTCGACGCTCGCCGACATCGTCACCGACGCCGATCGCGAGGTCGAGCAGCTCATCCGGCGACGGCTGACCGCCGAGCGCCCCGACGACGGGTTCCTCGGCGAGGAGTCGGGTGACGCGGAGGGGGCGTCCGGGATCACGTGGGTCGTGGATCCGATCGACGGCACCGTCAACTACGCCTACGGCATGCCGACGTGGGCGGTGAGCATCGCGGCCGTGACCGACGGACGGGATCCGCGCAGCTGGCGCGCGCTCGCGGGCGCCGTGCGCGTGCCGGTGCTGCGCGAGACGTTCGCCGCGGCCCGCGGCGAGGGCGCGACGGTGACGGGGGAGGACGGATCCGCGCCGCTCGCGGTGACGACCGAGTTCCCGGCCGGGGCGCTCATCGCGACGGGGTACGGCTACGACCCCGCGACGCACGCGGGCGACGCGGCGACCGCTCAGCGGGTCATGCCGCTCGCGCGCGACCAGCGTCGCATCGGCGCGGCCGCGGTCGACCTCAGCTACGTGGCGGCGGGTCGGCTCGACGCGTACTTCGAGCGCGGGTTGCAGCCGTGGGACATCGCGGCCGGCGCGCTGATCGTCGAGGAGGCGGGCGGCGTGCTGCGCTGGCTGGCCCCCGACGCGTTCGGGCGCCACATGTCGATCGTGGGCGAGGCGGGGCTCGTCGACCGGATCGCGGAGCGCGTCGAGGCGGGCTGAGCCCCGGGCGGCGGGGCCGGCGGCGGAAGTCGTCGGCGCCCGATCGGTCCGGCTCGGCGCATCCTCCCGCCTCGTCATCGGGTCCGAGGCGAGGCCGTCGTCGTCCGGCGCCGCTCTCCGTGCCGAACGCGTGCGGAAGGGACGGTCGTTCACCGCGGGTTCACACGAGGGGTGCGCCTGTTCACGGGGAGCCCACGGCGCCGCCATGCGCGGCTCCTAGCGTGGCGCGCATGTTCGCACACCGCAGAAGAGGATCCGAGTCGTCCGCCCCCTCCGGGCATCGCGCGGCCGCGCGGCCGCCGCCGCGACGGGCGTCGCCGCGCTGCTCGCCGTGGGCCTTCCTGCTCACGCCGCCGAGGCGCCTCCCGAGGCGATGACGCAGGAGCGCATCGACGCGGCGAACGACGCCTACAACGGCGCCGGCGCGGTGCTGGAGTGCGTGACGATGTCCGACACGGAGCTCTCCGGTCGCGCCGAGGGCGACAGGACCGCGGAGGAGGTCGCGTACGACGGGCACGCGCCGTTCTTCGAGCGGATCCGCGCGTGGGCCGAGACCAAGGACTTCACGGTCGAGGCGCTCGTCGACAACGGCGACGTCGTCGGCGCGAACGAGCCGGAGTACGAGGAGCACCTCGCAGGAGAGGACACGGACGCGGCGGGCTGGTATCGCGCCTTCGAGCGGGTGACGCGCGAGAGCTTCCCCGACGCGCAGGTGCTGCTCACGCAGGGAAACCACGACATCGCCGACCTGATGGGCGCGACGCTCGACGAGGCGCGCGCCGATGCCGGCGCCGACGTGCCGTGGTTCTACCCGCGCGAGGAGGACGACTGCGTCGGCAACTTCCACACGACGATCAGCGGCATCGACTTCATCGGCCTCGACTACAACGGCGCCGAGACGTTCGGCTACGCCGGCCAGCGCACGGGGTACCAGGACTTCCTCCGCGAGACGCTGTCGGAGATCGCCGCGCGCCCGGACTACGACCCGGCGAAGCCGATCTTCGTGGACATCCACAGCGGCTACGAGGGCACCTCGCTCGGCGGGCCGTTCCACGCCGACTACGACCTCGCCGGCCCGGACCTCCCGCAGATCCTCGGCGACTTCCCGCAGGTCGTGCTCGGATCCGCGCACACGCACTTCTCGTCCGCGCCGGAGACGAGCATCTACCAGAAGGACTTCACGGTCTACGAGAACGCGTCGATGAACTACGTCTACCAGGACGTGGCGGGCGACTTCCTCGGCGGCGGCTACATGGAGGGCAACCAGGGCGACCCCGAGGCGGGCACCCCGTGGATGCGGAGCGCCAACTTCGTGACGGTGCTCGACTCGGGCGAGACGGTGATCCGCCGCTACGACGTGACCCGCGACCGGCGGATCGGGATGCCCTGGGTGGTCGACACGACGAACGGCACCGACGGATTCACGTACCGCGACGAGGACCGCAGCACCGTCGCGCCGTGGTGGGAGCGCGCTGCGATCACGGCGTCGGAGCGCGAGGAGACCGCGCTCGTGCTCGGCTTCGACCACGCGAAGGACGACGAGCTCGTCAGCCACTACCGGGTCGAGATCGCGGACGAGGCGGGCGAGTCCGTGTCGTTCACAGCGAACCAGGTGCCGAACTTCGGCGGGAACGAGCCGCGGGAGGTCGAGGGATCCTTCCGGGCGCTCTCGCGCTACGACATGAGCCCCGACGACATGGGCTTCGCGATCGGGGGCTTGGAGCCGGACGCGACCTACCGCGTGACGGTGACGGCGTTCGACGACTTCGAGAACGCCTCGGAGCCCCTGGAGGGCGTGGTGCGCACCGCCGGCGACGAGACGCCCGGCGAGGACGAGTCGGGTGACGAGAGCGGTGCGGATGCCGGCGAGAGCGGCGACGACGGGTCCGGTGACGCGGCGGAGGGCGACGCCGCGGCGGAGGGCGGCGCGGACGAGTCGGACGCGGGCGCCGAGGACGGCGCGGAGTCGGGTGACGACGGGTCGGAGGGCGACGGGTCGGAAGGCGACGCCGGCGCCGACGAGTCCGGTGCCGGCGAGAGCGCCGCCGACGAGGCGGGTGCCGACGACGCTGCCGACGCGACTGCTGATGAGGGATCCGACGCGGCCGAGTCCGGCGCCGATGAGGACGGGGCCGGGGCGGAGGACGCCGACGCGTCGGTCTCCGACGCCGCCGAGGGATCCGTTGAGGTGGGTTCCGAAGACGGCGCGACGGGATCCGCGGATGGCGCCGCCGAGCAGAACGAAGGCGCCGCGGATGACGGATCCCTCGCCCCGACGGGCGGTTCCACCGGGCTGACCGTCGCGGCGGCTGTCGGAACGGCCCTCCTGGGGGCGGGAGCGATCCTCGCGCTGACCCGTCGCCGGGCGGTTCACGCCGGGCGCTGAGCGACGCGGACCCGGGGCGGCGGCGCGGCGCTCGCAGCCGCCCCGGGTCTGCACGGTTCCCGCACAGGCTCCGCCCCCGGGCTTCGGATGGCGCTCGGAGGATTCTGCCGCTATCGTGGTTACCTGTTCGTTACTTCTGTCCCCCGGACGTGACGGATCACCCCCATCTCCGCTCCATTCGGAGCAGCAACGGAAGTGCGCCCGAACGTGACCTCTGACTCCCCGCTGGCCGACGCCGCGCCTACGCGACGCTCGCGCCGAGCGGCACGACAGGGTGCCGCGCCGTCGACGTCCGAGATCCGCGAGACCCCGTCCGCGGCACCTGCCGCCACCGCCGGATCCCGTCGCACGCGCCGCGCGTCGAGCCCGCTCCCGCCCGTGCCGCAGCCCGAGACCGCTCCCGCGTCGCTGTTCGCGGACCGCGCCGAGGAGAGCACCGGCGACGCGTTCGCCGCCGCCGCGGAGGCGCTGCAGTTCACCGGAGAGATGCCTCCGGCCGCGGCGACCGCCGCCGAGCGGGAGCCCGTGCGTCGCCGCGAGGCCCGCTCGAAGCGCCTCACCACACCCTTCCGCCGCTTCGCCGCGGCGACCGCGTCGGCCGCCGCCGTCGTGACCGCTGGGCTCATCGCGCTCGGCACGACGATGCCCTTCGCGACGAGCACGCTCGCGGCGGCCGAGGTGTCGGTCGTCGAGACCGACCGGGTCGCCGAGGCCGCGCAGAGCCTCGAGACGTCGGACGCCGCCGAGGGCGAGCTGCAGGCGTTCGTCTCGGGCAGCGGGGCGCACAACGAGGAGCTCGTGGCGGTCCAGGGCTACGAGGCGTCGACCTTCCAGGCGCTCGCCGAGGCCGACGGCATCAGCACCTCCGGCGCGTTCTTCGACAACGATCCGCGTGCAGACATCCAGTGGCCGTTCGCGGTCGGCACGAGCATGAGCTCGGGCTTCGGTCCGCGCTGGGGTCGCATGCACGAGGGCGTCGACTTCACGCCGGGCGACGGCGCGCCGATCCAGGCCGTCGCCGACGGCGTGGTCCGCGTCGCGACGGAGGCCGGCGGCGCGTACGGCGTCAACGTCTACCTCGATCACGTCATCGACGGCCAGGTCGTGACGACGCACTACGCGCACATGCAGTACGGATCCCTGCGGGTGACGAACGGGCAGACCGTCGAGGTCGGCGACGTGCTGGGGCTCACGGGCAACACGGGCCGCTCGTACGGCGCGCACCTGCACTTCGAGGTCATCATCGGCGGCACGGCGATCGATCCTCTGCCGTGGCTCGAGGAGCACGCGAACACCCGCTACTCCGACGAGGAGCGCGCGGCGGTCGCGGAGCAGGCGCAGCAGATGCTCGGAGCCGACCTCTCGGACGAGGGCTGACGCGCAACGCCCGGCCTGCGCGTGATTCGAGGATCGCGCTCGGGTTTGATATTCTTTTCTGGTTGTCGTCGGAAGACGATCACGCCCCGATAGCTCAGTGGCAGAGCACTTCCATGGTAAGGAAGGGGTCGTCAGTTCAATCCTGACTCGGGGCTCGCAGCATCGAAGGATGCCGTGCGGCAGGGTAGCTCAGTTGGTGAGAGCGCACGACTCATAATCGTGAGGTCGCGGGTTCAAGCCCCGCTCCTGCTACAGAACGACAGATCAGCCCCGGCCTCGGCCGGGGCTCTTCTCGTCTCCGGGGGTTCTCGCCTGAAGGGGGCTGTGCGGCCGCGCGGGCTTTCCGGCTGGCCCTGTCCCGCGCGTCAGCTCAGCGCGCGTTCGGCGACGAACAGGGACCTTCTCTTCGCGCCGAGGCGGAAGGCGTTGATCGCGCAGAACACGAACGGTCCCCACCACACGGCGACGCGGTCGCCCGGGCCCGCGGACGCGAACATCCCGATGGTGCTGAGCAGGATCAGCACCGGGATCACGATGTTGAGGAGGAGCCAGCCGGTGTTGCGGTCCTTCGCGGCCCGGATCCGGTCGCGTTCGAGGTCCAGCTGAGGGCCGCGTTCGGGGGCGCGGTTCGAGGTCGGGTCGCCGCTGCTCGGTGCGGTGGAGTTCGCGGCTCGGGGGTGTGCGGATGATGGGTGGGGGCTGGGCCCCGTCGCGGCGTGCGTCGGCTGGCCCCCGCTGCTCCCCGCGGCCCAGGCGGCGAGATCCTGTCGGATGGAATCGCGGCGTCGTTCGTAGGCGACGGCGTTCGCGGTGGCGCCGAGCGCCTGGCTCGCGGTCTGCATGCGTTCCAGCAGCACGGCGCCCTGCGCGAGGATCTTCCGGGCGATCTCGTCATCCGTATGGATGGGGCTCGCGAGGCGTGAGCGATCGGCATTCACGGTCTCGAGCTGGCCGTTGCGGTCGCGGACAAGGGATGTCTCGAGGCCCCACGCCGTTGGGATGACGAAGAGGAAAAGTCGATCGAGCGAGACCTGAGTGAGTCTCCAGCAGAGCGAGAGGGGTGCCTCGGTGCCATCGAAGACGGCGATGTCCTCGCGCTCGCTCGGGGCGATCTGCTGCATGCGGCGGGCGACCCGCTGCAATCTCGCCTGTTCGAAGCTCACCGCCTGATCGTAGCGTGGAGAACACCGCAGATATGCGATGAGGATCGCCCTCAAGACGCCTCGCCGGGATCCCGCCGGGCCGCGGCGAACGCTCGGCGGCGCCGCTCGGCTTCCTCCTCGGAGGGGAGGGAGTCGGCTTGCGTCGATGCCCAGACGAGTTCGGAGAAGCGCAGCCGTCCGTCGACGATGTCGCGGGCGGTGTCGAGCGTCACCCCGAGCGCGACGGCGATGCGGTGGGCATCTGCACCTGTGGCCACCCTGTTGCGCACGGCGTCGTCCACCGCCCGCACGAGTCGCATCGCTTCCTCGGTCGCACGGACCGACTCCCGGGCGAGGCGCGCGAGATCGTCGGTCGGATCAGCGGTCATCCGTGACCGGCGCCTTCCGCCGTGCGCGGATCCGCACCGCCAGCCAGGCGCCGAGGGCGATCGCCACGACGAGAACGGCGACGAGCCAGTCCGGCACCCCGGCCGTCGCCTCGCGCGCCCAGCTCTCCACGGCGATCTGCTCCGACGCGCCGAGCACGCCGCCGAGCGACGCCGTGCCGTTCGTGATGAGGAGGAACGCCCCGAGCGCGAGCGTGAGGGATCCGCCGACGATGCCCGTCCACGTGTTGCGCCAGCGGCCGATCCGCACCTCCCGCGGGCGCACGAGTCGCCTCACGAACGGCAGCCGGCCCCACAGCAGGGCGAGGATCAGCAGGGGCAGTGCCATGCCGGCGGCGAAGAACAGCAGGATCACGCCGCCGTAGAGGGCACTGCCGCTCACCGCCGCGACCGTCAGCACCGCGCCCAGCAGGGGGCCGGCGCACACGCCAGCGAGCCCGTAGACGGTGCCGAGCGCGTAGACCGACGCCGGGGAGATCCCCTCGGCGGCCCCGCGCGAGCGCAGGAAGGGCAGCGGCACGTTCAGCAGCATGAGCAGCCCCAGGATCATCACGACAACCGCCGCGACGGCGACGAACGCGAAGCGATGGCGGTTCACGAACGCGCCGAGCGTGCCGGCCAGGACGCCGAGCGGGACGAGCGTCGTGATGAGGCCGAGGTAGAAGACGCCCGTGCGGGAGAGGAGCGTGGCGGGGCGCGCGAACGCGTAGGAGAAGAAGGCCGGCAGCAGCATCGCCGAGCAGGGGCTCAGCAGCGTGAGCACCCCGCCGACGAGGGCGCCGAGCAGGCCGATCTCCACGCGCTACTCCGCCTTCTCGAGCGCCTCGTCGAGGTACTGCCGGAACACCTCGACGGGCTGCGCGCCCGAGAGGGCCTGGTCGCCGAGCACGAAGAACGGGACCGAGCTCACGCCGAGCTGCTGGGCCGTCGCGGTGCTGCGCTGGGCCGCCTGACGCAGCTCGTCGTCGTCGAGATCCGCCTCGAACCGCGCGATGTCGGGGACGCCCGCCTCCTCGGCGAAGGCGACGAGGTCGTCGCGCTCGAGGTCCGGGTGCCCGCTCGACGGGGCGGCCTCGTAGACCGCGTCGAGGTACGCGAAGAACCGGCCCTGCTCGCCCGCGGCGCGCGCGGCGACCGACGCGTCCTCCGACTGCTCCCCGAAGAACGCCACGTCGTGCACCTCGATGCGCACGAGCCCCTCGTCGACGTACTCCTCGACCAGCTCCGGCATCGTGTCGCGTCCGAACGCGGCGCAGAAGGGGCATCGCAGGTCGGTCCACTCGGTGAGCACGATCGGGGCGTCGACGTCGCCGATGGCGAGGGGATCCTCCGGGTCGCGCCGCACGACCTGGGAGTCGGCGTATCCGGCGGCTCCCTCCTCCGCGGAGGGCGTCTCCTCGCCCGCGGCGGGCGGAGCGGGGTCGTCTCCGCCGCTCATCGCGAGCTGACCTGCGACCACCACGACGAGGAAGGCGCAGGCCGCTCCGAGCACGACGGTGAGCCGTCGGAAGAGGCGGTAGCGGGATTCGAGCGCGTCGCGGGTCATGTCGGCTGGCTGCACCCGCCTAGGATACAAGCTGAATGCAAACCGGGATCCGCGGGGCCCGGCTGCTCACCCGCGTGCGGAGAGCGCCTCCTCGACGCCCGCGAGGAACACCTCGGCGGGCTGGGCTCCGGCGATCATCTCGCCGTCCAGGAAGAAGGTCGGCGTGAGCTGCACGTCGTGGGCGAAGCCGAGCAGCACGTTCTCGCCCACCTGGGCCGCCGTGGTCTCGGCCGCGAAGTCCTCGGCGAACCGGTCGACGTCGAGCCCGATCTCCTCGGCGAGGGCGGTGAGCGCCTCCTCGGTGAGCGCGCTCTCCGATCGCGGCTCGCCGCCCGCGAAGAGCGCATCGTGGTATGCCGCGAACGCGTCCTGCCTCCCGGCGGCGGCAGCGGCGCGTGCGGCGCGGTCGGAGACGGGGCCGGAGAAGTTCACGTCGCGCCACTCGATGCGCAGATCCCCGGCGTCGACGAGGGGCTCGAGCTCGGGGAGGACCTCCTCGGACCAGGTCGCGCAGAACGGGCACTGGTAGTCCGAGAACACCACGAGGCCCACCGGGGCGTCGACCTCTCCCCACGCGAGCGGATCGGCGGGATCGCGCCGCTCGACCTCCGGGTGCGACGGCGCGGGCTCCACGCTCTCGGAAGGCGCGGGCGCGGCCTGCTCCCCGCGGTCGGGGCCCGCCCACAGCGCGACGCCGACGAGGGTCGCGCCGACGGCGACGATGCCGGCGGGCACGAGCCACCCGGGTCGGCCCCGGCGCGCCTGCGACGATCCCATGCGGGCACCGTACCCTGCCGCATCGAGAGGCCGCGATGTCTCCTCGTGCTCTGCGGGGGTCACGCCTGCTCGGGTGCCGCCTCGCGCCCGCCGGAGGAGGGCGGGCGTCGGAGCGTCATCGCCGCGAGCGGCACGAGCAGCGCCATTGAGACGAGCGACAGCGTCGCGAAGCTCGTGGCCGCGAGAAGCGGACCCGCGGCGAGCGCCGCCGTCGCCCCGCAGAGGTTCGCCATCGCGTCCACGCCGCCCTGCGAGGAGGCGCGCGCGGCGGGCGGGACGCTCGCGCTGAAGAGCGCCGAGCCGGCGACGTTCGCGAACGACCAGCCCACGCCGAGCAGGATCAGCGAGGCGACGATCGCGCCCATGTCGTCCGGCAGGGCGGCCCCGATCGCGAGCGAGGCCAGGAGCACCGCGATCCCGATGCCGATCGTCGGCCGCGCGCCGAGGCGGTCGGCGAGGAGGCCGACGAGCGGCGAGAGCGCGTACATGCCGACGATGTGGAGGCTGATCGTCACGCCGACGACCGTCACCGAACCGCCCTCGTGGGCGATGTGCACGGGCGTCATCGTCATGACCGCGACCATCACGATCTGGGCGGTCAGGATCGCGACGACCGCGTAGCGAGCGCCGGGGCTGTGCCGCAGCTCGACGAGGATCAGGCGGATGCGTCCGCCGCGAGGAGCCTCCGCCGGGGCGGCGTCGAGGGCATCCGCCTCGTGGGCGACGAACGAGAGGGGATCCGGGCGCAGCCAGGCGAACGCGACGACGCCCGCGAGCGCGAGGCAGACGGCCGCGACGAGGAACGCGCTCGCGAACACGGTCAGCCCCGTCGCGCGGCTGATCGCTTCGCCGGGCACCCCGAGGTTCGGGCCGACGACGGAGCCGAGCGTGCCGACCCACACGACGAGAGCGAGCGCGCGGCCGCGATGCGCGGGCTCCGCGAGGTCGGTCGCGGCGAACCTCGCCTGCAGGCTGACCGCCGACCCCGCGCCGATGAGCAGCAGGCCGACGAAGAGCGGCGCGACGAGGCTCAGCTGCGCGGCGAGCACGAGCAGGGCGCCGCCGGAGGCCGCCGTCCACCACCCCGTCGAGAGGGCCGCACGTCGCCCGCGGCGGGCGGCCAGCGTGCCGAGCGGGAGGCCGAAGAGAGCCGCGCCGAGGGTGCTCGCCGTGCGGGCGAGGCCCGCCCACGCCTCGTCGCCGGCGACCTCGCCCGCGAGCAGCACGCCGATCGACGGGGCCACGCCGACTCCGACCGTGCCGATGACCTGCATGGCGACGAGCACGACGAGTGTGCGCCGCTGCACGGCGGCGGGGGAGGGGGAGACGGGCACAGGATCCTCCGGGATCGATCTGGTGTTCATCTTGCATCCTAGAGGGATGCGAGGAGGTCTCGCCCTCTGCGTCTGCCCGCCGCGTCGCGCGCTCCCGCCGCCGGCCGCGTCTCGATTCGGGCGGTTATGGGCGCCGTATTCCCGCAGAAGGCGGGACGCGGTGGCGGGGTGGGGCTGACCGTGTCTCGATTTGGGCGGGTATGAAGGCCGTATTCCCGCTGGATGTGAGACATGGCGGGGCCGGGGGTGGCCGTGTCTCGAGGTGAGCGAGTATGGGTGCCGCATTCCCGCAGGGCGTGAGACATGGCGGACGGGTGCGGGCGTCGCGGGCCCGGAAGATCGCGGATCCCCGCGGTCGGGAGGGCGTCAGCCGCGCGAGGTGACGCCCTCGACCGAGAACGCGGCGACCGGCGTCGCGCCCGTCTCCGAGATGTGGTCGCGCAGGGCCTCCGCGAAGCCGGCCGCGTCTCCCGCCCGCAGATGCCGCACGAGCGCCTCGTGCTCGGCGATGATCTCCTCGCACCGGGACAGCAGGCGCTCGCCGGAGGCGAAGAGCACGAAGGAGTGCCGGTCCGAGAGGCGATCGTAGAGCTCGAGCAGCACGCCGTTGCCGCCCGCCTCGACGAAGGTGCGGTGGAAGGCCAGCATCAGCGCGACGAACCGTCGCACGTCCTCGGCGGCGCACGCCTCGCGCTGATCGGCGATCGCCGCGTCGAGGCGATCCGCGAGCCGCGCGCGCTGCGTCTCCGAGGCGCGCTTGACGCCGGTCGTCTCGAGCACGAGGCGGGCGTCGGCGAGCTCGGCGACCGAGCGCTCGGTGAGGCCCTGCACGAGGGCGCCTCGCTTGGGGTAGATCGTGATCCACCCCTCGTCCTGCAGGCGGGCGAGGGCCGTGCGCACGGGGGTGCGGCTGACGCCGAGGTCTCCCGCGAGCGTCGCCTCGCCGAGCATGGTGCCGGGCGGGAAGGATCCCTCCACGATGCGATCGCGCACGGCGCGGTACGCGCGTTCGGATGCGCTGAGCGAGGAGGGCTCGGTCATGGCGCGCCTTTCGGGCGGGAAGTGCAAGAGGGATGCAACCTGCACGTCGATCCTAGATCGCGCCCTGCGCGGCCGGGCGGGCCTCTCCTCTGGGCGTGATCGCGGGGTCGCGGCCGGAGACCGCGGGCGCGGGTTCTTCTTCGCCGGCGGCGCGGCGAGGGGCGGATCCCGTGTGAGCGGCTAACATCAAGACCATGGGTCGATGGGAGAGCACGCACGAGGCGCTGCGCTGGGCCGCGCTGGAGCTGTTCTCCGAGCGCGGCTACGACAAGACGGGCACGGCGCAGATCGCGGCGCGCGCGGGGGTCAGCGAGATGACGCTCTTCCGTCACTACCCGTCGAAGGACTCGCTGCTGCTCGCCGACCCGTTCGATCCCGACATGGCCGACGCGGTCCGCGTGCGGCCGGAGGACGAGACGCCCCTCGCCGCCCTCGCGGAGGGGATCCGCGACACCTGGCGCACGCTCGCGCCCGAGGAGGCGGCGGTGCTGCGCGGGATCCTGCGCATCGCGGCGTCGACGCCCACCCTGCGCGGCGGGCTCGAGCGCTCCAGCGCCGAGTCGGAGGGCGACCTCGAAGACGCCCTCGCCTCCCGGGGAGCCGACTCCGCGGACGCCCGCGTGCTCGCGGCTGCCATGATCGCGGGCCTCAGCCGCGCGCTCATGGACTGGGCGGTGGCCGACGATCCGCAGCCCGCCGCGCTCGACGCGCGCGTGCACCGCGCGCTCGACCTCTTCGCCGCGTAGGGCGCGTCGCGCCGGGGCGCATTCGGCCGCGACCAGGCGTGTCTCACGTCGGGCGGGTATGGAGCGCGGATTCCCGCCGGACGTGAGACACAGTTCGGGTGTGCGCGTCAGTGTGTCTCACCTCGGGATGGTTTGGGGCGTGGATTCTCGCCCAAGGTGAGACATGCCTCGCCAAAGCATGCCCCGTCGCCGGTGCACGACGACGCCAGATTTCGCAGCGGAGCCCCGGGTCACGGCGTGTCGCGCCTCTCTCGGAAAAAATGGCGTCGTCGTGCACGAGGTCAGGCTCACCCTGCCACGGGCCCGGGCGTGCGACCATCGGCGGGTGGCCGATTCTGCGACGAGGCCGGACCTCGACACCCTCGCGCTGCTGCGTCGTGCGCGCGACCGCATGGATCGCGAGTACGCGCAGCCGCTCGACGTGGCCTCCCTCGCCCGCGGAGCGCACATGTCGACGGGGCACTTCAGCAGGCAGTTCCGCCGCGTCTACGGAGAGTCGCCCTACCCAGCACCTCATGACGCGGCGCATCGAGCGCGCCATGGCGCTGCTGCGCCGCGGAGACCTCACTATCACGGAGGTCTGCTTCGCCGTCGGATGCCGATCGCTCGGCACGTTCAGCACGCGCTTCGCGGAGCTCGTCGGGGTGCCTCCCCGCGTCTACCGCGAGCGGGGCGCGGAGGTCCGCCCCGGCATGCTCCCGTGCATCGCGAAGCAGGTCACGCGACCGGTCAGGAATCGAGAAGCGCGAGACGCCGCCGGTTCGTAGCGTGGACCCATGAGCATCAGCATCCACTCCAGCTTCCTGCCCCAGACGGATCCGGAGGCGTCGCTCGCCTTCTACCGCGACGTCCTCGGCTTCGAGGTGCGCCTCGACGTCGGCTACGAGGGCCTGCGCTGGATCACCGTCGGCCCCGTCGACCAGCCGGACACGGCGATCGTGCTGCACCCCGCAGGCCTCGGCGACGGGCTCTCCGCGGAGGAGAGCGCGACGCTCACCGGGCTCGTCGCCAAGGGTGGGTACTTCGGCGTCAACCTCGCCACCGACGATCTCGACGCGACGTTCGCGCAGCTCGAGGCGCGCGGCGCCGACATCGTGCAGGAGCCCGTCGACCAGGACTACGGCGTGCGCGACGCGGCCGTGCGCGATCCCGCGGGCAACCTGATCCGCATCCAGCAGCTGCCGACGGAGGGCTGACATGAGCGAGACGAAGAGCGGCTTCAGCGCCGAGGAGCGCGCCGCGATGGCGCAGCGCGCAGACGAGCTGCGCGCCACGAGGGGCGTCAAGGGCGCCGCGAAGAGGGCCAAGGAGCTCGAGGCGTGCCTCGCGGCGATCGAGGCGCTGGAGGGCGCAGACCGCGCCATCGCCGAGCGCCTGCACGTGATCGTCTCGGAGGAGGCGCCCGACCTCGATGCGAAGACCTGGTACGGCTTCCCCACCTATCACCGCGACGGCGAGAACATCGTGTTCTACCAGCCGGCGTCGAAGTTCGGCACGCGCTACGGCACGGTCAGCTTCGACGAGCATGCCGCCCTCGACGACGGCCCGATGTGGCCGGTGTCGTACGCCGTCGCCGAGGTGACGGACGCCGTCGAGAGCCGCCTGCGCGACCTCGTGCGCCGCGCGATCGCATAGCCGGCGTCCCGCGAGGAGCCGACCGCGTCCCACGAACCGCGGGAAAGCGGCTCCGATTCCCGCGGAACGCGAGACGCGGGTGGGGCGCGCCGCGCGGCGTGTCTCGCGAACGGCGGGAAAGTGGATCCGGTTCCCGCAGAAGGCGAGACACGCTCCGGCCCGCCCCTGTCCGGGGCTCCCCACGCGCCGGCCTCCCGGGAGACGTCGGCGCCGCCGCGGAGGGGGCTCCCCGCGCGCCGCGAGATGCGAGAGGATCGATCCCGCGGGGCTCGCGTCGCGGCGACCCCGGCCGCGCGCCGTCGGGATATCCCCCGGATGATCCGGCGGTCGTCCCCGCTGCGCCCCGTCCCGCCGCTCCCTAGCGTGGAAGCATGACATCGACAGCTCTGCCGGCATCCGGCATCACGGTCGCGGATCCGCCCCCGGCGGCGATCCGCTCGACCAGCACGCCGCTGCGGCTGCTCGCCGCGGTCGGCCACCTCGCCTTCATGAGCCTCTGGGGCGCGGCCGTCCTCACGGTCGCCGGTCTCCTCCTCGGCTTCGGCGTCGCGGGCCTCGTGTTCGCGGGCGTCGGCGTGATCCTCCTCCTCATCCTCCTCTACGTGCTCTACGGCGTCGCCTTCCTCGAGACGGCGCGCGTCGAGGGGCTGTACGGCTTCGGCCTGCCGATGCTGCGGCCGCGCCGTTCGCCGAAGCCCGGATTCGTCGGCTTCCTGCACACCCTCTGGCTGCAGCTCTCCGACGGCGGCATGTGGCGCGCGATCGCCCAGGTCATCATCGCGACGGTGCTCGGCTGGATCGCCGTGGCCCTCGTGATGGCCGTCGTCTTCGGCGTCGTCACCGCCTTCGCGCCGCTGTACGCGTCGGACGACCTCATGCGGATGATCGGCATCCCGATCGACCTCGGGTGGGCGCCGCTGGCCGGATCCGCCATGGCGCTGCTCGCGCTCGCCGCGGTCGTCGGCGTCGCCGCCCTGCACGGCGTGCTCGCCCGCGTGCTCGTCGCCCCCATCCGCGAGGCGCAGCTCGCCGCCCGCGCCCGAGACGCCGCCTCGCAGCGGCAGGGCGCGATCCGCGCGAGCGAGGTGGAGCGCACGCGCATCGAGCGCGACCTGCACGATGGCGTCCAGCCCCGGCTCGTGTCGGTCGGCATGACCCTGGGCCTCGCGCAGCAGAAGATCGACACCGACCCCGAGAAGGCGAAGGAGCTCGTCGCCGAGGCGCACACCTCGACGAAGGCCGCCATCACCGAGCTGCGTCAGCTCGCGCGGGGGATCCACGCCTCGGTCCTCGACGACCGCGGGCTCGACGCCGCCCTCAGCGCGGTCGCGAGCCGCTCGCACATCCCCGTCCTCCTCGACGTGCGGATGACGGGCCGGGTCGACCGCGACGCCGAGGCCGCCCTCTACTTCGCCATCGCCGAGAGCCTCACGAACGCCGCGAAGCACTCCCGCGCCGCCGCCGTTCGGGTGACGGTGCGCGAGCGGCCGGAGGCCGGGATCCTCTGGGCGCGCGTCGAAGACGACGGACTGGGCGGAGCCCGCGTCGTGCCCGGCGGCGGTCTCGACGGGATCCAGAACCGCATCCTCGCCCTCGGCGGCACCGCCCGCCTGGACAGCCCCGCGGGCGGTCCCACGTCCCTGGAGGTGACCGTGCCATGCGCATCCTGATCGTCGAAGACTCCGTGCTGCTGCGGGAGGGTCTCGTGCGCCTCCTCGAAGACGCCGACCACGAGATCGTGGCGGCCCTGCCCGACGCGACCCGCGTGCTCGAGGAGACCGAGCGCACCGCCCCCGATCTCGCGATCGTCGACGTGCGGCTCCCTCCGTCGTTCACGGACGAGGGGATCCGCGCCGCGCTCGCGCTGCGCCAGCAGGATCCGGCGCTCGCCGTGCTCGTGTTCTCGCAGTACGTCGAGGAGCGCTACGCGGCCGAGCTCATCGCCCAGCCGGGCGGGGCCGTCGGCTACCTGCTGAAGGATCGCGTGACCGACGTCGCCGAGTTCCTCGAGTCGCTCGCCCGCATCAGCGAGGGTGCGACGGTGCTCGACCCGGAGGTCGTCGCCCAGCTGCTCACCCGCCGTTCCCGCGACGAGCGGATGCAGCGCCTCACCGAGCGGGAGCGCACGGTGCTCTCGCTCATCGCCGAGGGCAGGAGCAACGCCGCCATCTCGCGCCTGCTGTTCGTCAGCGAGGGCGCGGTCGAGAAGCACATCACGTCGATCTTCTCGAAGCTCGATCTCGAGCAGGATCAGCACGGCAACCGCCGCGTGCTGGCCGCGCTCGCCCACCTCGACGCCACAGCCGCACCGGGCCCCGTCGGGCCCGCGAACCCGCAGACGGGAACGAACCGATGACCGACACCCAGCCCACGACGCCTCTGCCGGGCGGCCAGACCCCGACCCTTCCGACGCCGCCCGCACCGCCGGTCGGCGGATCCGTCCCGCCCGCGGGCGGGGGATCCGTTCCTCCCGCGGGCGACGGCTCCGAGCCCTCCGGCCCCAGCGAGACCGCGCGCATCGGCTCGAAGGCGCTCTCGATCACGATCGGGGTGCTCGGCGGCATCGCGCTCGTCGTCTCGGGGACGGGCGTCGCGTTCAGCACCGTGCACGTGGCGGTCGGCCCGGGCGAGGGCAGCGTGCAGACCCTCGACGGGGTGCGCGACGCATCCTCCCTCAGCGTCGACATGGCGCGCGGCGACCTGCGCGTCTCGTACGAGAACGTCGACGCGCCGACCCTCACCACCACGGAAGGCAGCGCCGAGTGGCGGCTCGACCAGGACGGCGACGAGATCGTCGTCGAGACGCCCTTCGAACCGTGGGGCGGCGTGCGCTGGTGGAACCTCGGCGGGCTGTGGGACGACGCGGGCGCCGTGCTCGCGCTGCCCCGCTCGATGGCGGGGCTCGACATCGACATCGACCTCGGCACGGGGCAGCTCACGCTCGACGGCGAGTTCGGCGACGTCGACGCGTCGCTCGGAGCCGGCGTGCTCGACATGACGGGTGAAGCCGAGGCGCTCGCCCTCGACGTGTCGGCGGGCTACGCCGAGCTCGACCTCGAAGGCGTGCGCACCGCGTCCTTCACCATGGGGGCGGGGCAGGTCGACGCGGAGATCCGCGGTGACGCGCCCGACGAGGTGACGATCGACCTGTCGGCCGGATACCTCGACCTCGTCCTCCCGGACGACGAGTACGCGCTCGTGCAGGACGTCTCGGCGGGCGGGATGGAGAACGCGCTCCGCCAGGACGCGCGCTCGCCGCACCTCGTCGACGTGACGATCGCCGCCGGATACGTGGATCTCTCCTCGCGCTGACGCCCTCGGTCCGACCGCCGCGCCCGCCTCGCTCCGAGGCGGGCGCGGCGGCGTTTGCGGCGGCGGCCTCGAGGGGACCGGTCGCGCTTCCGCAGGCGAAACACCCTCTTAATGGAATCGATGATCCATCGAAACCTCGCCTTCCTATGGTTTCAATACGACATCGAAACATGCGAAGGAAGGTGTGCAGTGACGACTCGAAACTCACAGGCCGAAGAAGTCGGTCGGCGACTGAAGGAAGACGGAGTGCGCTTCGCGATCGCCGGCTACACCGACCTGCACGGCAACCTCAAGGGCAAGGTCGTTCCGATCGACCACTTCGTGCAGATGGCCGGGGGATCCGAGCTGTTCACCGGTGCGGCGCTCGACGGACTTCCCCAGGAGGTCAACGAGGAGGAGCTGTCCGCGCACCCCGACCTCGACCGCGGTGTCGTCCTGCCGTGGCGGCCCGACATCGCGCTGTTCCCGTCCGAGCTCTTCGTAGGAGACGTGCCGTTCCCGGCGTCGACTCGGAACATCCTGGGACGTCAGATCGCGGACGCCGCCGAGATGGGTTACACGTTCAACCTCGGCGTCGAGACGGAGTTCTTCGTCTTCCGGCAGGGTGACGACGGACCTGAGAACGTCAGCGACCGAGATGACCTGGGCAAGCCGTGCTACACGATCCCGTCCCTTCTCGACAACCTCGGCTGGCTCGGCGAGCTCGTCGATCACATGAACACGCTCGGGTGGGATGTCTACTCGTTCGACCATGAGGATGCGCAGAGCCAGTTCGAGATCGACTTCGCGTACTCCGACGGAATGACCATGGCGGATCGCGTCGTCACGTTCCGCACGATGGCCAACGAGGTCGCGCGGAGTCACGGGGCGTTCGCGTCCTTCATGCCGAAGCCATTCGCCGACCGCACCGGTTCGGGCGCGCACTTCAACATGTCGCTCGCCGACCCCGAGAGCGGGCAGAACCTGTTCGAATCGGTCGAGGACCCGCGCGGGGCCGGGCTCAGCGACATCGGATATCACTTCGCCGCGGGGATCGTCAGGCACGCGGCCGCGATCTCCGCCGTGATCGCCCCGACCGTCAACAGCTACAAGCGCCTCGTGCGCCAGGGCAGCATGTCGGGGTCGACCTGGGCGCCGATTTTCGCATCCTGCGGCAACAACAACCGCACCAACATGCTCCGGATCCCGCTCGGCGGGGGACGCGTCGAGTGCCGCGCCGTCGACTCCGCCTGCAACCCGCACCTGGCGGCCGCGCTGCTGCTGGCAGCGGGACTCGAAGGGATCAGGGAGAAGCTCGAGCTCGAGCACTTCCACACCGACAACCTGTACGAGGTCGACCAGGAGGACTACGAGGCCCGCGGTCTGAAGCTGCTGCCGCGCACCCTCGAGGAGGCGATCGACGCCTTCGAGGCCGACCCGCTGACGGAGGCCGTCTGCGGTCCCGAGTTCCGGCGGTCCTTCATCGACTACAAGCGGGGCGAGTGGGAGTCCTACGTCACCGCCGTCACCGACTGGGAGCGCGCGCGCTACCTGACGTTCTTCTGATCCGCGTGCATGACGAGACGAGGTGACGAGCAGATGCATCGGAACGACGGAACGGCCGAGACGTTCGCGCTCGGAGACGTGGTCCTCGAGTCCGGCGAGACCCTCGCGGGCGGTGTCCTCGGATACCGGTGCGCGGGTGCGCTCTCCGAGGCGCGAGACAACTGCGTCCTGCTGTTCACTTATTACACCGGCACCGATGCGAGCTACGAGCCGTGGATCGGTCCCGGGAGGGCGCTGGATCCCGACCGCCACTTCATCGTCGTCGTCGACCACCTGGGCGGCGGGGTCTCCTCGTCGCCGTCGAACGTCGCGGACGCCGGGGCCTTCCCGCGGATCGACGTCGCCGACACCGTCTCCGCGGCACGCGCTCTCCTCGTGCACCTCGGGGTGCGGCACGTGGCCCTCGCCGCGGGATGGTCACTGGGCGGCATCCACGCCCTCGAGTTCGCGGCGAGCCACCCCGGTCTCGTCTCGTCGGTTCTCGCGGTCTGCTCCGCCGCGCGGTGCGCGCCGATCAACAGGGTCTTCCTCGACGGGGTCGAGTCTGCGCTCGCCGCGGATCCGGACCTCGCGGTCGCGGATCCGCAGCGGCCTCCCCTCGCCGGGCTGGACGCGTTCGGGCGCGTGTACGCCGGGTGGGCCTACTCGGAGCAGTTCTTCGCCGAGCGCATCTACGAGCAGTTCGGCTACGCCGACGCGGGCCACGTCCTCGCCGAGTGGGGTCGAGATCATCAGCGGATGCACGCCGGGGATCTTCTGGCGAGTCTGCGGATGTGGCGGCAGGCCGACATCGGGGCGGCGCGCGGCGGCACGGAGAGGGCGCTCGCCGGTCTCGACGCGCGGACGATCCTCATGCCGTCGACGACCGACCGATACTTCACGGTCGCCGAGAACCGCTGGGAGGCGGAGCATCTGCCGAACGGCTTTCTGCGGGCGCTGGACTCGCCGCTCGGCCACATCGCCGGGAGACCCGGCATCCGCGAGCAGGAGCAGGAGCAGGTCGACGAGTGCCTGCGCGAGCTCGTCGACGGATGACGGAAACCGACACCACCATGACGGAAGAGAGGAAGAGCATGTCGCTCAACGTTGTCGTCGCCGGTCTGCCGAAGGCGGTGCAGGATGCGCGGGACCCTGACGAAGGCATCTGGCTCACCGAAGATCAGAGGGCGCGTATCGAGGGGGTCGCAGCCGACGTCCACCTGGAGCACATCCCCGTCTCGGAGCTTCACGCGGGGCGCCGGCCGCAGCGGCCGCCGCAGGCGATCATGGTGGAGACGAGCGGCGAGAAGGCGGGGATCGAGGGGGAGCAGGGCATCCTGCGGCTCCCCGGTCTCGAACGGCTGATCACCCCCGAGCTCCGGCTGATCCAGTCCATGAGCGCGGGCGTCGAGCACCTCGTCGGTCTCGTGCCCGAGGGCGTGACGCTCGCCAACGCCTCCGGCGTCGCCGCGAACGCGATCGCGGAGACGGTGATCTCCGAGATCCTCGCCGACGCCAAGATGCTCCGGGAGCGCTGGGCGAACCACGACGCGCACAGGTGGCAGGAGCTCCCCGCGCGGGAGCTGACGGGATCCACGATGACGGTCCTCGGGACCGGTCACATCGGCGCGCGCACGGCGCGGCTCGCACAGGCCTTCGGCATCCGCACGCTCGGCATCAACCGACGAGGGAACGCCGTCGACGGATTCGACGAGATCGCGACGGCGGGTGCCCTGCATGACGCTCTGGCGGAGTCCGACTACCTCGTCATCGCCGCGCCGCTGACCTCCGCAACCGCCGGGATCGTGGACGCCGCCGCGCTGAACGCGATGAAGGCGGGGGGGTGGGTCGCCAACGTCTCTCGCGGCGCCGTGCACGACTCCGATGCGCTCGTCGCGGCGCTGCAGAGCGGCCACCTGCGCGGAGCCCTCATCGACTGCCACGTGCAGGAGCCGCTCCCCGCCGACGACCCGCTCTGGGACGCACCGGGAGCCGTGGTGCTCCCTCACGACTCCCACGCGTCGCAGCTCCTCGGAGACCGGCAGGTGGATCTGTTCGTCGACAACCTCGGCCGCATGGTCGCCGGCGAGCCGCTCCGCAACGTCATCGACCCTGCACGCGGGTACTGACCGCCCCCGAGCGAAGGAGAAGGAACATGAAGATCGGATTCATCGGGCTGGGCGTCATGGGCGGGCCCATGGCGGGACATCTGCTGCGCGCCGGCCACGACCTGACTGTCCATACGCGTTCGCAGGAGAAGGCCGATGAGCTGGTCGCGGCCGGCGCGGTCTGGGTCGACGCGCCGCGCGACATGAGCGACGTCGACGTCGTCATCACCATGCTGCCGGATTCCCCGGAGGTCGAGGAGGTGCTCTTCGGCGAGGACGGCGCGTCCGGATCCCTGCCCGCGGGTTCCCTCGTGATCGACTGCAGCACGATCGCGCCTGAGGCGGCCACCCGAATCGGCGCGCGGCTCGCTGAACGCGGGGTGCTGTTCGTCGACGCTCCCGTCAGCGGGGGCGAGACCGGGGCGATCGGCGGGAACCTCGCCGTGATGCTCGGAGGCGAGAGCCGCGCCGTGGAGCTGGCGCTGCAGGTCCTGGAGCCCGTCGCCGCCGCTGCCGCGCACGTCGGGCCGGTCGGATCGGGGCAGCTGGTGAAGGCCGCCAACCAGATGATCGTCGCCGGCAACATCGCGCTCGTCGGCGAGGCGCTCTCACTGCTCGGGCGCGCGGAAGTCGATGTGCCCGCGGCCCTCGAGGTGCTCGGCGGAGGCCTCGCCTCGAGCCGTGTGCTCGAGACGAAGGCATCCAAGATGCTCGAGCGTGACTTCGCGCCGGGCTTCCGGATCGACCTCCACTACAAAGACCTGCGCATCGCTCTCGCCGCCGCCGATCAGGCCGGCATCGCCGCGCCGGTCACGGGCGTCGTCGCCCAGCTCGTCGTGGCGCTGCGCGCTGCGGGAGAAGGCGGCGAGGACCACGCCGCGCTGATCAAGGCTGTCGAACGGCTCAGCGCGATCCCGGCCGATGGGCACTGACATGAGCACCGGCTCGACGACGCAGCACGCAGAGACGAAGGGAACGATGATGCGCACCGCACTGATCTGCGGAGGAGGGGTCGCGGGGCTGTCGTCCGCGCTCTCCCTGAAGAAGAAGGGCTGGCGCGTGCGCCTGTTCGAGAAGGAGTCGGAGCTGCGGACGGCGGGCGTCGGGCTGAACATCTGGCCGAACGGGGTCCGGGTGATCGACGAGCTCGGGCTCGGAGACGAGTTCTTCTCATTCGCCGCCTCTATGCGCAGATGGTGGGCGCTGGACAGCGACGGCACGGTCGACGCGGACATCGACGTCAGCGGGTGGGAGACCGAACTGGGCGCCCCGATCACCGGCGCGCGTCGGCGCCGGCTCAACGCGATGCTCGCGGGAGCGCTCGACCCCGGCGACATCGTCTACGACATGAACGCCGTCGGATACAGCCAGACCCCCGACGACGTCACCGTTCACTTCGCAGACGGAAGCAGCGAGACGGGAGATGTCCTTCTCGGGGCCGACGGCATCGGATCCAGGATCCGCAACGCGATGCGGGGCGGGCCTCCTGAGTTCACCGAGCGGGGCGTCGTCCGCTGGCGCGGCGTCTTCGAATGCGCAGCGGCCGGGGTCCCGAACGACGTGCAGGCTGACGTGTTCGGGGCCGAGGGGCACTTCGGGTGGATCCCGATCGACGCGACGCACGCCTACTGGTACGGCACGCTCGGGGGAGTATCCGATGTCGAGGCGTTCTCGGGGATCTGCGGCACCTGGACGAACACCCCGGTCCCCGCCATCATCGCGAGCAGCGAGCCCGACACGATCATCGGGCGCGAGATCGCTCACTACCGCCAGCACCTCTCGCGGTGGGTCGACGGTCGCGTCACCCTCATCGGCGACTCGGCTCACCCGATGTATCCGGGAATGGCCCAGGGCGCGAACCAAGCGCTCATCGACGGCCAGGCGCTTGCCGCGCACCTGGAGTCCGCGTCGGACGTTCCGGGAGCGCTGCAGGCGTTCGAGCGCGAGCGGATCCCCGTCACGAACAAGATGGTCGAGTACTCGCGGCTCCACTTCGACTTCGAGCGCACACGCGAGGAGTACCGCACGGCGGGGAGCAACCTGCAGATCGACCGGTATCTGGAGTTCGAGTCGTGACGACCACTGCCATCGCCGTCGCGACCAGGGGAACCCGCGCGATGAGGGTCCCGGGGCGGATCCTCCTGCCCATCGGCTTCATCCTGATCGTGCTCGTGCTGCAGGAGCTGCTCACCCGCGGCGGGATCCTGCCAGCCGGCTACTTCCCGCCCGTCTCTGCGACGCTGGCCGCACTGGCTGCGGAGCTCACCGGTTCGACGCTGTACGGAGCGCTCTTCTCGACCCTCACGACGTGGCTCATGGCGCTGGTCACGGCCCTCGTGCTGGGGACGGTGTGCGGCGTGATCCTCGGGCTCGTCGTCCCGCTGGAAGCGCTGCTTCGCCCCGCGATCGAGTTCCTCCGCCCCGTGCCGTCGGTCGCGCTGATCCCTCTCGTCGTCCTCACCCTCGGAACCGGCTCCGAGGGCGCGCTGTTCCTGGCGGTCTTCGCGGCCTTCTGGCAGGTCCTCATCCCCGCGATCGCCGGCGTGCGCGCCGTGCACCCGACGGCGCTCGACACCGCGCGGTCCTACAGCTTCACCGCCTGGCAGCGGGTGCGGTGGATCCGGCTGCCAGCCATGCTCCCGCACCTCGCGACCGCGACGCGACTGGCCACGTCGACCTCGCTCATCCTCGTCGTCACCGCCGAGATCATCATCCAGATGCCCGGAATCGGGTCGGAGATCACGATGTCGCGGACCACGGGGAACCCGCCGCGGATGTACGCCTACATCATGCTCAGCGGCGTCGCCGGGATCGTGCTCAACACCGTGGTCCGACGGGTCGAGAAGCGGCTCTTCGCCACCCATGGACTCCAGGAGGAACGATGAGACGGATCCTGACCGCGCTCGAAGGGCGACGATCCCGGGCGATCCTCTCGTTCATCGGGGCCGTCGGCGCCATCGCCGCGTGGTTCCTGCTCTCCCGAGGCAGCGAGAACCCCTACTTCCCGCCCCTCGAGGCGATCCTCGCCGAGGCGTGGTCCACGTGGACGTCTCCGGAGGGGATCGGGCACATCGGCGCGAGCCTGCGCACCCTCGGCGCCGGCCTCGGGATCGCGGTCCTCTGCGGAATCGTCCTGGGTCTGGCCGTCGGCCAGTCCGCTCTCGTCGAGCGCACGGTCTCTCCGACGCTCGAGTTCGTGCGCGCGATCCCCGCCACGGCGCTGTTGCCGTTCGCGATGATGCTGTTCGGCGTGAGCAGCGAGATGAAGATCTTCCTGATCGCACTCGGCTGCGTGTGGCCGATCCTGCTGAACACCGCTGATGGCGCGAGGAGGATCGACAGCACGCTGCGTGCGTCGGCGCGCACGTTCCACATCGCCGGGATGCAGAAGCAGCTCTACGTCGTCCTTCCCTCGGTGCTTCCCCGGATCCTCGTCGGGATCCGCCTCGCGATCCCGCTCAGCCTCATCCTCATGGTCACCAGCGAGATGGTGGGCGTCCATCAGGGGCTGGGTTTCGTCATCACCCAGGCCCAGGCGACCTTCAAGCTGCTCACGATGTGGTCGGGGATCCTCGTGCTCGGTCTGCTCGGATTCCTCCTGACCTTCCTCTATTCCCTTGTCGAGCGTCGTCTCCTCCGGTGGAGCGACCCTCTCGGGCAGCACGGGGGAGCGTGATTCCCATCTCGCCGAGATGAAACCTGTTCGTAGCACCGCGGACGTTCACCGGGAACGTGCTGCATTTAAAGTTTCGATAATGCATCGAAAACAGATGCGGAAAGGTATCGACCATGCTCGTCATCTCCGATCTCGAGAAGACATATCCGGGCAAGAACGGGGGCTTCACTGCTGTCTCCGGGATGTCCTTCACCGTCAATGAAGGGGAGATGTTCACCATCGTGGGCCCCTCCGGCGCGGGGAAGACGACCCTCCTCAGGTGCATCGCCGGGCTGGACGACGCCACGGGAGGATCCGTGGTCTTCGACGGGGAGGACGTCGCGGGCCCGCCCCGGGATTTCGCGGTCGTCTTCCAGGACTACGCGCGTTCCCTCATGCCCTGGATCACGGTGGCGAAGAACGTCGAGCTGCCGCTGATGAAGAAGGGCAGCGAACCGGCGGAACGCAAGGAGAGGGTCGCCAGGGCGCTCGAGGAAGTCGGGCTGGCTGGCGCCGGAGAGAAGAAGCCCTTCCAGCTGTCGGGCGGGATGCAGCAGCGGGTGGCGATCGCACGTGCCATCGCCTACCGCCCGCGCGTCCTCGTCATGGATGAGCCGTTCGCATCGGTCGACGCGCAGACGCGCTCGGACCTCGAGGACCTCCTGCTCCGCGTGCGCGAGGAGACGGGCACGACGGTCGTCTTCGTCACCCACGACGTCGACGAGTCCGTCTATCTCAGCGACCGCGTCGCGATCGTCACGCGTTCTCCGAGCCGAGTCGCCGAGATCGTCGACATCCCCCTCCCTCACCCGCGAGATCAGATCACGACGAAGTCGCTCCCGGAGTTCGCAGAACTCCGCGCGCATGTCTTCGGGCGCATCCGGGCGATGGTCCGCGACTCCGCGCTCGCCAGCGCCTGAACACCACACCGAGAACTGGAGAGAACGATGAACATTCGAACGTCGCGCGCCGGCACCGTCATCGGCGCGCTCGCCGCATCCGTGCTTCTTCTCGCTGGCTGCAGCAGCGGCGGCGGCGAAGAGTCCGCTTCGCCAGGAGAGGGCGGAGAGCTCGTCGACGTCAAGGTCGGCACGATCCCCGCCATCCTCAGCGCGCCCCTGTTCGTCGGGATCGAGGAGGGGATCTTCGAAGAGCATGGGCTGAATGTCGAGGTGAACTTCGCCGACGGAGGGGCGGCTGTGATCCCGAGCGTGCTCAGCGGAGAGAATCAGTTCGGCTACTCGAACGTGGTCAGTCAGCTGGCCGCGATCGACGAGGGGCTCCCGCTCCGGTTCGTGCAGGCGTCGTGGGCGCCGTGCTGCGAACCCGACGAGGACGATCACGGCGTGCTCGTCCTGCCCGACAGCGGGATCGAGACGCCGGAGGACCTCGAAGGGGCGAACATCGCGGTCAACACCCTGAAGAACATCGGCGAGGTGGAGATCCGCCGCGCGCTCGACAAGCTGGGCGTCGATCACTCCGGGCTGACATGGACGCAGATCCCCTTCTCGGACATGGGCGAGGCGCTCGAACGCGGGGACGTCGACGCGATCTGGGTCTCGGAGCCGGATCGCACACCGGGCCTGCAGAAGGGATGGACGCAGATCCTCGGCCCGGGCGTCGAGTCCTTCCCCGACGTGGTCTCCGGCTATTACTCGACCTCGCAGCAGTACGCGGAGGAGAATCCGGAAGTCGTGAAGGCATTCCGCGATGCGCTCGCCGAGGTCAACGAATTCTCGGAGGAGAACCCCGACGACGTCCGGAGGATCGCTGCGGAGGAGATGGGCTACGACCTCGATCTGATCGCCGAGGTGAACCTCCCCAAGTTTCCGGTCGAGCGCGACGTCGAGGGTCTTCAGGAATACGGATCGGCGGCCGCCGAATACGAGGTCATCGATGGCGAGCCCGAGGACTACGAGGCGCTCTTCATCGATGGGGAATGAGACGGTGGGAGCCTCCTTCGCCGCATCTGGCGGAGGAGGCTCCCACAATACCAAGGCGACGGGCATTTCATCGCGAACGATATGATCGACGGCATGGGGAGAACCGCGACGTTCGGCGGTCGCCCGCGCAGGAGCGGCGTGGTGACGGATGATCCGAGAGCAGACATCCTCGCGGTCGCGGCGGACCTGTTCGCCGCGGAGGGCTTCAGCGCCACCAGCATGACGGGCATCGCGCGTGCGGCGGGCTTGCGCCAATCGTCCTTGTACTACTGGTTCCGTTCGAAGGATGACATCCTCCGCGCGATCATGGACCAGAATCGCGTGTCGCTGGCGGCAGCCAGACGGCTTGCGGGGGGCACAGGGCCGGCGGCCGTCCGCCTGTACATCGTGCTGTATCGGGACGTCGTGCAGATGTGCTCCGCACCCCTGAACTTCTACGACCTCGAAGAGGCGGCGAAGCAGCAGCCCGCTGTCTTCTCGGGTTTCCAGGAGGACTACGAGGAGCTCTTCAACGGATTGACGAGCATCGTCGAGGACGGTGTGGCGTCGGGTGAGCTGCGGAACGACGTCCCCGTCGCGGAGTTCGTCCGGGCGGCGCTGAGCCTCAACGAGGGCAGCCAGCATCGGTTCCACGTGAGCGGCCCGCACCGGTCGGACATCCACGAGTACGCCGCTGCGGCCGCGAGCCTGTCGGTGCGGGCTGCGCTCGCCGACGCGGATGCGCTGGCGAGCGTTCGGGAAGAGGCGAAGGCGGGGATCGGCGGCGTACGCGCCGTGGTCGACACAGCTGACGCGGGCATCGCACGGGAGTGATGCCCGGGCTCCGGTATCGCCCGGGTTCCGGTATCGCCCGGGTTCCGGGGAGGTCCCTCTGCCGCTGTCCTGACCAGCGAGTGCGCGGCGCCGCGACCCGCCCGGCGCGCCGACTCGGAGCGGATCCATACATTCGGCCGCGAGGCGCGCGGGGACGCGGATCGGCGGCGGCGCCGATCAGCCGGCCAGCCCCAGGGGATCGCCCGCGTCACACGCCGGACATCTGCGACCCGCTATCGTCGGGGCACTGGTGCGATCGCGATCCACCCGGCACAATATGCGGGACGGTCGCGCCGAGGCGATCTGAAAGGGAGCACCCATGCAACGGAGCACGTCGCTCTTCCTGTTCTCCGCCGGAGCGCTGGCTCTGACGATCGTCTGCGCGGTCTTCTCCTTCGAGGCGGGGCTGCTGGCCGACGAGGCCGCTGTGCCTGGCTCCGTCTCCGCTCCCGTCCTGGGCGCCGGCATCGCCGCGCTCGGCGCCGCCGTGTTCCTCGTCGTGCGCGGCCTCGCGTTCTACGCGACGGAGCGGGTCGAGGACAGGCGCGCCGTGCACGCCTCCTGGACCTCCGCGCCCTGACGCGCCCGCTCCGCGAGCCTGCGCCGCCCCGACCCGCCCCGGCGCGCGGAGTAAGGTGGGGCGGGTGATTCGCGCATGATCTCGGCGCTCAAGGCCCGCGGCCCGCGAGCCCTCGTCGTCTTCCTGGCCATCGGCCTCGTCTCGGGCTTCATGTCGGGGCTGTTCGGCGTGGGCGGAGGCACCGTCATCGTGCCGCTGCTCATGACGTTCGCGCTCTTCGGCCAGAAGCTCGCCTCCGGCACCTCCGGCGCGTCGATCGTGCTCACCGCCGCGGTCGGCGTCATCAGCTATGCGGCGCACGGCCAGGTCGACTGGCTCGCGGCGCTCCTCCTCGCGATCGGCGGCGTCGTCGGCGCTCCGCTCGGCGCCCAGCTGCTGCACCGCCTCAGCGAGTCCGTCGTGCGCTGGGTGTTCGTCGGCTTCCTCGTCGTCGTCATGGCGAGCCTGTTCTTCATCGTCCCCGACCGCTCGGCGGGCGTCGACATCACCGTGTGGACGGGCGTCGCCCTCGTCGCGGTCGGCGTCGTCACGGGCATCCTGTCGGGCCTCATCGGCGTGGGCGGCGGCGTCATCGTCGTGCCGGTGCTCATCCTCGCGTTCGGATCCAGCGACCTCGTCGCGAAGGGCACCTCGCTGCTCATGATGATCCCCACGACCCTCTCGGGGGCGTGGCGCAACGCGAAGAACCGCAACATCGACGTCGTCGCGGCGGGCGTCGTCGCCCTCGCGACCGTCGTCACGACCCCGCTCGGCGCGATCGTCGCGGGCGTCGTGGATCCGTTCCTCGCGAACATCCTGTTCGTCTGCTTCCTGGTCGTGATCGCGGCGCAGATGGCGCAGAAGGCCATCAGGGCGTCGCGCAAGAAGAAGGAGGACTGACATGTCCGTCGATCCCGATCTCGCCTCCCGCGAGTTCCCGCCGACGCCCCCGTACCTCGTGGGGCGCGAGAAGGTGCGCGAGTTCGCGCGCGCCGTGTTCGCGGACGCCCCGCAGCACGTCGACGTCGACGCGGCCCGCGCCGCCGGCTACGCCGACGTCGTCGCGCCGCCGACGTTCGCCATGGTCATCGCCGACCTCACCCTGCAGCAGCTGCTCGGGGATCCCACCACGGGGGTCGTGCTCGAGCGCGCGCTGCACGTCGACCAGACGTTCCGGTACACGCGGCCGATCGTCGCGGGCGACGAGCTCACGGGCCGGCTGCGCGTCACGCGCGTGCGGGCCATGGGCGACGGCGCGATGGTCACGAGCGAGACCGACGTCGTCGACGCCGACGGCTCTCCCGTCGTCACCACCGTCTCGACCCTGCTCATCGGATCGGAGGACTGACATGACCTCTCTCGCAGACCTCGCGAAGGGCGACGTCGTCGCCACCCGCACCGTGCACCTCACCCGCGAGTCGCTCGTGCGCTACGCGGGCGCGTCGGGCGACTTCAACCCGATCCACTATCGCGACGACGTCGCCGAGCGGGTCGGCCTGCCGGGCGTGCTCGCCCACGGCATGCTCACGATGGGCATCGGCGCATCGGTCGTCACCGAGTGGATCGGCGACGCGGGCCGGATCGCCTCGTACACGGTGCGGTTCACGAAGCCCGTCGTCGTGGATCCCGAGGAGGGCGCCGACGTGTCGGTGACCGCGACGGTGGGCGCCGTGAACGACGACGGATCGGCGCGCATCGACCTGACGGTCGCCCACGGCGAGACGAAGGTGCTCGGCAAGGCGCAGGTCGTCGTCCAGGCGGAGGCGGCGTGACCGAGATCGACCCGATCCTGCTCGCCGAGCTCACCACCATCGGGGTCGGCGCCGCCCCGCGCCGCATGGTGGACGCGGCCTCGCGCGACGAGCTCGTCCAGGCGCTGCGCGACGTGTGGGCGTCGGGCGACGACTGGCTCGTGCTCGGCGGCGGCTCGAACCTGCTCGCGGGCGACGAGCCGTTCGACGGCACGGTCGTGCGGATCCTCACCACCGGGTTCTCGCCCGTGGACGGCGCGCCGGAGGGCTTCCAGCGCGTGCGCATCGAGGCCGGACAGAACTGGGATGCGTTCGTCGCGTGGACGGTCGAGCAGGGGCTCGCAGGCGTCGAGGCGATGAGCGGCATCCCGGGAACAGCCGGCGCCGCGCCGATCCAGAACGTCGGCGCCTACGGCCAGGAGATCGTGCAGACCCTCGTCTCGGTCGATCTCCTCGACGAGTCGACGGGCGAGGCGCGCGAGGTGGCGGCCTCCGAGCTCGGGCTCGGTCCGCGCACCTCCGACCTCAAGCGGCACTACGGGTCGGCGCCCGCGCGCAGCGCCGTCGTGCTCGGCATCACGCTCGACCTCGCACGCGCCGGCACGGATCCGCGCCCCCTGGAGGATCCGCGCCTGCGTCAGGCGCTCGGCCTCGACGGCGCGCGCAGCGCGGGCGAGGACGGCTCGGGCGCGGTCTCGCTGTCGTGGATCCGGCGCACCGTGCTCGAGATCCGCGCGTCCAAGGGCATGGTGCTCGACCCCTCGGATCCGGACACTCGCAGCGCGGGGTCGTTCTTCAACAACCCGATCATCGCGGCCGAGATCGCGCGCGAGCTGCCCGAGGGGTGCCCGCGCTGGCCGGTCGACCCCGACGAGGACCCCGTGCAGGTGATCCCGCTCGCGACCTGGGACGGCACGCTCGCGCCGGTCAGCACCGCGCCCAGCCGGGTGAAGGTGAGCGCCGCGTGGCTCATCGAGCAGGCGGGGCTGACGAAGGGCTTCGGCCTGCCGGGTTCGCGCGCGACCCTCTCGACGAAGCACACGCTCGCGCTCACGAACCGCGGAGGGGCGTCTGCCGCCGAGATCGGTCAGCTGGCGCGCTTCGTCCGGGCCCGCGTCGCCGCCGAGTACGGGCTGGAGCTGAACCCGGAGCCGGTGTTCGTGGGGGTCGAGCTGTAGCGCGCCCGCACGCGAGAGGCGCCCGTCCGGATCCCCGGGCGGGCGCCTCTCGTTCGTCGGCGGGTCGTCAGGCGAACAGCTGCTGCAGGCGCCGGACGCCCTCGAGGAGCTGGTCATCGCCGAGCGCGTACGACAGGCGCAGGTAGCCGCTGGGGCCGAAGGCCTCGCCGGGCACGACGGCGACCTCCGCCTCGTCGAGGATGAGGTCGGCGAGCTCGAGCGAGGTCTCCACGCGGCGACCGCGCCACTCGCGGCCGAGCAGCCCCCGCACGTCGGGGTAGACGTAGAAGGCGCCCTCGGGCGTCGGGACCGTCACGCCGTCGATCTTCTGCAGCTCCGCGACGATGAGCCGCCGGCGGCGATCGAACGCCTCGCGGAACGCCTCGGCGTCGTCCTGAGGGCCGGTGAGCGCGGCGGCGGCCGCGCGCTGGGCCACGTTGTTGACGTTGCTCGTGAGGTGCGACTGCAGGTTGGCGGCGAGCTTCATGGCGTCGGCGGGGCCGACCATCCAGCCCACGCGCCAGCCCGTCATGGCGTAGGTCTTCGCGACGCCGTTGAGCAGGATCGTCTGCGCGGCGGCCTCGGGAACGGCCTCGACGATCGACACGGCGCGCACGCCGTCGTAGGTGAGGTTCTGGTAGATCTCGTCGGTGAGGATCCAGATGCCGTGCTCGACGGCCCAGCGGCCGATGGCCGCGGTCTCCTCCGGCGTGTAGACGGCGCCTGTGGGGTTCGACGGCGACACGAACACGATCGCCTTCGTCTTCTCGGTGCGGGCCGCCTCGAGCTGCTCGACGGTGACGCGGTAGCTCTGCTCGGCGCCGGCGAACACGGGCACGGGCACGCCGTCGGCGAGCTGGATCGCCTCGGGGTACGTGGTCCAGTACGGGGCGGGCAGCAGCACCTCGTCGCCCGGGTTCAGCACGACCTGGAACGCCTGGTAGACGGCCTGCTTGCCGCCGTTGGTGACGACGATCTGGTTCGGCTGCACCTCGAGCCCCGAGTCGCGCGCCGTCTTCTCCGCGATGGCCTGCTTGAGGGCGGGCAGCCCCGCGGCGGGCGAGTAGCGGAAGTTCGCGGGGTCGTCGAGCGCCGCGCGCGCCGCGTCGACGGCCGTCTGCGGCGTGGCGAAGTCGGGCTCGCCCGCCGCGAACGAGATCACGGGGCGCCCCTCCGCCTTGAGGGCCTTGGCCTTCGCGTCGACCTTCAGGGTCGCCGACTCGGCGATGGCGGAGATCTTGTCGGAGAGCGGTGCGCGTTCAGTCACGCCACCAGGGTAGCGTCGCGCGGCCCCCGGTGCCGCGGATCCGTCGTGAGCCGTTCCCGAGGGATCCGCGCCGGCGTTCAGTAGCACTCTCCGTGTCGGAAGTCCCAGCTGGGGAACGAACGGGCGAGGTGCGACATGATCCGGTCGATGTCGAGGCCCGCGCGGATCACGACGGGTGCGGGAGTGACCGAGCGCTCGCCGCGCTGCTCGGACACCAGCCGTCCCTCGGCGTCGACGAACGAGACCATCACGCCCTGCTCGTAGCGGGTCTCGGGCGAGGCGTCCGGCTGCACGGAGCGCACGTAGTCGTCGGCGTCGATGACGAGGTCGGCCGCGTCGTCGATCGCGTCTCCGATCCCCGAGACGAGGCCGCGATTGCCGAGCCCCGAGGGGTTCGCGGAGCTGGCGAAGACGATCCGCCGCTCATCCCACAGCGCCCGGGCGATCTGCTCGCCCGGCGCGCCGAAGCGGGCGACGAAGCAGCTCGTGCCGCGGGCATCGGTCGCGAGCTCCCGCGCGTCGTCGTCGAGGAGGGCGAGGCCGGTGTCGGACCAGGGGAGGATGCATCCGAGCAGGATGTCGTCGTCCCAGTGACGCTGGAAGAACTCGTCGATCTCGGGGGTGAGCCGCGCGAGCGTGCGCAGCTCATCGAGTGATCCGCACAGCACGACGGCCGGCTTCGATCGCCTGCGGCTCTTGGCCGCGAACTTGCGCTCGAGGCCGTCGCGGTCCGAGACCATCACGATGTAGCCGACCTTCGTCGGGCTGACGATCATGCCGCCGTCCGTTCGGAGGATGTCGACGGCGTCGGCGGCGAGATCGCCGCTCCAGGGGATGTGGGTGCTCATGGTCCTTCGTCTTCGTTCTCGAAGTCGCGGCGCGACGGCGCGCGGGGTCGAGGGGAGGGCGGGGCGCCCTCCCCTCGGTGCTCACGGCGCGGGGTTGATGACCCGGCCCCAGGTGCTCTTGTTGCCCCAGATGTTCTGCCGCAGCCCCTCGAGCTGCAGGATCTGGCTGTGGTCGACGAAGAAGTTCACCCCGTTGCCGTAGTTCTTCACGTACCACTCGAACACCGGCCCGTCGGCGGCCTCGAACATCACGTTCTCGAGACCGAAGCCGTTGATGATCGAGGCGGCTCCCGTGTTCCAGTCGCGGACGTTCTCCGTGATCCCCTCCGACTCGATCATGATGATCGAGGCGCCGGCGTCGAGGGCGCGCCGGCCGCGGTCGATGAGGTCGCCGACGTCCTTCTTCGCCTCCGACGCGAGCTCCTCCTCGCTCGAGTCGCCGCCGGATCCGATCTGGATGCCGAGCTCGGGCTTGGCCTTGAGACCGGCCTTCACGACCTTGTCGACGAGGCGCAGCAGGCCCGAGGTGTTGAGCATGATGAAGCCCGTCGAGATCTCGATGACGTCGAAGCCGACCTCCTTCGCCTCGCGGAGGTAGTGGTCGACGGCGTCGTCCCCGTAGCGGAGGACCGTCTCGATCCAGCCGCCGGAGGACACGTACGAGCCGTGCTCGTGGGCGATGTCGCTGAACGCGCGCACCTGCTCGGCGGGCAGGAGCGCGAAGGATCCGCCCGCCCACTTGATGCCGTCGACCCAGGGGCCGGCGACGTCGAAGACGTCCTGAAGACGGCGGGTGCCGAAGGTGTCGTAGTAAGGTGCGCGGATCTCGGTGATCCCGAAGGTGCGCGGCTTCGCCGGCCGGTGAGCCCGGGGGACGAAGTTGAAGGAGACGTCGTGCGGGACGGCGTTCGTCATGAGGGGTCCTCTTCTCTCTATCTCTCTTCTGGTGGGGGTCAGCTCCGGCGGATGCTCGAGACGCGGGCGAGGGCGGCGGTGAGGGCGCCGACCGTCTCGTTCTCGAGGTTCTCCACGAGCCCGACGATCTCGTCGCGCAGGGCCTGGTCGGCGAAGGGCGCGGAGAGCGCGTCGAACTTGCGGCGTGCTCCCTCCCAGCTCAGGGGATCCGTGTGGAACCCCTCGTACGAGCTGCGCTCCGCTCGCAGCGCGGATCCGTCGTCGAGGGTCACCTCGAGGTCGGCGGGCATCTCCGCGGGGAAGCGGGCCGAGAAGCCGTCGTCGGGGACGATCTCGACCACCCGCATGAGGCCCTGCACGTCGTCGGCGACGATGCGCTCCGGCGCGTACTGGGCGGGGGAGAGCTCGCCGTCGAGCAGAACGACGGCGAGCATCCAGGGCAGCGAGTGGTCGGCCTCCTCCTTCGTGCGGACCGTGCGCTTGTCTCCCTCCTCGCCGCCGCCGATGATCGCGTGGGCGACGTCGAAGGTGCGCAGCCGCACCCGCGCGATCCGGCTCGGGTCGAAGCCGTCCTGCGCGCGCACGTCCTGTGCGGCGTCGAGGGCCGACTGCGAGTGGATCTCCGCGTTGTGCTTCTTGATGATGCTGAGGCGCACGCGCTCGAGGTCCTCCTCCGCCCAGTCGATCTCGAAGTCTCCGGCGATGGAGTGCTTGAAGCCCTTGTTGCCCTCGAAGACCTCCCCGGGGCCGGTGATGCCGTGCATCGCGAGGAGCGCCGCGAAGACGCCCTCGTTCGACACCTGGGCGTAGGCGAGGCCCTTCCCGTGGCTGAGGCTGCCGGTGCGCGTCACGCGGAGCGCGTTGTTCGCGGTGCCCGAGATCGCGATGGCGTTCGCGATCTGGTCGACGTCGAGCCGCAGGGCCTTCGCGCTCGCGGCGGCGGCCGCGTAGGCGCCCTGCGTCGTGTGGTCGAACCCCTGGGCGCGCACGGGCGCGACGTCGGACAGTCGCGCGTGCACCTGATAGGCGATCGCGAACGCGGTCAGCAGCTCGGCGCCCGTCGCGTTCACGGACTCCGCCGAGGCGAGGACGGCGCCGAAGTTGTCGGAGGGGTGGTTGGTCTCGCCCTTCGCGAGGTACGAGTCCATGAAGTCGAGGTAGCGGCTGAGCGCGCTGTTGTAGAAGGCGGCGCGGTCGGGCGAGGTCTTCCCGCCGCCGATGAGCGTCGAGATGGGCGTGCCCCCGAGGTCGTCGACGAGGCCGCCGATCGCGACGATCGGCGCGGCGTCGAGCGCCCCGATCGCCACCCCGATGGTGTCGAGCACGCGGATCTTGAGCTGCGCCACCGCCTCGTCGCTGATGTCGTCGAACGTCGCGTCTGCGACGAACCGGGCGAGGTGCTGCACTTCGGTCATCGTGATCCTCCTCGGGTCGCGCACTCGTACTTAGGGTGCCCTTGCTTGGCTCCCACGAGACACCCGATTTATCTTGATGTCAAGATACTTTTCGGATTCTTCGGAGAGCGCGCGGCTCGATCCGACATGCGCGGGGGCTCCGCCCGGTTCGCGCCCTCCTGTCGCATGCCGTATGATCGATAGAGCCGTTGTTCGCTGCATTCTTTCGCCGTGCCCGTCGCGGAGAGGGGCTGCGAACAGCGCAGAGACCCCCGGGTCTCTAGGGCGGTAGCTCAATTGGCAGAGCAGCGGTCTCCAAAACCGCAGGTTGCAGGTTCGATTCCTGTCCGCCCTGCGCGTCAGCGCGATGTGCTGACCCACGAAAGGTGACGAATTGGCTCAGGATGCAGCAGGTGGCCCGGCCGCCGCGGGCGCGGCGAAGAAGCCGAACTTCTTCGCGCGCATCGTGATCTTCTTCCGCGAGGTCATCGCCGAGCTCCGCAAGGTCGTCACCCCGACCCGCAAGGAGCTGGTCAAGTTCACGAGCGTCGTGCTCGGGTTCGTCGTCGTCATGATGGCGCTCATCTTCGGGCTGGACACCGTCTCCTCGTGGGTCATCGACATCGTGTTCGGCGTTCCCAGCTAAGGAGAAGCACGTGTCTGAGAAGCACCTCGACGACGCCGACTGGGCCCCTTCGGCAGAGCAGTCGAGCGAAGACGACGAGGCCCAGACCGGCAGCCGGCTCTCGGAAGAGCAGCGCGCCAGCGACGCCGCCGAGCACTCGGCGATGCATGTCGACGACGACGGAGCTCTCGCCGACAGCGAAGACATCTCCATCCAGGATCCGGAGGCAGACGCCATCGTGAACGACGCACTGAACATCGACGAGACGGCCGAGGTCGAGGCCGCCGCCGAGGTCCTCGCCGACGACGCGGCCGAGCAGGCCGAGGAGGTCGCCGCCGAGGCGGAGACCGCCGACGAGCAGCCCGCCGAGGAGGACCCGTACGAGGCCTTCCGCGCCGAGCTGCGCTCGCTCGAGGGCAAGTGGTACGTGATCCACTCGTACGCGGGCTTCGAGCGCAAGGTCAAGGCCAACATCGAGCAGCGCAAGTCGACGCTCGAGGTCGAGGACGACATCTATCAGGTCGAGGTGCCGATGGAAGACGTCGTCGAGATCAAGAACGGCCAGCGCAAGATGGTCACGCGCGTGCGCATCCCGGGCTACGTGCTCGTGCGCATGGAGCTCAACGAGGACACCTGGTCGGTCGTGCGCCACACGCCGGGTGTCACGGGCTTCGTGGGCAACGCCCACAACCCCACGCCGCTGCGTTTCGAAGAAGCCTTCACCATGCTGAAGCCGCTCGCCGAGCTCAAGGAGGCCGAGAAGGCCGCCGCGGGCGACGAGAAGGCGAAAGCCGCGACGTCCGGCCGCTCGATGCCGGCCGAGGTCGACTTCGAGGTGGGCGAGACCATCACCATCAAGGACGGCTCGTTCGCCGGGCTTCCCGGGTCGATCAGCGAGATCAACGCCGCCAGCGGCAAGCTCACGGTGCTCGTCTCGCTCTTCGAGCGCGAGACCCCCGTCGAGCTCTCGTTCGACCAGGTCACCAAGATCTGACGCGACAGCGATCGCGCGGAGGCGGCCACGTCGACGACCTCGCCGTGGTCGTAGT
>NZ_JAMXWT010000017.1:0-75821 GCF_050958665.1 Microbacterium sp. gxy059 | reverse complement strand
CCCACCCTATCGCGGCGTTCGCACGTATGTTCGAGGATCGGCCGCCCCGCGCTCCCGATCACGTCGCCTGGCGCCAGGCGACGATGTCGCGCACGCGGCCGAAGAGCGCGTCGCCCTCGTCGAGGCCCGTCACCTGCCGGGTGAAGGCGTCGGCGTCGGTCTCCGCGAGGAGGCGCTGCAGCTCGACCGCCTGGTCGTCGTCAGCGTCGTCGAAGAAGAGCGCCGCGCCGATGGCTCCGAGGAGCCCGTCGACGCCGATGCCGCGCTCTGCCGCGTCCGCGGCAGGGCCGACGAAGCGCTCGTGCCGCGACAGCTTGCGCAGGGGCTGCCTGCCGACGCGCACGACCGTGTCGGGGAGCGCCGGGTTGCGGAAGCGGGCCAGGATCGTCGCGCGGTAGTCCGCCATCTCCTCGGCGGAGAAGCCGTGCGCCGCGACGAGCAGCGCGCTGGTCTCGGTCAGCGCGGCCTCCACCGCCGCGCTCACCTTCTCGTCGGCCAAGGCGTCCGCGATCCGCTCGAAGCCGGCGCGCGCGCCGTGGTACGCGGTCGCGGCGTGCCCCGTGTTCACCGTGAAGAGCTTCCGCTCGATGTAGGGGGCGAGGTCGTCGACGAAGTGCGCGCGCGGGATGCTCGGCAGGCGGTCGCCGAACGGCGCCCGCTCGATCGCCCACTCGAAGAAGGGCTCGACGGTCACGTCGATGCCCTGCCCTTCCGGCTGGCCCGGCACGATCCGATCGACCGCGGTGTTCGCGAACACGGCGCGCCGTGCGAGCTCGTCCCACTCGTCGCCCGCGAGCTCCGCGACGTGCTCGCGCAGCTGGTCGGTGGCGCCGATCGCGTTCTCGCAGGCCATGACCTGCAGAGGAGCGGCGTCGGCGGGGCGCCGCCTGAGCCCCGCGACGACGTGGGGCGCGATGAACCGTAGCACGGTCGGCCCCACGGCGGTCGTCACGACGTCGGCCGTCGCGATCTCGCCCGCGAGCCCCGTCGGGTCCTCCGCGCTGTTCACGGCGCGGAACCCCGTCACCGTCCGATCCTCGCCGCCCTCGCCGACCTCGTGCACGGTGTAGCTGCCGTGCGCGTTGATGGCGTCGACGAGCGAGCCCGCCACGTCGGAGAAGACGATCTCGTAGCCGCCCTCCGCGAGCAGCATGCCCACGAACCCGCGCCCGATGTTCCCGGCGCCGAAATGCACTGCCTTCATGGTCGTCCTCGCTCTCAGTTGATGCCGTCGGAAAGGAGCCCGTACAGCTCCTCGGGGGTGCGCGCGGCCTTCAGGCGCGCGATGGCGTCGTCGTCGCCGAACTGCTGCGCGACGGCGCTGAGGATCTCGAGGTGCGCGCCGCCCTTCCCGGCGATGCCGACGACGAACGTGGCCACGTCGCCGTCGCCCCACTCGACGCCTCCGTCGTAGCGGACGACGGAGAGGGCCGAGCCGAGCACCGTATCCTTCGCGGCGTCGGTGCCGTGGGGGATCGCGAGGCCGTTGCCCATGAAGGTCGACACGGTGTCCTCGCGGTCGCGCATCGCGGCGGCGTAGCCGTCCGTCACGGCGCCCGCCGCCTGCAGGATCGCGGCCGCCTCGTCGAGCGCCTCGTCGCGGCTGACGGATCCGGCGTGGATCCGCACGTACTCGGGCCGCAGGACGCCCGCGTCGTCCGAGGCCGGGGCGGGCTGCGCCGCCGCTTCGGGCTCCGGCGTCTCGGGGCCTGCCGTCTCGGGGGCGGCCGGAGCGTCGGAGCGCTGCGCGAGGACCATGTCCACGACCTCGTCGTAGCGCGGCGAGTTCATGAAGTTGTCGACCGAGACGTGCACGGCGTCCGGCTCGTTCTGCTTCGCCCTGTCGGTGAGCTGCTGCTGGGTGATGACGAGGTCGGCCGTGCCGTCGAGGGCCGCGATCGCCTTGTTCGTCACCGTCACGTCCGCCACGCCGGCGTCCTTGATCTTCTTCCGGAGCACGCTCGCCCCCATCGCCGAGGAGCCCATGCCCGCGTCGCACGCGAAGATGACCTTCCGGATGAGGTGGTCGGGCGCGGCCGCCGCGCCGGCGAGCCCGGCGAGCGCCGCCGAGCTCTTGCCCTTGTTCGCCTGGGTCTTCGCGACGGCGGCGGAGAACTGGTCGCCCGCCGCGAGATCGCGCTTGCGGCTCGCGCGGAGGATGACGGCGGCGATGACGAAGGTGACGGCCGTCGAGACGGTGACCGCGAGCGCGATGCCGACGTAGTTCATCGTCTGCGGCGCGGCCTGCAGGAACACGGTGATGATCGACCCCGGCGAGGCGGGGGCGCGCAGGCCCGTGCCGAACAGCATGTTGATCGCGACGCCGGACATGCCGCCCGCGACGACGGCGATCAGCAGCGACGGCTTCATCAGCACGTACGGGAAGTACACCTCGTGGATGCCGCCGAAGAAGTGGATGATCGCCGCGCCCGGCGCGGAGCCCTTCGCCGCGCCGACGCCGAAGAACGTGAACGCGAGCAGCAGGCCGAGGCCGACACCGGGGTTCGCCTCGAGAAGGAACAGGACCGAACGACCCGACTCCGCCGCCTCGCCGATGCCGAGCGGCGTGAGCACGCCGTGGTTGATCGCGTTGTTGAGGAAGAAGACCTTCGCGGGCTCGATGAGGATGCTCGTCAGCGGCAGCAGCGAGTTGTCGACCAGCCAGCCGACCGCGGTGCTGAGGACGTTCGTGATCCAGTTGACGGCGGGCGCGAGCACGTAGAACGAGAAGATCGCGGCGAGGAAGCCGAAGATCCCGGCCGAGAACATCGAGACGAGCATCTCGAAGCCCGCCCGGATCTTCCCGTCCCACAGCGCGTCGAGCTTCTTCATGAGCCAGGCCGCGAGCGGTCCCATGACCATGGCGCCGAGGAACATGTGCACCTGGGGCAGGCCGTCCGGCCCCTGGGCGACGAGCAGGTCGCTGCCGGTGATCGCGCCCATCGTGGCGATCGTGCCCACGACGCCGCCGCGCTTGTCGTGGATCATGAAGCCGCCCGTGTAGGCGATGAGGAGCGGCAGGAGGTAGTGGATGGTCGGGCCCACGATCGTCTCGAGAGATGCGTTGGGGGTCCAGCCGTCCGCGATGAAGAAGGCGGTGAACAGGCCCCAGGCGACGAGCGCGGGGATGTTGGGCATGACCATGCCCGACATGAAGGATCCGACCTTCTGGACGGCCACCCGGAAGGCTCCGGGTGCCTGCGGATCTGCGGTCTGAGAGGACATCGTCGTTCCTGCTTTCGGATCTCGGGGCTCCGCGGGGAGCGGAGCGGCGCCCGGATGTGCGGGAGAATCTATCGCGTCGGGCGCGGCCGCGACAGAGGGTCGGCGCACGCCGAGGGAGCCCGTCGGCCTGGCCGGCCGACGGGCTCCGCGTGCGGCGGATCAGGCCACGGCGGCGCGGGCGGCGGCCCGCGCATCGTCCGCGTTGCCCGCGGCGATCGCCGCCTCGGCGATGCGGCGCGCGTCGTCGATCGTGTGGCGGGTCAGCTCGGCGCGTACGTCGGCGAGCGCCGACGGCGACATCGACAGCGTCGAGACGCCGAGGCCGACGAGCACCACCGCGAGCAGGGGATCGGCGGCCGCCTCGCCGCACACCCCCACGGGCTTGCCGTTGGCGGCGCCGCCGTCGGCGGTCGCCTTGATGAGCCGCAGCGCCGCGGGGTGCCACGGGCTCTGCAGATGCGCGACGGTCCCGAGGAGGCGATCGGCGGCCATCGTGTACTGCACGAGATCGTTCGTGCCGATCGACGCGAAGTCGGCGGTCTCGAGGATCCTGTCCGCGAGCAGCGCGGCCGAGGGCACCTCCACCATCACGCCCACCGTCTTCAGCCCGAGCTCCTTCGCGAGCAGGGTGAAGGAGGCCGTCTCGTCGACCGTCGCGATCATCGGCGCCATGACCCACAGATCGGCGTCGGTCTCGGCGTCGGCCTGCGCGAGGGCCGTGAGCTGATCCCGCAGCACGTTCTCGCGGTGCTGGAGGGCGCGGATGCCGCGCCGCCCCAGCGCGGGGTTCTCCTCGTCGGCGTCCGTGAGGAAGGGGAGCGGCTTGTCCGCCCCGGCGTCGAGCACGCGCACGACGACCTTCTTCCCCGCGAAGGTCTCGAGCATCCGGCGGTAGCTCTCCTTCTGGCTCTCGACGGACGGCGCCTCCTCGCTGGAGAGGAAGAGGAACTCGGTGCGGAACAGGCCCACGCCCTCGGCGCCCTTCTCGAGCGCCTCGGCCGCGCCGTCGGGAGAGCCGAGGTTCGCGAGGAGGGGGACGGGGGTGCCGTCGGCGAGCGCTCCGGGCGTGAGCGGCGCCTGCGCGGCGTTCGCGCGCGCCTCGGCGCGTGCCGCGGCGTCCGCGAGCTGATCCTCGGTCGGGTCGGCGATCACCACGTCGTTCTCGGCGTCGACGATCACCGTCTGGCCGTCCGACAGGTCGATCTCGCCCGTGCCGACGACCGCGACGATGCCCTTCTCGCGCGCGAGAATCGCGGTGTGCGAGGTCGGACCGCCCTCCGTCGTGACGACGGCGAGCACCTGGTCGAGGTCGAGGAGCGCGGTGTCGGCGGGAGCGAGGTCCTCGGCGACGAGGACGAACGGGTGCCCCGGCTCCGGGACGCCCGGCGCGGGGACGCCCCGCAGGTGGGCGATCACGCGCTGGGCGACGTCGGCGAGATCGGCCGCGCGCTCGCCCAGGTAGCCGCCCAGCGCCTTCAGCTGCTCGGCGAACGCCGCGAACGCGCGGTGCACCGCGTACTCGCCCGTCGCGCCGCCGTCGATCTCCGCGTGCACGCCCTCGAGCAGCGTCGGGTCCTCGGCCATCATGGCCTGCGCCTCGAGCACGTCCTGGGCGGATCCCCCCGCGCGCTCGCCGCGGGCGTTCAGCTCCGCGGCGACGGCGGAGACGGCCTCGGCGACCGCGGCCTTCTCCTCGTCGGGCGTGCGCGCGGAGCGGGCGTCCGACGGCGGGGCGAGGCGCGCCGCCATGTGCGCGACCGGCCCCTGGGCGACGCCCAGGCCGATGCCGACGCCGCGGAGGTCGGCCATCTCGCTCACTCCGCGTCCGTGTCGGTCTGGAGCATCGTCGCGAGCTGCTCGAGCACGGCGTCCGCGCCGTCGCCCTCGACGGAGAGGGTGACCTCGTCGCCCGTGTTGGCGCCGAGCGAGATCACGCCGAGGATGCTCGCGGCGTTGACGGGGGCGCCGTCGCCCTTCGCGATCGTGACCGCGAGACCCGAGTTCTTGGCCGCCTCCGAGAACAGCTTCGCGGGACGCGCGTGCAGGCCGTGGGAGGAGGCGATGGTGACGGTGCGAGTGGCCATGATGTGTTCCTTTCGTGGGGAGGAGACCGCGGGCGCGGCTCCGAGGCTCTCGTTCCTGACGAGCGCGAGCGTCCTGGTGCCGTCGCGATCATCCGCGATGTCCGCGGGCAGGACCGTGAGAGTGACGCCGAGGGACTCGGCGCGGGCGCGCAGATCGCCGGCGGCGTCGCCGAGATGGGCGCCGATGAGGAGCGCGTCGACGTCGTCGAGCATCGCCGGCGCATCGGAGAGAGGCGCGACGTCGACGTCGATCTCGATGCCCGCCGCGCGCGCGGCGCGGCGCAGGCGCGCGGCGACGAAGGTGCTCGAGGCACCCGCGCCGCAGCTCACCATGATCCTCATCGATCTCATTCTCCCTATCGTGTCCCTCCGGCACGGCGATGACAACGGATGCTTGTTTCCTCCCCCGCGGAAAAGCCTCTGCCCAGGGCGCGGTGGTTGACTGGATCCATGACGAGGAGACGGCAGGCGCAGCTGCTCGCGATCCTGCTGCGACGGTCGGAATGGGTGACGGCCGCCGACCTCGCCGACCGCCTCGGGGTCACCCCGCGGAGCGTGCGCACCTACGTCACGGCGATCAACGGGAGCGCCCCCGGCGCCGACGCGATCGCCTCCGGGCCCAAGGGGTACCGGGCGACGCCCTCGGCCTCCGGGCTGCGTCTCGGCGGCGGAGAGCCCGCCAGGGGCACGCCCCGCGAGCGCCTCCACCACCTCGTGCGGCTCCTGCTCGACCGGGCGGACGGCGTCGACGTCGCGCGCACCGCCGCCGCCCTCTTCGTGAGCGAGGCGACCATCGAGGCCGACGTGCGGCGCGTGCGCGCGCTCATCGCCGACGACGAGCTCTCCCTCGCGCGCTCCGGCGCGCTCGTCTGGCTCGAGGGATCCGAGCTCGCTCGCCGACGGCTGCTCAGCCGCGTCGTGCACGAGGCGACGGGAGACCAGACGGCCGACCCGGAGGCGCTCAGGCACGCGGCGGAGGAGCTGGGCATCGACACGGCCCCCTTCCGCGCCTTCACCGCCGATCTCGTGGAGCGGCTCTCGGAGCTCGGGCTGATCGTCAACGAGCTCGCCGCGGCGGACGTCGTGCTGCACGTCGCGATCGCGGCGGAGCGCGTCGCGCGGGGGAGGCCCCTCGCGGAGCCGGCCGGTCAGCGGGCCCCCGAGCACGCGTCCGCCGCGCGCATCGTCGGGGAGCTGGCCTCGCTCCACTTCGGCGTCGAGCTGGGAGCGGGGGACCGGCACCGCCTCGGCTCGCTCGTGTGGCTGTCGATCGTGGATCCCGGTTCGGGCGGCGCGAGCGCGCGCGACGTCGATCCGCGGGTCGTCGACGCCGTGCGCGCCTCCGTCGCGCGCGTCGCGCACACGTACGCGCTCGAGATCGACGAGGCCGACCTGCGCGCGCGCCTCGCGCCGCACGTGCAGAACCTCGTGCGCCGCGCCGCGGAGCGGCTCTGGTCGCGCAATCCCATGACGCGATCGCTGAAGGCGGCGACGCCGCTCGTGTTCGAGATGGCCGTCGCGATCGCGGGCGACCTCTCCGCGGCGCTCGACGTCCCGATCCCCGACGACGAGATCTCCGACATCGCGATGCACCTCGGCGCCGCGATCGGGCCCGACAGCCGGCCCTCGGCGCGGCTGACCGCCGTGCTCGTTTGCCCCGGATACGACGCCATGCGGCAGCACCTGCGGGCGAGCATCGCGGGCGCCCTCGGCCACGAGATCGAGCTGACGGCCGTCTCGACGCGCTACGACCCCGACTGGGCGGGCTTCGACGCCGACCTGGTGCTGACGACGATCGATCCGTCGCCCGGAGGCGAGGGCGCAGCCGCGGTGGTGCGGATCTCCCCGTTCCTGTCCGAACGCGACGTCGCCCGCGTCTCGGAGGCCGCGGCCCGGGTGCGGCGCCAGCGCCGGCTGAGCGGGCTGCGCGCCGAGATCTCGCGGTGGTTCGTCCCCGGCGCGTTCGCGCGCGACATCGACGCACCCGATCCGGAGTCCGTGATCCGGCGGCTCGGGCGCGCGCTCGTCGCGGAGGGCGTCATCGGCGAGGACTACGTCGAGAGCGCCATCGAGAGGGAGCGGCTCTCCTCGACCGCCTTCACCGAGTCTCTCGCGGTCCCGCACGCGATGACGATGTCGGCCGCGCGGACCGCGATCTCCGTCGCCGTCTGCGAGCAGCCCGTCGCGTGGGGCTCGGAGCGGGTCCACGTCGTCGCGCTCGTCGCGTTCAGCGACGCGGACCGCGCTGCGTTCCAGACGGTCTTCGAGCAGTTCGTCGACGTGTTCGCCGACGCCGACAACGCGCGTCGCATCGCGCGGCGCGGCATCGACCTCCCGGCGTTCGTCGCGGAGCTCGCGGCGCTCATCGACGACCCCGCGCGGGTGTGAGCGCGGGGCCGCCCGCGCTCAGCTCGTCTCGTCGAGCAGCTGCCTGACGGCGCCCTCGAGCTGCGCGAGGACGCTGGCGGCGTCCTCGGCCGAGGATCCGCGCACGTCGAGGTAGACCTTGAGCTTCGGCTCGGTGCCGCTGGGGCGGAAGATGATGCGCGAGCCGTCGGAGAGGCGGAAGCGCAGCACGTCGCCGCCCGGCGCGCCCTCCGACGCGCGCAGCAGGTCGTCGCAGCGGGCGACCTGGTGGCCGGCGAAGGCGGTCGGGGGATCCGCGCGGAGCCGCGCCATGACCGTCGCGATGCGGGAGACGTCGTCGACGCGCACCGACACCTGCGTGCTCGCGTAGTGGCCGATCTCCTCCGCCATCTCGTCGAGCAGGTCGACGAGCGTCGCGCCGCGCTCCCTCGCCTCGGCGGCGAGTCCCAGCACGGCGACGGCGGCCGAGATGCCGTCCTTGTCGCGCACCGTCTCCGGGTTCACGAGATAGCCGAGCGCCTCCTCGAAGCCGAACACCATCCCCGGCGCGCGGGAGATCCACTTGAACCCCGTGAGCGTCTCGTGCCAGTCGAGCCCGTACCGCTCGGCGACGGCCCCGAGGCCGGGGGAGGAGACGAGCGAGCAGGCGAGGGAGGCGCCGGGCGCGCCCTCCGCGGCGCGGGCCGCGCGGCGGCCGAGCAGCAGGCCGATCTCGTTGCCGGTGAGACGGCGCCACCCCCCGTGCGAGGGCACAGCCACCGCGACGCGGTCGGCGTCGGGGTCGTTCGCGATGACGAACTCGGCGTCGCTCTCCTCCGCGGTGCGGAACGACAGGTCCATCGCCCCCGGCTCCTCCGGGTTGGGGAAGGACACCGTGGGGAACGCCCCGTCCGGCTCGATCTGCTCGGTCACGAGGGAGGGCAGCGGGTAGCCCGCGCGCTCGAGCACGCGGCGCATCGTCTCCCAGCCGACCCCGTGCATCGCCGTGAACGTCCAGCGCATGCCCTCGGCGCCGCTCGGCGCGGGAGCGACCGCCGCCGTGGCCTCGACGTACGCGTCGAGGACGCTCTCGTCGGCGATCCGGTACTCCCCGGAGCGGGGCAGGTCGCCGAGGGGCGTCGCGTCGGCGACCTCCCGGATGCGCTTCGCGATCTCGGCGTCGGCGGGCGCGACGATCTGGGCGCCCTGGTCGTCGCCGCCCAGGTACACCTTGTAGCCGTTGTCGTCCGGCGGGTTGTGGCTGGCGGTGACCATGACGCCCGCGTCGGCGCCGAGGAAGCGCACGGCGAAGGCGAGCACGGGCGTCGGCAGCAGGCGGGGCAGGAGGATCGCCTCGAGTCCCGCGCCCTGGAACAGCTCGGCGGAGTCGCGGGCGAAGACGTCGGAGTTCCGACGGCCGTCGTAGCCCACCACCACGACGGGCGTCCTGCCCTCGGGCGCGCGGTCCCGGAGGAAGCGCGCGAAGCCCGCGGCCGCCTGGCCGACGAGCACGCGGTTCATGCGCAGCGGGCCCGCGCCGAGGGCGCCGCGCAGCCCGGCCGTGCCGAACTGCAGCCGCCCCGCGAAGCGGGCCTCCAGCTCGGCCGCGGCGGCCTCGTCGCCCGCGACCGCCCCGTCGACGATCTCCTGCAGCTCGTCGCGCGTGACCGGATCCGGATCCTGCGCGATCCAGTCGCGCGCGCGGGAGACGGCGTCCATCAGATCCTGCCGATCACGTCGGCGAGCAGCTGCGAGATGCGCCCCTCGGCGGCGCGTCCGGCCTCGATGACCTCGGCGTGGCTCAGCGGCTCGGGCGAGATGCCCGCGGCGAGGTTCGTGATGAGCGAGAAGCCCAGCACCTCCATGCCGGCCTCGCGGGCGGCGATGGCCTCGAGCGCGGTCGACATGCCGCAGATGTGGCCGCCGATGGCCTTCGCCATCTGCACCTCGGCCGGGGTCTCGTAGTGCGGTCCGCGGAACTGGCAGTACACGCCCTCGTCGAGCGACGCGTCGACCCCGCGGGCGAGGGCCCGCAGGCGCGGCGAGTACAGGTCGGTGAGGTCGACGAAGGTCGCCCCCTCGAGCGGCGAGTCGGCGGTGAGGTTGATGTGATCGCTGATGAGCACGGGCTGACCGGGCGACCAGCTCTCCTTCACGCCGCCCGCGCCGTTCGTGAGCACCATGGTCTTCGCGCCCGTCGCCGCGGCGGTCCGCACGCTGTGCACGACGCGGCGCACGCCGTGGCCCTCGTAGTAGTGGGTGCGCGCGCCGATCACGAGCACCCGGGATCCGCCGGGGGTGCGCACGCTGCGCAGCGTGCCCACGTGCCCCGCGAGCGCGGGGGAGGAGAACCCGGTCACCTCGGTGGCGGGGATCGTCGCCGTCGTCTCGCCGAGGAGCTCGGCGGCGCGGCCCCATCCGCTGCCGAGCGTCACGGCGATGTCGTGCCGGTCGACGCCCGTCAGGCGGGCGATGTCCTCCGCCGCTCGGGTCGCGACCTCGAAGGGGTCGGCGGGGGGATCGAGCGGATGCGTCGCGGTCGTCATGAGCCAACGATAACCGGGGAAGCCCTCAGGGAGAGGTCGGCGGATGGGGGAGAATGGGAGGCATGACCTTCGACTTCGCCCGCAAGCAGAGGATCGCGATCATCGGCGGCGGCCCCGGCGGCTACGAGGCGGCGCTCGCGGGCGCCCAGCTCGGCGCCGAGGTGACGCTCATCGAGAACACGGGCGTCGGCGGATCCGCCGTGCTCACCGACGTGGTGCCCTCCAAGACCCTCATCGCGACGGCCGACGCGGCGCGCGCGATCGACGAAGCCGGCGACCTCGGCGTGCAGTTCTTCGCGAGAGGCGCGGCGGGCAAGCCGCTCAAGCCCGAGGTGGCGATCAACCTCCTCGCCATCAACAAGCGCATCCTCGCCCTCGCCGGACAGCAGTCGGAGGACATGCGCGAGAGCCTCCTCGAGGCCGGCGTGCGCATCATCTCGGGGCACGGGCGTCTCGAGGGCGACGACGCGGTGGTCGTCTCCACGGGGCCGGACGGGACCGACTTCGACCGGATCGAGGCCGACACGTTCGTCCTCTCGGTCGGCGCGTCCCCCCGCGAGCTCCCGGCGGCGACCCCCGATGGAGACCGCATCCTCACGTGGAAGCAGATGTACAACATGTCCGCGGTGCCCGAGCACCTCGTGGTCGTGGGGTCCGGCGTCACGGGAGCCGAGTTCGCCTCGGCGTACATGAACCTCGGCGCGCGGGTGACGCTCGTCTCGAGCCGCGACCAGGTGCTCCCCGGCGAGGACGCCGACGCCGCGGCGGTGCTCGAGAAGGTCTTCACGCGCGGGGGGATGACGCTGCTCGCGAAGTCGCGCGCCGAGAGCGTCGAGAACACCGGCGAGGGCGTGCGGGTGACGCTGTCCGACGGATCCGTCGTCGAGGGATCCCACTGCCTCATGGCCGTCGGCTCCGTGCCGAACACCCGAGACCTCGGCCTCGAGGAGGCCGGCGTCCAGCTCGCCGACTCCGGCCACATCCTCATCAACCGCGTGGGGCGCACGTCGGTGCCCAACATCTACGCGGTGGGCGACTGCACCAACCTCATCCCGCTCGCCTCCGTCGCCTCCATGCTCGGGCGCACGGCCGTGTTCCACGCGATGGGGGACGCCGTCATCCCCTTCTCGGAGCACAAGATCGCCTCCAACATCTTCACGACCCCCGAGATCGCGACGGTCGGGTGGACGTCGGCCACCGCGGAGGACAGCACCGCCTGGAAGCTGCCGCTCTCGGCGAACCCCCGCGCCAAGATGATGGGCGTGCGCGACGGCTTCGTGAAGCTGTTCGTGCGCCGCGGATCCGGAACCGTCGTCGGCGGCGTCGTCGTCGCCCCCAAGGCGAGCGAGCTCATCTACCCGATCGCGATCGCCGTCGACCGCCGCCTGACGGCCGACCAGCTCGCCCGCGTGTTCACCGCCTACCCGTCGCTCGCGGGCTCGATCGCCGATGCGGCGCGCGCCCTGCACGGCGTGGACCAGCGGGGCGACTGACCTCGCCCCCACGACGACGGCCCCGCTTCCTTCGGGAAGCGGGGCCGTCGTCGTGCGGCGCGCGGGTCCTCAGAGGATCTCGAGCAGCCGGTGGCCGGAGCCGATGGTCTGGCCGACGGGGGCGTCGATCGAGCGGACCTCGCCGTCCTTGTGGGCGTGCAGCGGCTGCTCCATCTTCATCGCCTCGAGGACGGCGACGAGGTCGCCCTTGACGACCTTCTGCCCTTCCTCGACCGCGACCTTCACGACGGTCGCCTGCATGGGGGACACGAGGGCGTCGCCCGACGCGCCCGACGACACGGACGACGCCTGGTGGCTCCGGCGGGACGGCGGCACGCTGGCGGGGCGCCCGGTGCGGGCGGCGGGCTGCGCGACGTGGTCGGGCAGGCTGACCTCGATGCGCTTGCCGCCGACCTCGACGACGACCGTGTGCCGCGACTCGACCTCCGACGGGCCCTCCGGCTGCCCGTCCCACGGCTCGATCTCGCCGGCGAACTCCGTCTCGATCCAGCGGGTGAACACCCCGAACTCGCCGGACTCGGCGGTGAACGCCGGATCCTCGACCACGACGCGGTGGAAGGGGAGGACCGTGGGAAGGCCCGCGACCTCGAACTCGGCGAGCGCACGACGGGCGCGCTCGAGCGCCTGGGCGCGGTCGCGGCCCGTGACGATGAGCTTGGCGAGCATCGAGTCGAAGGCGCCTCCGACCTCGTCGCCCTGGACGACGCCCGAGTCGACGCGCACGCCGGGTCCGCCCGGCGCCTTGAAGACGTGGATCGGGCCGGGCTGGGGGAGGAAGCCGCGGCCGGCGTCCTCGCCGTTGATGCGGAACTCGAAGGAGTGGCCGACGGGCTCGGGGTCGCCGTAGTCCAGCGTCTCGCCCGCGGCGATCCGGAACTGCTCGCGCACGAGGTCGAGGCCGGTGACCTCCTCGCTGACGGGGTGCTCCACCTGCAGGCGGGTGTTCACCTCGAGGAACGAGATGGTGCCGTCGGCGCCGATGAGGAACTCGCAGGTGCCCGCGCCGACGTAGCCGACCTCGCGGAGGATGGCCTTGGAGGCGTCGTAGAGGATGCGGTTCTGCTCCTCGGTGAGGAAGGGCGCGGGCGCCTCCTCGACGAGCTTCTGGTGCCGGCGCTGGAGGGAGCAGTCGCGGGTCGAGACCACGACGACGTTGCCCGCCGAGTCCGCGAGGCACTGCGTCTCGACGTGGCGGGGGCGGTCGAGGTACTTCTCGACGAAGCACTCGCCGCGCCCGAACGCGGCGACCGCCTCGCGGGTGGCGGATTCGAAGGCCTCCTCGACCTCGTCCAGCTCGCGGGCGACCTTGAGGCCGCGCCCGCCGCCGCCGTAGGCGGCCTTGATGGCGATGGGGAGGCCGTGCTCGTCGGCGAAGGCGATGACCTCGGAGGCGTCGGCTACGGGCCCGGGGGTGCCGGGGGCGAGCGGAGCGCCGACCTTCTCGGCGACGTGCCTCGCGGTGACCTTGTCGCCGAGGGCGTCGATCGCCTCGGGCGACGGGCCGATCCAGGTGAGCCCGTCGTCGATGACGGCGCGCGCGAACGCGGCGTTCTCGGCGAGGAAGCCGTAGCCGGGATGCACCGAGTCGGCGCCCGACCGGCGGGCGATCGACAGCAGCTTGTCGGCGACGAGGTAGGTGTCGGCGCTCGTCGTGCCGTCGAGAGCGTAGGCCTCGTCGGCGAGGCGGACGTGGAGCGCGTCGCGATCCTGATCGGCGTAGACGGCGACGGAGGCGATTCCGGCGTCGCGCGCCGCGCGGATGATGCGGACGGCGATCTCGCCGCGGTTCGCGACGAGAACCTTGCGGAGTGCTGGCATGGCTTCGAGCCTAACGAGCGACCGCCCGCTTCTTTTGATTGACCTCCACAACATGCCGGAGGTTTCGTGTGCGACCGGTCACAGGCGGTTCCACAGCGCCGTCCACTCGACGCCGAGGGCGCGCACCAGGCGGCGCAGCGACGAGAGCGACATGCCGACGACCGTCGACGGGTCGCCGTCGACGCGCTCGATGAAGCCGGAGCCGAGGCTGTCCACCGTGAACGCGCCCGCGACCTCGAGGGGCTCTCCCGTCGCGACGTAGGCCGCGATCTCGGCGTCGTCCACGTCGGCGGCGAACGACACGCTCGCCGCCGAGGTCTCCTCGACGACCGCTCCGACCGCGCCGTCCGCGATGCGCGCGACGGCGAGACCCGAGTGGAGCACGCCCGTGCGGCCGCGCATCGCGCGCCACCGCTCGACCGCGCGGTCGACGGTGTGGGGCTTGCCGTGGATCCGCCCGTCGAGCTCGAACATCGAGTCTCCGCCGATGACGAGGCCAGAGGCGCCCTCCTGGGCGAGCCGGCGCGCGACGTCGAGGGCCTTGGCCCGGGCCAGGAGGAGCACGTGCTCCTCGGGAGACAGCGACCGTCCCTCCTCCTGCTCGATGGCGATGACGACGGCGTCCTCGTCCACGTCGGGGGCGACGAGCCGCGGCTCGATGCCGGTCTGGCGCATGAGCATGAGGCGAGCGGGGGAGGTGGAGGCGAGGCAGACCTGCATGCTCCCCAGCGTAGGGCGCCCGTCCGGGTGCGACGATAGGGGGATGCAGACAGGGGACATCGTCGATCTCGACGTCACGGGGGTCGCGCACGGCGGCGTCTTCATCGCGCGGCACCGCGAGCAGGGGGAGGAGCGGCCCCTCGTGGTCTTCGTGCCCGACGCGATCCCCGGCGAGCGCGTGCGGGCGCGGATCACGCAGGCGAAGCGATCGTTCGCGCGCGCCGAGGCGCTCGAGGTGCTCGACGCCTCTCCGCACCGCCGCACCCACGTCTGGCGGGCGGCCGACATCGATCGGGCGCCGGAGGACCGGCCGGGAGGCGCGGACTTCGGGCACATCGACCTCGCCCACCAGCGCGCGCTGAAGCGCACCGTGATCGAGGAGGCGTTCGAACGATTCGCGGGCGGATCCGTTCCGGTGACGGTCGATCCGGCCGGCGTCGACGAGGACGCGAGGGGCGCGCGCTGGCGCACCCGCGTCGGGCTGCACGTCGACGGGGAGGGGACCGTCGGCGCGTTCGCGGCGCGGAGCCGCCGCGTCGCTCCGGCCCCCGACCTACCCCTCGCGACCGAGGCCATCGAGCGCGCGGCGCTCGGGCTCCGCGGGGAGCGGGAGGGCCGCATCGATCTCGTGCAGCCGGAGGACGGGCGGGTGCGCGTGCTGCGCCGTCCCGCCGATCGACGCGCCCGGCGCACCCCCGCGGGCGCGGTCGTCGAGAAGGTGGGCGAGCGGGAGTTCCGCGTCGACGCGGACGGGTTCTGGCAGGTGCACCGCCTCGCCCCTGGCGCTCTCGACGCCGCCGTGCGCGACGCCCTCTCCGAGCTCCCGGTCGAGGACGGGGCCCGCCATCTCGACCTCTACGGCGGCGTCGGCCTCTTCGCGTCCGCGCTCGGCGCGCACGGCGACCGGGCCCGCGTCACGACGGTCGAGTCGGCGCCCGCCGCGACCCGCCACGCGGCCGAGAACCTCCGCGACCTCGGCGTCGAGGCCGTCACCGCCCGCGTCGAGCGATACGTCCAGAGCCTCGCGCGCGACGCGGACGCGGAGCGCCTGGCCGCGATCGGCCGGGGCGTGACGCTGCTGGATCCGCCCCGCTCCGGCGCCGGCGAGGAGGTCGTCCAGGCGATCTCGGACCTCGGGCCGCGCGCGGTCGTCTACGTCGCCTGCGACCCCGTCGCCCTCGCGCGGGACGTGGGCGCCTTCCGCGCCCGCGGCTACGACGCGGACCGCGTGCGCGGACTCGACCTGTTCCCGTCGTCGCACCACGTCGAGGCGATCGTCGTCCTGACCCGTCGCTGAGCCGCCGCGTCCCGCGGGTTACGCTGACGAGCATGACCAGGGTGGCGCTGATCGACGACCACGAGTCCGTGCGGCTCGGTCTCGAGGCCGCGCTCGCCCGGGCCGGCTATCGGATCGCGTTCAGCGGCGCGACGGTCGAGGAGTTCCTCGGGTCGTGGCGCGCCGCCGACGTGGTGCTGCTCGACCTCATGCTCGGCGACGGGCGGACGGTGACGGAGAACGTGCGCGCGCTCGCCCCCGTTCCCGTCGTCATCCACTCCGTGGCCGACCGCCCCGAGGCGGTGCGCGAGGGGCTCGCCGCCGGAGCGCGGGGCGTCGTCAGCAAGGCGTCGCCCCTCGACGCCGTCGTCGAGGCCGTCCGCACCGTCGCGGCGGGCGATCCGCTCGACAACCTCGAGTGGGCGTCCGCCGTCGAGGGGGACCGCGCGTTCGCCGACGCCCAGCTGTCCGACCGCGAGCGCGACGTGCTGCGGTTCTACGCCGCCGGCCTCCCGCTGACGGCGGTGGCGCAGCGACTCGGCATCGCCTACTCCACGGCGAAGGAGCTCATCGCCCGCGTGCGCGCGAAGTACATCGAGGTGGGCCGTCCGGCGCCGACGAAGGTCGACCTGCTGCGCCGCGCCATGGAGGACGGCATCGTCGCCGACGCCGGGCATGACTCCTGAGCGAGAGCCGGACGCCGCAGGCGCCTCGCTCGAACGCGCCTGGCGCGAGCTCGCGCGCGATCCCGGCGCGCACGTCGGATCCCCGGGATTCACGCGCGCCCGCATCGAGCGCGCGATCCAGCTCATCGCGGCGGTCGCCTGCGGCGTGATGGGCGTCCAGGCGCTCCTGATCGCCCTGCCCCTGCCGGTGGACGCCGCGGAGCTCGCCCTGCGCATCGTCGTCTTCTCCTCCCTCGCCGCCATGATCGCCTGCTGCCTCGCGGGCGTCGCGGTGCGGGCGACGGCGCGCGTCTTCGCGGCCGTGTTCCCCGCGGCGCTCGTCGTCTGGTTCGCGGGGCTCGCGCCCGCGACGCCCGACCCGTCCGACGAGCCCTGGCCGTTCTACCTGCTCACCGTCGCGACCGGGGCGGCGATCGTCGCGCTCCCCGTGCCGCTGCAGATCGTCTCCGCCGTCGGGCTGCCGGCGCTGTTCGCCGTCGGCCGCCTGCTCGCCGAGGGCGGCGTCGGCGCCTACGCCCACCACCTCTGGTACGACCTGTCGGTGGCGGTCCTCATCGCGCTCACCTTCGTCCTCGCCACGGAGATCCTCCGCCGGGTGGCGGCGCGCGTCGACGCCGTGCGCGAGAGCGCCGTCGCGACCTACAGCGCGGCGTCCGCGGTCGAGGCCGCCGAGCAGGAGCGCGTCGAGGTCGCGGCGCTCATGCACGACAGCGTCCTCGCGGCCCTCCTCGCCTCCGCCCGCGCCTCGTCGGATCGGGAACGCGCCCTCGCGGTGGAGATGGCGCGCGAAGCGCTCGTCCGCCTCGCGGACGCGGAGCGCGACAGCGAGATGGGGCCGGAAGGCGACGTGGGGCTCGCGCAGCTCGTCGACGCGCTGCGCGCCGAGACCGCGGTCATCGCGCCCGGCCTCGCGATCGACGCACCCGAGACGGACGCGCGCCTGTCCGCGCAGGCGGCCCGCGCGGCGGCGCTCGCGGCCGCGCAGGCCGTCGCCAACGCCGTGGAGCACGCCGAGGGGCGGGGCCTGCGGGTCGAGATCCGGGCGGACGGAGACGAGCTGCGCGTGCGGGTCGCCGACGAGGGGGCGGGGTTCGATCCGTCCGCCCTGCCCCGCGACCGGCTCGGGATCCGGGGATCCATCGTGGCGCGCGTCGCGGCGGCCGGCGGCCGCGCGCACGTCTCGTCGTCCGGCCGCGGCACGCTCGTCGAGATCGGCATCCCGCTCTCCGGAGCGCGGCCGTGAGCGTCCGCCGCGCGCTCACGCTGCTCGCCGGCGTGATCGTCGTCTACTTCGCGACGCGGGCGCTCATCGGCCCCGAGCCGCCCGCTCCGGGGGCGCTCGTCGCCGCGGCCGTGTTCGCCCTCGCGGCCGTCGTGGCCCTCGGCGTCCGCGACCTCGCCGGGGAGCCGCTGCACCGGATCCCCCGCGTGGCCGCGGCGCTCGTCGCGGTCGCGGTCGTGCTCCTCCCGCTCATCGCGCGCGCGGGAGCCGATCCCGCGTCGGACCCCGCCGCGCCGCAGGCCACCTGGTACACGGGAGCGGGAGGGCTGCTGCTCACCGTCCTCTGCGTGCGGCGGCGCCCCGCGATCGCCTGGGCCGGGATCGCCGGCCTCCTCGCGACGACCTGCCTCGTCGTGCCGACCGTGATCGACGCGCTCGCGGTCGGGATGGCCGGGTCGGTCGTCTGGGTGCTCTCGGCGCAGATGCTCGTCGCGCTGGTCGAGCGCACGGCCCGCGACACGCGGCGCCTCGCCGACATCGAGCGCCGCTCCGCGGCATGGCAGGCGGCGCAGCTGGTGCGCCGCCGCGAGCGCCGGGAGCGCGTGCGCCACGCTCTCGAAGTCGCCGGGCCGATCCTCACGCGGGTGGTGGCGACGGGCGGAGCGCTCGCGCCCGACGAGCAGCGGGAGGCGGTCCTCGCGGAGGCCGCCCTGCGCGACGAGATCCGCGGCACGGCGCTGCTCGACGACCGGGTGCGCGCGGCGGTCGCGCGGCTGCGGCGGGAGGGATCCGTCGTGTCCCTCGACGACGAGGGCGGGCTGGACGGGCTGTCGCCGGAGCAGCTCGTCGCGGTGCGCGACCGGCTGGCGCGGGTGCTGGAGCAGGCGGGCTCGCCGCAGGTCGTCGTGCGGACCTCGACGCTCCCGGATACCGCCGTCACCGTCGCCGGGCGCGGAGCGGGCCCCGACGCGCTGGAGCTGTGGGAGGAGATCGCCCGTCCGGACGGAGAAGCGCCCGGAGCGGCCGGATCGGCCGCTCCGGGCGAAGAGAGCGGATGAGCTACCCGAAAGCCATCCGCATCCCGCGCCGTTCGCTCCTGTTCCCCCAAACATCGGAGGGAACGGCGGTGAACGCGCGGAGCGTTCTGCATCCACGCTAACGACGCGCGGCGCCGCTGTCTGTCGGCCATTCGGGGGACAATTCCGCGGCTCGATGTCGCCGCCTCATACAGGATCCGACAGGGCGTTGTGCACGTCCTCCAATAGCTGGCCGACGAGCGCGGATAGAGTGGAGCGCGTGACCGAACCCGATCTGTCGACAACGGCCGGAAAGATCGCCGACCTCCGCGCGCGCCACGCCGAGGCGGTCGAGCAGCCCGAGCTGAAGGCCATCGAGAAGCAGCACGCCAAGGGGAAGCAGACGGCGCGCGAGCGCATCGACCAGCTCCTGGACCCGGGCAGCTTCGTCGAGATGGACGCTTACGCGCGGCATCGCACCTCCGCCTTCGGGATGGACAGGGCGCGGCCCTACGGCGACTCCGTCGTCACGGGCGCCGGCACGATCCACGGCCGTCCCGTCGCGGTGTTCTCCCAGGACTTCTCGACCTTCGGCGGATCGCTCGGCGAGGTCGCCGGCGACAAGATCGTCAAGGTCATGGAGTTCGCGCTCAAGGGGGGCATGCCGATCATCGGCATCCTCGACTCCGGCGGCGCGCGCATCCAGGAGGGCGTGCTCGCCCTCGGCAAGTACGCCGAGATCTTCCGCCTCAACACCGCCGCCTCGGGCGTGATCCCGCAGATCTCGATCGTGATGGGTCCCGCGGCGGGCGGCGCCGTGTACTCTCCCGCGCTCACCGACTTCGTCATCATGGTCGACAAGACGAGCCAGATGTTCGTCACGGGGCCCGACGTGATCAAAACGGTCACGGGCGAGGACGTCGGGATGGAGGAGCTCGGCGGCGCGCACACGCACAACACCCGCTCGGGCGTCGCGCACTACCTCGCCGACGACGAGGAGGACGCGCTCGACTACGCGCGCACGCTGCTCGGCCACCTCCCGGACAACAACGCGACCGACGCGCCCGAGTACGACTCGGCGTTCGAGTTCGAGACGACGGACCTCGACCGCGAGCTCAACGGCATCATCCCCGACTCCCCGAACCAGCCCTACGACATCCACGAGGTCATCTCGCGGGTCGTCGACGCCGGCGAGTTCCTCGAGGTGCAGCCGCTGTTCGCGCCCAACATCGTGATCGGCTTCGGCCGCATCGAGGGCCGCTCGGTCGGCATCATCGCCAACCAGCCGTCCCAGATGGCGGGCACCCTCAATATCGACGCGGGCGAGAAGGCCGCGCGCTTCATGCGGTTCTGCGACGCGTTCTCGATCCCGATCGTCACGCTCGTCGACGTGCCCGGCTACCTCCCCGGAACCGATCAGGAGTGGACGGGCGTCATCCGACGCGGCGCGAAGCTCCTCTACGCGTACGCAGAGGCGACCGTGCCGCTCGTCACCGTCATCCTCCGCAAGGCCTACGGCGGCGCGTACATCGTGATGGGATCCAAGCAGCTGGGCGCCGACGTGAACCTCGCTTGGCCCACCGCGGAGATCGCGGTGATGGGCGGCCAGGGCGCCGTCAACATCCTCTACCGCGGCGAGCTCAAGCGCGCGGAGGAGGCCGGCGAGGACCTCGCGGAGGTGCGCACCCGTCTCGCGGACGAGTACACCTACAACGTCGCCTCGCCGTTCCTCGCGGCCGAGCGCGGCGAGCTCGACGCGGTCATCGAACCCGCCCACACGCGGGTCATGGTCGCCAAGGCTCTGCGCGGGCTGCGCCGGAAGCGCGCCGAGCTGCCGCCCAAGAAGCACGGCAACATCCCGCTGTGACCGAGATGCAGACCGCCCTGCGGATCGAGAGCGGCCGGCCCACCGCGGAGGAGCTGGCCGCGGTCGTCGCCGTCGTCTCGCAGCAGCACGACCGCGAGATCGCCGAGGCCGTCGTCGCCGACGAGCCCGTCGACCGGTGGTCGCGCGTGCGCCGCATGCGCCGGCTCCCCGAGCACGGCGCGTGGAACCGCGCCTTCTGAGCCGAGGACGACCGACCGAGACGAGGACGGATCCGCGCGGGGCGTCCTCCTCTCGGCGGATCCTCCTCGTCTCGCGGGCGCGCGTAGGCTCGGGGACATGACCTGGACCCTCACCCGACGCGTCTCGCCCCGCCTCGTCGAGGTCCCGCATACGCAGTCGACGAACGCCGACCTCGTCCGCGCCCTCGCCGCGGGGGAGGAGTGGCCGCACCTCGGCGCGCTGCTCACCCGCGACCAGCGCGGCGGCAGGGGGAGGCTCGGCCGCACCTGGACGACGGCGCCCGACCAGGCGCTCGCCGTGTCGGTCGTGCTGCGGGTGCCGCACGTCCCCGCCGAGCGACGAGGCTGGATCCCCCTCGTCGCGGGCGCCGCGATGGCGGAGGCCGCGGGCGAGCAGCTCGGGCGGCGCGCCGGCGTCAAATGGCCGAACGACGTGCTCGTCGGCGCGCGCAAGCTGTGCGGGATCCTCGCCGAGATCGCCGCACCCGACGCGATCGTCCTGGGCAGCGGCGTGAACACCCGCATGACCGCCGACGAGCTCCCCGTGCCCACGGCGACCTCCTTCGCGACCGAGGGCGTCGACGTCGACGAGGACCGTCTGCTCGCGACCTACCTCGGACGTCTGGACGCGCTGCTGACCGGCCTCGTCGACGGCTCCTCCCGCGAGGCGGTGCGGGACGCATGCTCGACCATCGGGCAGGCGGTCGCCGTGCACCTGCCGGACGGATCGATCCGCCGCGGAACGGCCGAGGGACTGGACGACGAGGGACGGCTCGTCGTCGACGGATGGGCGGTCTCGGCGGGCGACATCGTGCACCTGCGCCCGGCCTGATCGGGCGCGCCGCGCCCCGGGATCCGCCGCGCCCGCGACAGAATGATCCGTGATGGACGAGAACGGCGCCGAGCTGAGGATCGCGAGCTTCCACGGATCCGCGGGGAAGCTCCTCTGGAGCGCCCTCGTGCTCGTCGTCGTCGCCGGCGCGACCGGCTACCTGGCCGGCAACACGGGGAGCGCCCTGACCGACGTCCTCCTCGTCATCGGCGCGATCACCGCGGTGCTCGCGGCCGTCGTCGCCCCCTGGTGGCGCTGGGCGTCGCGCTCGTACATCGTCACGACGCGGCGCGTGATCGAAACCCGCGGTGTCGTCGTGCGCCGGAGGCGGGAGCTCTCGCACGCGGCCGGGTACGGCATCGAGCTCGTCCGCTCGCCGCTGCAGAGGCTGTGCGGCACGGGGACCGTCGTGCTCACGGGGCCCGACACGATCGAGCTGCGGAACGTCCGCGCGCCGCGCCTCGTCAGCGAGACCCTCTCCGACCAGGTCGAGGTGGGGCAGATCCTCGCCCACAGGGAGGCGCAGCAGCGCGCCGCCGACCCGTTCCTCGAGCGCTGACGCGCCGGGGAGACCGGCCCTCCGCCGTAGGATGGACGGCATGACGAAGCGTGTCGGCGTGATCGGCGGAGGACAGCTCGCCCGGATGATGATCGCTCCCGCGGTGGAGCTCGGCATCGAGATCCGGGTGCTCGCGGAGCAGGAGGGCATGTCGGCGGCGCTCGCCGCGACGGCCGTCGGCGACTACCGCGACGTCGAGACGGTGCGCGCGTTCGCGCGCGAGGTCGACGTCGTCACCTTCGACCACGAGCACGTCCCGCAGGAGGTCCTGCGCGCGCTCGTCGCCGACGGCGTCGCCGTGCACCCCGGACCCGACGCGCTGAGGTTCGCGCAGGACAAGCTCGTCATGCGCGCCCGCCTCGCCGAGATCGGCGCGCCGCAGCCCGACTGGGCGCCCGTGCGCACCCGCGCCGACCTGCGCGCCTTCCTCGACGAGCACGGGGGCCGGGCGGTCGTGAAGACCCCGCGCGGCGGCTACGACGGCAAGGGCGTGCGGGTCGTCGACCACGAGGCGGGGGCCGACGACTGGCTCGCGGCCTTCGGCGGCGAGCCGATCCTCGTCGAGGAGCTCGTCGACTTCCGGCGGGAGCTCGCCCAGCAGATCGCCAGGCGGCCGTCGGGCGAGGCCGTGCCGTACCCGGTGGTCGAGACGGTGCAGCAGGACGGCGTGTGCGCCGAGGTCTTCGCTCCCGCGCCGCACGCCTCCGACCGGGTCGTCGAGGTGGCCGCCCGCATCGCGGCCGACATCGCCGGCGGGCTCGACGTCACGGGGCTCCTCGCGGTCGAGCTGTTCGAGACCACGGACGAGCGCCTCCTCGTCAACGAGCTCGCGATGCGCCCGCACAACAGCGGGCACTGGACGCAGGACGGCGCCGTGACGAGCCAGTTCGAGCAGCACCTCCGCGCGGTGCTCGACCTGCCGCTCGGATCGAGCGATCCCGTCGCGGACGCGGCGGTCATGATCAACATCCTGGGCGGGCCCCAGGGCGCGACGATCGACAGCCGGTTCGCGGACGCGATGCGCGACCAGCCCGCCGCGCGGATCCACACCTACGGCAAGGACCCGCGCCCCGGGCGGAAGGTCGGCCACGTGAACGTCGTGGGCGACGACCTCGACGACGCGGCGTACGCCGCGCGGGCCGCCGCGGCGTTCTTCGCCTGAGCGACGCGTTCGACGCCACCCCGCGCCGCTCACAGGCAATCCCAGCGCGGGCCCCTACCCTGTCAGGGTGCTGAACTCGTCTGAAAGCCCCCTCGTCGGCGTGGTGATGGGATCCGACTCCGACTGGCGCGTGATGCAGGACGCGTCCCAGGCGCTGGCCGATCTCGGCATCCCGCACGAGGTCGAGGTCGTCTCCGCGCACCGCACGCCCGACAAGCTCATGAGCTACGGCCGCGAGGCGCGGTCGCGCGGGCTGCGGGCGATCATCGCCGGCGCGGGCGGGGCGGCGCACTTGCCGGGCATGCTCGCGTCGGTCACGGCCCTCCCGGTCATCGGCGTCCCGGTGCGGCTGAAGAACCTCGAGGGGCTCGACTCTCTGCTCTCGATCGTCCAGATGCCCGCGGGGATCCCCGTCGCGACGGTGTCGATCGACGGGGCCAGGAACGCCGGGCTCCTCGCCGCCCGCGTCCTCGGCGCCTCGGATCCCGCGATCGCCGACCGCGTCGAGGAGCACGCCCGCGATCTCGAGCGGCAGGTGGGGGAGAAGAACGCGCGCCTCAAGGAGTCGCTCGCGTGACCCTCGCGGGCCCGCGGACCGAGACGCGGGGCGCCCTCGTCAACACGACCCCCGTGACGACGCCCGACGTCGAGGACGGGCGCCTCATGACGCGCCGCGGCTGGTGGCTCGTCGTGCTGAACTTCCTCATCCCCGGATCCGCTCAGGCGGTCGCGGGGAGCAGGAGGCTCGGGAAGGTCGGGCTCGGCGCGACGCTCGTGCTGTGGACGCTCGCGGTCATCGCGGTGGCGACGCTGCTGCTGTGGCGGCACGGCTTCGTCTCGATCGTGAGCCACGGCGTCACGCTCTTCGTCCTCGCGATCCTCGCCGCGGCGTACGCGATCCTCTGGGTCGTGCTCTCCCTCGACACGCTGCGCCTCGTGCGCCTCGTGCGCACGCAGGCGCCGAAGCGCTTCTTCATCGGCCTGCTGGCGATCCTCCTCACGGTCGTCCAGGCCGCGTTCGGCTTCTTCGCGACCTCCTCCCTCTTCACCGCCGCGGCGACCTCGAGCGACCTGTTCGGGCGCGGAGCCCCCGTCGTCCCGCCGAGCGACGGCTACTACAACGTGCTCCTGCTCGGCGCCGACTCCGGCGACGGTCGCGACTCCATGCGCTTCGACAGCATCTCGGTGATCTCGATCAACGCCGACACCGGCGCCGTGACCATCACGGGCATCCCGCGCGACCTCCAGCACGCCCCCTTCAGCGAGGGCAGCCCGATGCTCGCCGACTACCCGAACGGCTACTTCGAGGGACGGTCGGATCCCTCGTGCGGCTGGGACAGCGGCGTCAACCAGCTCACCAACGCGGTGTCGGCCTGCCGCGAGGACGGCGGGGCGTCGATCTACCCCGACGCCGAGCGCCAGGGTTCCACGCCCGCGATCGAGGCGACGAAGGATCTCGCCGAGGGGCTGCTCGGCATCGAGATCCCGTACTACGTCTCGATCGACATGCACGGCTTCGCGGCGCTCATCGACGCGCTGGGCGGCGTGGACATCGACGTGGCCGAGCGCCTGCCCGAGGGGCCGGGCCCCGCGTACGACGGGCAGCCGGCTGACGAGTGGGCGACCGGATGGATCGAGGCCGGCCCGCAGCGCATGGACGGCGAGACGGCGCTCTGGTACGCGCGTTCGCGCTATACGACGAGCGACTGGGACCGCATGCAGCGCCAGCGCATCCTGCAGCAGGCGGTGCTCGACCAGGTGACGCCCCAGAATCTGCTCACGCGGTTCCAGGACGTCGCGAGCGCCGGCACCGACGTCATCACCACCGACGTGCCGCAGGGGCTGGTCTCGACGTTTCTCGATCTGGCGGTCGCCTCGCGCGATCACGAGATGGCGAGCCTCGAGCTGACCCCGGACGCCGGCGTCGACCAGGAGTGGCCGGACGCGGCGCAGGTGCACGAGCTCGTGCGCGGCGCCCTGCATCCTGAGTCCGATTCCAGCGACGAGTGATGACCCCTTCGATAGGATCCAGTGTGATCTTCTTCCGCCTGATGATGCGAGGCGCTGGCACGTGACGACCATCGACCTGAGCGAATACGACGTCCCCGGTCGCGGGCGGGGCCTGCTGGACGTGGTGCGGTGGCGCTACCTCCTGCGCCTGCTCATCCGCAAGGGCACGTCCACGCGCTACCGCAACTCCGCGCTGGGCTGGACCTGGTCGTACATCAAGCCGCTCATCCAGTTCTTCATCTACTACGCCGTGATGGGCTTCATCTTCGGCATGGACCGCGGCGTCGACAAGTTCCCGCTGTATCTGTTCGCGGGCTTCATCGTCGTGACCTTCTTCAACGAGGCGTTCGGCAACGCGACGACGTCGATCGTCGACAACAAGGCGCTCGTGAAGAAGATCTACCTGCCGCGGGAGCTGTTCCCGCTGTCGGCGATCATCGGGGCGTTCATCCACTTCCTGCCCCAGCTGCTGATCCTCGTCGTCGTCGCGATCCTGTACGGCTGGGTGCCGTCCGTCGCCGGCGTCGGGGCGATGCTCCTCGCGCTCGTCGTGATCGGGATGCTCGCGCTCGGTCTCGGCCTGTTCTTCGCGGGGCTCAACGTGCGCTTCCGCGACGCGCAGAACTTCGTCGAGGTGCTGCGGATGCTCGCGACGTGGGGCTCGCCGGTGCTGTACACCTGGGTGCTCATCCAGGAGCACCTGCCGTCGTGGGTGCTGTACGTGTACATGATCAACCCGATCACGATCGCGGTCGAGCTGTTCCACTTCGCGTTCTGGCAGGGCACGGTGCCGGCCTTCGACGCGGACACCGCGCCGGGCGGATCCCCGGGCTTCGCGCCCCACTTCGAGCTCTACACCGCCGGCGCCATCGTGCTGTGCCTGCTGTTCCTCGTCATCGGCCAGCTGACCTTCCGCCGCTTCGAGCGGTCCTTCGCCCAGGATCTGTGATGCCAGACACCCTCGTTCAGACCTCGGCTTCGCGCCCGTCGATCGTCGTCGACCACGTGACGAAGCAGTTCCTCAAGCGCAACACGCACTCCTTCAAGGAGGCGTTCGTCGGCTGGATCAAGGGGAAGAAGGTGCGCGCCGACCACTTCAAGGCGCTCGACGACGTCAGCTTCCAGGTGGGGGAGGGCGAGGCGGTCGCCGTGCTGGGCTTCAACGGGTCGGGCAAGTCGACGAGCCTCAAGCTCATCTCGGGCGTCCTCGAGCCCGATGCGGGGCGGGTGCTCACGCGCGGGCGCGTCGCCGGGCTCATCGAGGTGGGCGCGGGCTTCCATCCGGACCTCTCCGGGCGCGAGAACGTGTACCTCAACGCCGCGATCCTCGGGATGTCGAAGGCGCAGATCGACGATCGCTTCGACGACATCGTCGCGTTCAGCGAGATCGGCGAGTTCATCGACCAGGAGGTCAAACACTACTCGTCGGGCATGTTCATGCGCCTGGCGTTCTCGGTCGCGATCCACGTCGATCTCGACGTGCTGCTCGTCGACGAGGTGCTCTCGGTGGGCGACGCGCCCTTCCGGGAGAAGTGCTATCGCAAGATCGAGGAGCTCGTGGCACGCGGCGTGACGATGCTCGTCGTCAGCCACGACATGAACACGGTCAGGCGCCTCTGCAGCCGGGGCATCATGATCCACCAGCACCGGGTGCACTTCGACGGCGACATCGAGGAGGCTGTGCAGGTGCTCCGCGACACCCCGCACTGATCCGTCGCCGCAGACGAGGAAGCCCCGGCCGGTCGTCGGCCGGGGCTTCCTCGCGTTCCGCGTCGGATCAGGCGGTCGCGCGTCGCGTCCTCACCCGGAGCGCCACGAGGATGCCGCCGAGCGCGAGCAGGGCGGCGGCGCCGAGACCGAGGGGCAGGGCGGGCGAGCCGCCCGTCGCCTCGAGGTCGCCGGGCTTCGTGGCGTCGCCGTCGTCGGAGCCCGCGGCGCCCTGGTCGTCGGCGTCGTCGCCCGTCGGGGCGTCGCCGTTCTCGGCACCGTCGCCCGACTCCGTCGAGCCCTCGCCCGCGCCGTCCTCGGCGCCGTCGCCGGACTCCGCGGAGCCCTCGGCGTTCTCCTCACCCGCCTCGGCGCCCTCCTCATCGCCGGGAGCCGAGTCCTCGGATCCGTCTGCGTCGCTCTCGTCCGCCTCGTCGGATCCGCCGTCGGCGTCCGCATCCTCGTCGCCCGGCTCGGGCTCCTCGGAGACGGCCCACGCGTCGTTCAGCAGCCACTGGGCGAGGTCGGTGTTGTCGAAGTAGCGTCCGCGGATCGTGTCGCGCTGGGTGCCGAGCGCCGTCACCTGGTCGGCCCCCGCGCCCTGGTAGAAGAAGCCCACGAGCTGGTTCGTGTGATTGTCGCTGTTCCAGCTGTGCTGAGGCAGCTCGGCCTCGTCCGCGCCCTCGCCCGCCGGGATGATCGAGCTGAAGTCGCCCTCGGTCGCGCCGTAGAGGTAGCCGGTCTCGTGGTCGGCGGTCACGACGACGAGCGTCTCGTCCCAGCTGGAGTTCGTCTCGACCCAGTCGATCACCGACGTGACGGCGTCGTCGAAGTCCCGGACCTCCTCGAGGTTCCGCTCGGACTGGTTCGCGTGACCCGTCCAGTCGATGGCGCCGCCCTCGACCATGAGGAAGAAGCCCTCCTCGGAGTCGTCGAGCACGTTGAGCGCGCCCTCGGTGAGGGTCGGGAGCCCCACGACGTCGTTGAGCGGGGCGCCCTCGGTGCGCGCCTGCTGCAGCGTCGAGGCGACCTGCGGCGTGCCGAAGACCTTGTCGGGCGTCTCGCCGGTCGTGAGGGCCTCGAAGTCCTCGGTCGTCTCGAGGAACGCCCTGTCGGTCTCGCCGTTCGAGACGCGCTCCCAGTCCTCCTCGGCGATGTAGGTGAAGTCGCCCTGCTCGAGGGGCTCGCTGTCGTCGCTGAAGTACGGGTGCGCGGCGCCGATGACGACCTCGAGGTCGCCGTCGATCTGCTCGCGGGCGATGCCGTGGTAGTCGTTGCGGCTCTCGTTGTGGCTCGAGTAGGCGGCCGGGGTCGCGTGCGAGTAGGGGACCGAGCTCACGACGCCGGCGCTCTTGCCGAGGCTCTGGGCGCGCTCGGCGACGTTCTCGACGACGTCGCCCTCGTAGTCGACGCCGAGGCCGGCGTTGTAGGTCTTCACGCCGGTCGCCATCGCCGTGCCGGCGGCGGCGGAGTCGGTGGGATCGAGCTTGTTCCACTCCCAGTCGGTCCACGACTTCGCGGGGTCGTACACGGGGCCGTGGTGCCAGTGGGTGGACATGCCGAGGTGGTTCCACGCCTGCCATCCCTCTGACGGCTCCGTGTTCTGCCCCGAGGGGACCACCTTCCGGTCGCCGCCGCGCTGGACCTGCCAGTGGGTCTCGCCCGTCGTCCTCGCGTTCAGGAGGTCGATGTGGTTGTAGCCCATGCCGTCGCCGATCATGACGATGACGTTCTTGGGAGCGTCCTCCGCGTCGTCCGCGTGCGCCGGGACGGCCGCCGCCGCGATGCCGGCGCCGCCGAGCACGGCCGCCATCCCTCCTGCGAGGAGAGCCCTCTTCCTGTTGCCGGTCACAGTGTTCCCTTCGATCTCGTCATCGAGCGCGGAGCGTCCCACTCGCCGACGAGGCTAGGGAGGCAGGGTGGCCGGGGCGTGGCCTCAGGTGACGAGAAGGTGAACGGATGCCGACGGGATCCGGAACGCGGCTCAGCGGTCGAGGATGCGCCGGGCGCGGCGGTAGACACGCTGCGCGAAGCTTGCGCGCTCGATCTCCTCCCGCAGCCGGTCCTCGGTCGCCCGGACCCGCTCATCGACGAACTTCGTCAGGTAGAGCGCGAGCCCGATGCCGTGCTCGTCGATGTGCGCGCGGAGCGCCTCGTCCCGGAGCATCGCGTCGGTGCGGCGATGCTGATCGTCTCCGGCGATGACGCTGTTCCCGGCGGCTCCCTGCTGTCCGGGACGCTGGTGCCAGTAGGCGTACGGCGTGTCGCCGAGGTATTCGAGGGGCCCGGCCTGGAGCACCTTCAGATAGAAGTTCCAGTCGCCCACGACGGGGAGGCGCTCGTCGTACAGGCCGTGCTCCTCGTGCAGCGAACGGCGGTAGACGAACCCGATCGGCACGAAGCGGTTGTAGAGGAGCTCGTCGGCGAGCGTCGGGGCGGTGAGGTCCGGCTGCCAGAGCTCGCGGCCCACCGCCCGATACAGGCCGGATTCGTCGTCGGGGACCTCCCAGACGATCTCGATCCGCGAGACGGCGCCGCCCCGGTCGGCATGCGCCGGGTCATCGAGGTAGGCGCAGGCGCGTTCGAGGAACGAGCCGTGCCAGCTGTCGTCGTCGTCGTGCAGGACGAGGAACGGGGCGGTCGTCGCGAGCACCCCGACGTTCGCGCTCACCCAGCGACCTCGCGGCCTCTCGTGGTGCACGATGCGGAACCGGTCGCGGTGCTTCCGGGGGGCGCGGGAGAGCACCTCCTCCACGGGCTCCGGCGCGCCGCCGTCGTTGACGACCACGCACTCCCAGTCGGACATCGTCTGCCCGCAGATGCTGCGCACCGCGCGCTCCAGGAAGTCCGGGCGGTCCTTCGTGCGGACGACGACGGCGACGCGGGCGGACATCCGTCAGCGCCCCATGCCGGTGTATGTCCAGCCGGCGGCGCGCCACGCCGAGGGATCGAGGATGTTCCGCCCGTCGAAGACGACGGGGCGGTCGACGAGCTCCGCCGTGCGCTCGGGGTCGAGCGCACGGAACTGCTTCCACTCGGTCACGACGACGACCGCCTCGGCGCCTCGTAGCGCCTCGTCGAGGGAGGCGGCGTAGGTGAGCTGGGGGTGCGCGCGACGGGCGGTCTCCATCGCCTCGGGGTCGTACGAGACGACCTCCGCGCCGAGCCCTTTGAGGCGCACGGCGACGTCGAGAGCGGGGGAGTCGCGGATGTCGTCGCTGTCCGGCTTGAACGCGAGGCCGAGCACCGCCACCCGACGGTCGAACGGCTGTCCGTCGAACGAGTCGACGACGAGGTCGACGACGCGCTGGCGACGGCGCAGGTTGATCTCGTCGACCTGCTTGAGGAAGGCGACGGACTCTCCCTTGCCGAGCTCCTCGGCGCGGGCGGCGAACGCGCGGATGTCCTTCGGCAGGCAGCCGCCGCCGAAGCCGACTCCCGCGTTGAGGAAGCGGCGCCCGATGCGGACGTCGTGACCGATCGCGTCGGCCAGCTGCGTGACGTCGGCGCCCGTGACCTCCGCGATCTCCGCCATCGCGTTGATGAAGGAGATCTTCGTCGCGAGGAACGAGTTGGCCGCCACCTTCACGAGCTCGGCGGTCGCGTAGTCGGTGACGAGGCGCGGCGTGTCCGCCGCGAGGGCCTTCGCGTACACGGCGTCGAGGATCGCCGTGTCCTCGTCGCGCGTCGCGTCGGCGACGCCGTAGACGAGGCGGTCGGGCTCGATCGTGTCCTTGACCGCGAAGCCCTCGCGCAGGAACTCCGGGTTCCACGCGAGGCGCGCCCCCGAGGGCGCCACGATCTCCGCGAGTCGCGCCGCCGTTCCCACGGGGACGGTCGACTTGCCGGCGACGAGGGAGCCGGGCTTGAGGTGCGGGAGGATGTCCTGGATCGCCGAGTCGACGTAGGTGAGGTCCGCGCCCGCGCCGTCGCGGCGCTGGGGCGTGCCGACGCCGATGAAGTGCACGTCGGCGTCCGCGATCTCGGCGTAGTCGGTCGAGAAGCGGAGGCGTCCGGAGGCGAGCGCGTCGCGGAGGATCTCGTCGAGACCGGGCTCGAAGAAGGGCGTCTCGCCGTTCGCGAGCAGGGCGATCTTCGTCTCGTCGACGTCGATGCCGACCACGTCGTGGCCGAGGGACGCCATCGCCGCCGCGTGGACGGCGCCGAGGTATCCGCATCCGATGACGCTCAGCTTCATCTGGGATCTCCTTAACGAGAGGCACGTCGCGGGCAGTCCGTCTGCCGCGCATCCCTCCCATCCTGCCACGCGCGATCCTCGAACCTCCTGTCCGCCCGCCGGTTCGCCGGCTCGTCGCTTAAGCTGATGCCGCTATGGCCGGAACCGAACGCGGGGACCGGGCGGCGGGCGGGACATCGCCGCTGCTGTCGGTCGTGATCCCCACCCACAACGTGCGCCCCTGGGTGCGTCAGACGCTCGACAGCGTGCTCGAGCAGGACGTCGACCCCCTCGAGGTGATCGTCGTCGACGACCGCTCCTCCGACGGCACGCGCGAGTACCTGGACGAGCGCGCGGCCGAGGATCCGCGGCTCGTCGTCCTGTCCTCCGACGCGCCGGGCGGCGGCTCCGCGCGCAACACGGGGGCGGACCGCGCGCGCGGTCGGTTCCTCGTCTTCTGCGACGGCGACGACCTCGTGCCCCGCGGCGCGTACCGCGCCCTCGTCGACGGCCTCATCGCGAGCGGCTCCGACATCGCGTTCGGCGACTTCCTCAAGTTCCGCGCGGCCGACACGTGGCGGCCGACGGCCGCCATGGCCGCGTACGGGAGGCGGCGATCGGGGGCGACGCTCGCGGACGACCCGACGCTCCTCTACAGCCGCGCCTGCTGGAACAAGGCGTTCCGCCGCGACTTCTGGGAGCGGGAAGGCATCCGCTTCCCCGACGTGCCGCGGTCCAACGACATCCGGCCCATGACCTCGGCGTATCTCGCGGCGGGCCGCGTCGACACCGTGCCCGACGTGGTCTACGTCTATCGGGAGCGGCCGGGGAGCGGATCGATGACCTCCCGCGCGGCGTCGCCCGAGTCCCTCCTCAGCTACCTCGAGCAGGAGAGCGCCTGCGCTCGGCTCGTCGCCGCGCGCCGCGATGCCGGTCTCGAACGGGTCTTCTCGAACCTGGTATGGGACCGCGACGGATACGTGCACGTCGCGAAGCATCTGCTGGCGCTGACCGAGGGGGAGGGGGACCCGCGCGTGAGCACGGCGGTCGCAGGACTGCTCGCCCTCTCGCCGGCGCCCACGGGGAGCGTCCCCGCTCCGCGCGAGCTCGTGCTCCGCCTCACCGCGGAGGGCGAGATCCGCGCCGCGCGGGCCGCGGCGCGCGCCGGCGCCGCGCGCGGGGAGGCCGCCGAGGTCGAAGATGCGGAAGCCTGGCGCGACTGGGACGCGCTGTTCCGCGTGTTCGAGGAGGGTGACGGGCCGACGGACGAGGAGCGTCTCGTCCTGGCCGAGCGCTTCGCCCGTCAGGTCGGGGCTCGCGTGCCGCGACAGGCGGAGGAATGGCGGAGGCTCGTCGAACGCGCTCGCCGCGTGCTCGGCGATCGTGCCGCGATGTTCTCCCCGTCCGCGCACGGGCTCTCGGCTGACGACGCGCGTCGCGTGGATCTCGCGGAGCGCGTCGACGCGAAGGTGAGCGGGATCGCGGGCGGACAGGTGCTCGTCGTCGAGGGCAGCGCGCTCGCGCGCGACGTCTCGCCCGGCCTCTTCGACGCCGAGACGGGCGAGGCGCGCGTGATCCCGCCCGCGAGCGTGGCGTGGCGCGCGGACGGCGAGCGCCAGGCGTTCAGCGCGGCGTTCCCCGTCGCGTCGCTGCCGCTGCACCGCCCGCTCTCGCCCGTCGTCTCCGACGGCGCCGGGCTCGTCGTCCCGCTCGCGGGGGAGGCCTCGCTGCCGCCGTACGCGGCGCGCGACGCGTTCCTCTACGACGGCTACGACGGGGTCACCGTGGTGCGTCGGCGACGGCACTGGATCCCGCGGGGAGCGCGTCGCGCCCTGCTCGCGGTCCGGGTGCGCCTCGGTCGCTGAGGGGCGCTCCTCAGACCACAGACAGCTCCGCGACGAGGTCGGCGTACCGCTCGGCGACGCGCCACGGCGTGATCCGCGACAGGAACGCCTCGAAGGAGGCGTCGTCCACGCCGGCGAAGAGGTCGGGATCGGCGAGCAGATCCGCGATCGACTCCTCGGGGCGCGCGGGGTCGAAGAAGGCGACCCACGTCTCTCCGGCGAACTGCGCGCGCAGGTGCGGCTCGTCGGGGAGAACCACGGGCACGCGGAACGTGGCCGCGAGGTGCACGCTCCCCGAGTTGAGGATCGCGCGGTAGGGGAAGACCGCGACGTCGGCCGCGAGGAACCAGCGCGCGATGTCGCCGTCGTCGACGAAGGCGAGATGCGCCTCGGTGCGCAGCCCTGCGGGCAGCGAGCTCCGGAACTCGTCGAGCGGCATCTCCTTCACCTGCCCGGCGAGCAGGAGCGCGATCTCGGGAGCGCCGGGCCGTCCGGACGCCTCGGCGGCGCCGGCGATGAGGCTGTCGACTCCCTTGTAGGGGCGGATCTGCCCGAGGAAGAGCGCCGCCCGTTCGTCTGCCAGGTCGAACGACGCGCGCGCCTCGGCGCGGTCGATCCCCGTGTCGTAGATCCCCTCGTAGCTCGGGTGCGGGATCTCGCGCACCTTCTCCGGCGGGAGGCGCACGATGTCGGCGAGCAGCTCGGGGGTCGCCGGCGACATGATGTGGATCGCGTCGGCGGCCTCGGCGAGGAGCCGGTGCAGGCGCACCTCGAGGTCGTGCCTGGCCGTCTCGTGAGGCAGGCGGTTGTGGATCGTCCAGAGGACCGAGACGCCCCGCGCGCGCTGGGCGCGCAGGAGCGCCGAGAGGGTGCGGAGCCGGCGGGCGGCGATCCGGTCGCCGGGCGCCTGCTGCACGATCGGCGTCGTCCAGTGCACGTGCAGGACGTCGCCGCGCGACAGCCGGAGCGCCTCGCGCACCAGATCGTCGACCGTGTGCGCCCGGACGACCTCCCGCCCCTGCGCGCTCGCATCGAGCATCAGGAGATTGAGGTAGGGGTTCGCCCGATAGGCGGGGAAGACGAGGATCTTCGAGCCGGCGCGCATCCCGTCATCATAGGCGCGGCCGCCTGCGCGAGAGACGGGAGGGGCAGTCTCACGAGAGCGCTTCTGACACACTGGTCGCATGCGTCGTCGTCCTCCCTCGCCGAACTCCGCCCTCCGGGGAGTCTCGCTCCTCAGCACCGCCGTCATCGCGGTCCTCATCGCATCCCTCGCGCCGCAGGCGGCCGCGGGGACGGTCGATGACGGCGCGGAGGCCGCGGTGGAGCAGCCCGCCCCCGCCGGGGGCGCGTCCCCCGAGGAGGATCCGGACGGCGCAGACGACGCATCGACGGAGCCGGCCGCCGAGGAGGCGAGCGAGGCCGCGGAGGAGGACGAACGGGCGGGCGAGGAGGACGTCCCGGCCGAGGAGGACGCCCCCGCAGACGACGAGCAGCCCGCAGAGGAGGCTCCGGTCGACGACGAGACCGCGCCCGAGGCGGAACCGGACCTCGGCATCCCGACACCGGAAGCGGGCGACTACCTCGGCTCGATGACGATCGACGAGGCCGATCCGGGGGCCTACGCGGAGTCGCGCGGGCTGGAGGCATACCGCCTGAACGACTTCCGGCCGGGCAACATCATCGCCGACAGCCAGATGTACACCTCTGGCACGATGTCGGCCTCGGCGATCCAGAAGTTCTTCGACGGCAAAGTGTCGAGCTGCCAGTCTGGGTACACCTGCCTGAAGGACTTCCGGCAGAGCACGGCGACGAAGGCGCCGAACGCGTACTGCGCCGGCTCCTATCAGGGGGCGAAGAACGAGACGGCCGCCGCGATCATCTCCAAGGTGTCGAAGGCCTGCGGCGTGAGCGAGAAGGTGCTCATCGTCATGCTGCAGAAGGAGCAAGGCCTCGTCACCCACACGTGGCCGAGCGACTGGCGCTACGACATCGCGATGGGGTACGCGTGCCCCGACGACGCGGCGTGCGACGCGAAGTACTTCGGCTTCCAGAACCAGATGTACCACGCCGCCTACCAGCTGCAGCGGTACACGAAGGACAGCTACTTCAGCTGGTACCCGGTGGGCAAGACCTCCCAGGTGCTCTGGCACCCGAACGCGTCCTGCGGATCGGGAGCCGTGAAGATCGAGAACAAGGCGACGGCCGCGCTGTACTACTACACGCCGTATCAGCCCAACAGGGCGTCGCTCGCGGCCGGCTACGGCGCGTCGAGCGACAAGTGCGCCTCGTACGGCAACCGCAACTTCTACAACTACTACACCGACTGGTTCGGGTCGGCGCACACCCCGCCGAAGCCCCAGCCGTCGTGCGGCGTCGGCTCCACGACATCGGCGGTCAAGATCTACACGGTGAAGACGTCCACGAAGGTCCGCGACGCTCCTCGCGCAGACTGCGATCGGGGCGTGACCACCCTCGCGGCGGGGACGACGGTGCGTGCCGTCAAGGTGACTGCGGCGAGGGACTGGCTCCAGGTCTGGACAGGATCGGGCAAGAAGTGGATCCCGCGCAGCGCCGTCGACTACGCGTCGGACGCGGAGGCCGCGTGCACCGAGCCGAGCGGCAGCGTGCGCAGCGCGTCCTACGCGTTCCGGGTCACGGGATCCGGGACGACGGCGAGAACCGCGCCGCGCGCAGGATGCGAGCTCGGGTCGAGCACGCTCTCCTCCGGTGCCGTCGTTCAGGCGGTTCAGGCGTCGGGGTCCGGCGACTGGGTGCTCGTGCAGACCGGAGAAGGGCGACGCTGGGTCGCCCGCAGCGCGCTCGCGCTGTCGTCCGCCGCGGAGCGGACCTGCCTCGCCCCCAACGGCGGCGTCGGCCCCGCGGTCAAGCGCTACCGCCTCCTGAAGACGACCCCGGCTCTCGTCGGCCCGCGGTCGGGGTGCGAGGTGTCCGACGTCCAGCTCCGCACGGGGACGACGGTGCAGGCGACGTCGATCTCCGGAACGCGGCAGTGGCTCGAGGTCGAGACGACGAAGGGGCTCAGGTGGGTGCCGCGCTCCGCCGTCGTCAAGATCGACTGACGGGGGCTCTCTCCGCCTGTGTCCGGCGCGGGAGCGAACGCCCGTGACCTGGTTCGAGGCCATGCCGGCGATCGGCGCGGCCGTCCTCGTCGTCCTCGTCCCCGGCCTGCTCGCGAGCGCACCCCTGCGGGCGGGCCTCCTCGCTCGGACGGCCATGTCCGGCCTCGTCGGCGTCGCGCTGTGGGGGACGGCCGCCGCAGGCGCGGGGGCGCTCGGCGTGGCTTTCGCCGCATGGCAGGTGCTCATCCCTACCGTTGTCGTGCTGGCGGTCTGCGGCGTCGCGCGGCGTCCGCTCCCCGGGGCGAGGGCGCCGCAGGAGACGGCTTCGCCGGGCAGTCTCCTCCTCTCATGGACGATCGGCGCCGGCATCATCGCGTTCGTCGCGTTCCAGGGCGTGCGGCCGGATCGCATCTCGCAGACCTACGACAACGTGTTCCACCTCTCGGCGGTGTCGGCGATCCTCGACGGCTTCTCGGGGTCGCCGCTCACGCTCCGCAGCCTCATCGAGACGGGCGGGGGAGGGCTCGCGGTGTACCCGTCGGGCTGGCACCTGCTCGTCGCCGCGACAGCCCAGCTGAGCGGAGCGCCGGTCGCGGTCGCGTTCAACGCCGTGTGGCTGGTCGTCGCCGCCCTCGTGTGGCTTCCGGGGGTCGCCTGGCTCGCGCAGGTCGCGGTCCCGCGCCGGGCCGAGGCGGTCGTCCCCGTCGCGCTCATCGTCGGCGCGCTGTTCGGCGCGTTCCCTTACGCGCTGCTGGCCTGGGGCACGATCTACCCGACGTTCCTCGCGCACGCGCTGCTGCCGGCGGCCGTCGCGCTCCCGGTCCTCGCGATCCGGACGATCGCCGCGATGCGTCCCGGACCGCGCCGGACGGCGACGATCTGGCTGAGCGCGGCCGGCACGCTCCTCGTCGTCGGCGCCCTCGGCATCGCGCACCCGCGCGTCCTCCCCACCTGGGTCGTGATCGGCGCGCCCTTCGTCGTGTGGATCCTGGCCCGCGGATACCGGCGCGCTCGTCGCCGGGGCGGGAGAGCGCGTCGGGTCGCGAACGCCTGGCTGGGCTCGATCCTCTCGGTCGTCGCCCTCGGCGGGGCCGCGGCGTTCGCGTACGCGGTCGTGAGCCTCGGCCTGTTCGACGAGCCGCTCGCCGACCGCCTCGAGGGCCCCCAGGCCCAGGCCGTGCAGACGATCGGCGCCGGCGTCGTCGACGTCCTCCTCCAGCGGGCCATGACCGGGGAGGGGGAGGAGCTGACCTGGGCCTCCCCGCTCATCGCCGCCGCGGTGCTGTGCGGCGTCGTCGCGGCGGCGCGCGACCGGCGCACGCGCTGGATCGTCGTCTCCTTCGCACTGGTCGCCGCGCTGTTCGTGCTGGCGGCCGGGTCCGACGGCGCGATCGCGAAGCTCGCGACCGGCACCTGGTACAAGGACCGCTTCCGCCTGCAGGCGGCGATCCCCGTCCTCGCCGTGCCGCTCGCGACGCTCGGGATCCTCGCGGTCGCGCGGCGCCTGGCGCGGTCGCGGATCGCGGCGCGGCGGATCGCGACGGCCCTCACCGCCGCGGTCGCCGCGACGGGGGCCGCGGTGCTCGCGCTCACGGGGACGAGCGCGGCGACCGCGAGCGTGTTCCGGCTCCCCGCGGAGCGCGCGGTCTGGGAGATCGTCTCCCAGAAGCAGATCGACTTCATGGCCGACCCCGTCGCGAAGACCGTTCCGGAGGACCAGCGGATCCTCGGCGATCCCTGGGACGGCTCCGCCCTCACCCAGCTCTACGCGGGGCGCGAGCCGGTGTTCCCGCACGTGAACGGGCAGTGGGATCCGCACCGGCTCTCCCTCGCCTGGCACCTCGAGAAGATCGAGGACGATCCGGCGGTCTGCCAGGCGCTCGACGCGCTGCGCGTGCGCTACGTGCTGTACGACCCCCACGAGTTCGGCGGGGGAGACCCGGCGGGCAACCACTTCCCCGGACCCCACGCGGCGGTCGAGGCGGGCCTGTTCGATCCGGTCGCGACCGACGGCGACTCGACGCTGTTCCGCATCGATCAGTGCGGGGATCTCCCTGAGCGGGGGTGAGGGATCTTGTCGCGGCGCGGCGGCATCTTGCCAGGAAGACCGCGCCACGCCTGAGAGGATGGAGCACATGGACACCGATCTCCTCGTCGTCGGCTCCGGCTTCTTCGGACTCACCATCGCCGAGCGCGCCGCCTCGGCCGGCCGCAAGGTCACCGTCATCGACCGGCGCAGCCACATCGGAGGCAACGCCTACAGCGAGGCGGAGCCCGAGACGGGCATCGAGGTGCACCGCTACGGCGCCCACCTGTTCCACACCTCGAACGAGTCGGTGTGGGAGTACGTCAACCGCTTCACGGCGTTCACGAGCTACGTGCACCGCGTGTACACGAACCACGCCGGCGTCGTCTACCCGCTTCCGGTGAACCTCGGCACCATCAACCAGTTCTTCCAGGCGGCGTACTCGCCCGACGAGGCGCGCGCCCTCGTGAAGGAGCAGGCCGGCGAGTTCGACGTCAGGACGGCGCAGAACTTCGAGGAGAAGGGCATCGCGCTCGTCGGGCGCCCCCTGTTCGAGGCGTTCTTCCGCGACTACACCGCCAAGCAGTGGCAGACCGACCCGAAGAAGCTCTCGGGCGACATCGTCAGCCGCCTCCCCGTGCGCTACACGTACGACAACCGCTACTTCAACGACACCCACGAGGGGCTGCCCGTCGACGGGTACACCGCGTGGCTCGAGCGGATGGCCGACCATCCGAACATCGAGGTGCGGCTCGAGACCGACTTCTTCGACGCGTCGCAGCCGTTCCACAAGCAGGCGGTCGTCGGGCAGCTCCCCGTCGTCTACACCGGCCCCGTCGACCGCTACTTCGACGACAGCGAGGGATCGCTCAGCTGGCGCACGCTCGACTTCGAGCAGGAGGTGCTGCAGATCGGCGACTTCCAGGGCACGCCCGTCATGAACTACCCGGACGCGGACATCCCGTTCACCCGCATCCACGAGTTCAAGCACTTCCACCCGGAGCGCTTCGATCGCTACCCCTCCGACAAGACGGTCATCATGCGCGAGTTCTCGCGCTTCGCGGAGCAGGGCGACGAGCCGTACTACCCCGTGAACACCGACGAGGACCGCGCGCGCCTCCTCGCCTACCGCGACCTGGCGAAGGACGAGAAGGACGTGCACTTCGGCGGTCGCCTCGGCACGTACAAGTACCTCGACATGCACATGGCCATCGGGTCGGCGCTGTCGATGTGGCGCAACGAGTTCGGCGGGTCCGACGACTGACCCGCCTCCGTCGTGGAGCCCGCCGAGCTGACGCCGGCGGGCTCCACGTATGTGATGGGATCGTGCTCGGATCCGGCGCGAAGGCCGGGAGCCCGAGCCGGGGTGGGGCGCGCCTGCGCGCGCAGCCATCGCGTCCCCGTAGGATCGACTGTGTGAGCACTGCTGGCGCCGGCCGTCCCGGGACGCCGCGCCGATACCTGCACTCGCTGTGGCTGCTGTCGGCGCGCGATCTGCGCGTGCGATACGCGACGAGCTGGCTCGGCTACCTGTGGAGCGTGCTCGATCCGCTCGTGATGAGCCTCATCTACTGGTTCGTCTTCACGCAGGTCTTCGAGCGCACCGTCGGGGCGCAGCCGTACATCGTCTTCCTCATCGCCGCGCTCCTCCCGTGGGTGTGGTTCAACGCCTCGGTGAGCGACTTCACCCGGGCGTTCAATCGCGACGCGAAGCTCGTGCGCTCGACCTCCATCCCGCGCTCCATCTGGGTCGGGCGGATCGTGCTCTCCAAGGGCATCGAGTTCCTCTGCTCCCTCCCGGTGCTCGTGCTGTTCGCGATCTTCGGCGGGGCGAGCGTCGGATGGGGGCTCCTGTGGTTCCCCGTCGCGGTGATCCTCCAGACGGTCCTGCTCGTGGGCCTCGGGCTCATCATCGCGCCGCTGTGCGTGCTCTTCACCGACCTCGAGCGCACGACCCGGCTTGTGCTGCGCGCCCTGTTCTACGCGACGCCGATCATCTACGGCGTCTCGGACCTGCCTGGCGCCTTCTCCGAACTCGCGGCGCTGAACCCCCTCGCGGGGATCATGACCCTCTACCGGGTGGGCTTCTTCCCCGACCAGTGGAGCACCTGGCCCGTCGTCTCGTCGGCCGTGGTGAGCGTCGTGCTGCTCGTCGTCGGCCTCCTCGTGTTCCGGCGGATGGAGCACGCCCTTCTCAAGGAGCTGTGATGGACGATGACGTGACGGGGAACGCGATCGAGGTGTCCGGCCTCGGCGTGCGCTTCCGCCGCAACCGCCGCGGCCGACGGAGCATCAAGTCGATGTTCGCGGGGGCGAAGCGGCGCACCCCGAAGGGCGAGTTCTGGGCGCTGCGCGACGTGTCCTTCACGGTGCGGCCCGGCGAGTCGATCGGCGTGGTCGGGCGCAACGGCCAGGGCAAGTCGACGCTGCTGAAGCTCGTGGCGGGCGTCCTGCTGCCCGACGAGGGCGAGGTGCGGGTGAACGGCGGCGTCGCGCCGCTCATCGAGCTCACGGGCGGCTTCGTCGGCGACCTCACGGTGCGCGAGAACGTGCGCCTGACGGCGGGCCTGCACGGCATGACGAAGCCCGAGATCGCGGCGCGATACGATGAGATGATCGCGTTCGCGGAGCTCGAGGACTCCCAGGAGACCCCCTACAAGCACCTGTCCAACGGCATGAAGGTGCGCCTCGCGTTCTCCGTCGTCTCGCAGCTCGACGAGCCGATCCTCCTCGTCGACGAGGTGCTCGCCGTCGGAGACAAGGCGTTCCGCGAGAAGTGCTACCGCCGCATCGACGAGATGCTGGCTGCAGGCCGCACGCTCTTCTTCGTGAGCCACCGGGAGGGCGACCTCAAGAGGTTCTGCAGGCGGGGCCTGTACATTCGTGACCACCGTCTGGTGATGGACGCCCCGATCGGCGACGTCATCGACGCCTACAACGCCGACAGCGCGGGCTGAGGAGCTTCGGACGGCGAGCGTCCGCGCCCCTCGATCCCGAGCGCGAGGATCGCCACGGGCAGCGCGTAGACGATGCCGAGGCTGTAGCGGCCGGATGCCGCCAGCGGAGCGGCGATCAGCACCCCGCAGTGGAGGATGAGAGGCAGGGCCCAGACCCACGCCGCACGCACGCGGGCGGCGATCGCGGCCGCGGCGAGCAGGAGCACGAGGACGACGCGCACGGACGGCTCGAGCAACAGCCGGATCCCGGGCAGCGACTCCACGTGGGCGGTCGTCGCCGTCAGCGCGTCCCGCGCCGCATCGTTCCGGCCATCGTCTCCGAAATGGTGGCCGTCGATCGGGACGGCCTGGATGCCGTCGTCGGCATCGGCGCGGGGCCAGTTGTCGAATCCGCGCGAGAGAGGATCGAAGAAGCGGAAGGCGCCGCGAATCACGCTGTCCGTGACGAGCAGGGGCTCCCGCGCCGCGACCGCCGCCCAGATCCCGTCGAACGCCGCGGCCTCCTCCTGTGTCACGGTGCGCCACCGATACGCGCCGTCGATGTACCCGGAGCTGCGGAGCGGGCGGACGAAATCGGGGTCGAAGTCGCGGGACATCGCGTCGGGGTCGAAGATCGGACTGAGGGAAGACCGCTCCTCCGGCGTGAGCGCCTCCGGATCCTGCTGGAGCACGAGACCGAGCGACTGGATCTGCAGCGACTTCGCCTCCATCGGGTCGTTCGGGATCACGAAGCCGCCCGCGATGAGTCCGCGCAGGAGAGCCTCCGTGATGACGATCGGCAGGGCGAGAGCAGTGAGCGTCTCCGCCCACCGCCTCCGTCCCCGACGGAGGACGATCAGCAGGAGCAGCTGCGCGAGGACGATGTAGACGCCGTACTTCGCCGAGCAGAGGAGAACGAGTGTGAGGCACGCCCACCCGACCAGACGCCGAGCGGAGACCGGCCGCGAAGAGAGCACGGCGTCGATGCAGACCGCCACCCACCACACGAGTGCCGCGGCGAACAGAGGGTTCTTCGCCAGAGCCAGGCTCCACATCGCGATCGGCCACCCTCCGGCGATGGCGCAGAGCACTGCGAGAGCGCGGAATGATGTCCGAGGCGCGTGTCGTGCGAGGAGTTCGAGCGCGCGGCCGAAGGCGACGATCGTGAAGACGGCCTGTGATCCGGTGAGGAGGCAGAAGGCCCACATGAAGGATCCGGTCAGATCCAGGCTGGCGCCCATGAGCGTGCCGGAGAGCCAGGTCAGGAATGCGTTGTGGTGCGTGGAGACCAGGACGTCTCCGTCGGGCACGAGGTGGTGAGCGATCGGGTAGACGTCGAACGGCGGGTACTCGAGGGTCGCGCGATCGCCGAGGACCTCGATGACGGCGAGGTGGAAATCGGGGTTCGAGGTGCCGGGCAGCTGCATGAGGAGGAGCGGCGCCCACGCGACGGCGAGCAGTGCGGACAGCCGCCACCAGCGGCCGCAGAGCCAGGTCGTCGTCCGTTCGAGACGCGCTGCGGTCGGCCTCGGCTCGCGTCCCCGTGCTGTGGCCGGAACGGGACGCGACGCAGCGGCGCGGAGAGCCGCGGCGCACGCGGTGTAGAGCGCCGCGAAGAGGAGGAACGCCGTGATCGCCTCCGGCGCATGGGAGGCGAAGTCGGAGAGGAACAGGGTGTAGGCCTCTCCGGGGGCGCGACGCCGGTCGACCCACCCGGCCGCGCCGAGGAGCGCCAGCGCGCACACCGCGAGTGCGGCGACCAGCACGGGGAGGCTCCCTCGCGCAGCATCTCGGAGGCGTCGTCGCGGCGCGTCGATCATCAGGGCGGCTCCCGGACGGAGGGGCGGACAGCGCACGGGGCGCGCTGCCAGGAACGACGACCGCCGGCGGCTATGATTGCCCGGGTACCTCTGCCGTCCGCCCCGCTGTGAAAGGTCTCCACAACCCTATGCGTCTTTTCGTTCAGATCCCCTGCTTGAACGAGGAGGCCACGCTTCCGAGCGTCATCGAATCGATCCCGAAGGAGATCCCGGGAATCGATGAGATCCACATCCTCGTGATCGACGACGGATCGAGTGATCGAACCGTCGAGATCGCCAGGGAGCTCGGCGTGAAGCACTTCGTCTTCCACACCCGCAACATGGGCCTCGCGCGCTCGTTCCGGGACGGGATCGACTATGCCCTCCAGCGCGGGGCTGACATCGTCGTCAATACCGACGGCGACAACCAGTACCCGCAGGACCGCATCGCGGACCTTGTGCAGCCCATCTTGAACAACACCGCCGACATCGTCATCGGCGACCGCCAGACGAAGACCATTGCGCACTTCTCGCCGTTCAAGAAGATGATGCAGGCGGTCGGTAGCCGGGTCGTCAACTTCGCCGCGGGAACGAAGCTCCCCGATGCGGCGAGCGGCTTCCGTGCCTACTCGCGCGAGTCGCTCTTCCGTCTCAACGTCGTGACCGAGTTCTCGTACTGCATGGAGACGATCATCCAGGCGGGGAACAAGCGGCTGCGCATCGAGAGCGTCCCCGTGACGACGAACCCCAAGACGCGCGAATCGCGGCTGTTCAAGAACATCTTCGAGCACATGGGGCGCTCGGGCGGCGCCATCATGCGCAGCTACGTGATGTTCAAGCCGCATGCGGTGTTCCTCAGCCTCGCGGCGCTCTTCTTCCTCGGGGCGGCGATCCCCTTCGGGCGGTTCCTCATCCTCACCTGGATGGGGATCGCGGGCGACCATATCCAATCGCTCGTCTTCGGCTCGGCGATGCTCGTGGGGTGTCTGCTGAGCCTCGCGCTCATCGTCATCAGCGACATGCTGCGAACCAACCGCACCCTCGTCGAAGATCAGCTGGAGAGGGCGAAGGCCGCTCAGTATGCCCCCGAGAGGCAGATCGATCCTCGCGTCGTCACGCTCGACGATGCGATCCGCCACCCTTCGCTGATGGTCACGCCGCCCGAGAGCCTCACACGCCCGCTCCCGCGGCGCGACTCGAACGCCGCATGAACCGCGGCCCTCACCCGACGGGAGTGTCTCCGTGCTGAACAAGCTGAAGAAGATCGCCAAGGACCTGCTGGCGATCACGTGGATCCGCCGCGTCTACGAGGTGGTGAACCGATTCTTCCTCGAGACGTTCGGGTCGAGTCGCATCCTGACGCACCTGTTCTACTTCGTCAGCTTCCTGACGTTCAACCGCGAGCAGGGCGCCGTCCTTCGGGGCCGTCGCAACTACTACCGCAACAAGACCCGCGATCGCGCGACGCACGTCGAGCTGCGCCGGAACATCCACCGGCTGGAGAAGGGGCTCATCATGCGCCCCCGACGGGACGTCTTCGCGCGCGACTACATCACCGAGACCATCGAGTTCTACGAGCAGGCCGCCCGCCAGTGCCGCACCGCGCCCGGGACGATGGACCAGGCCGAGATGGACTGGGCGCACGACGTGCTGACCGCCTACTTCGCGGCAGCCACGGGCGACGACCAGACGATCCGCCAGGCGCGAGCGCGCTTCGACGCAGCGGGGTACGCGGCGGAGGAGACGGGGAAGGTCCCGCACGCGAAGGATCGGCTGAGCGAGCTGCCCTATGAGGAGCTCGAGAAGCTCGTCCTCCAGCGCCGCAGCGTTCGATGGTTCGAACAGAGGCGCGTCGAGCGCGAGAAGATCGACAACGCACTCCTGCTCGCCCGGCAGGCGCCGACAGCCTGCAACAGGCTCCCGTACGAGTTCCGCGTCTTCGACGAGCCGGATCTCGCGCGCGAGATCGCGGGCATTCCGTTCGGCACGGCGGGCTACGCCGACAACGTGCCGGCGATCGCCGTCGTGATCGGCAAGCTCGAGTCCTACTTCAGCCCGCGTGATCGCCATGCGATCTACGTCGACAGCTCGCTCGCGGCGATGCAGTTCCTGCTCGGACTCGAGACCCAGGGGCTCAGCTCGTGCGTGATCAACTGGCCCGACTTCGAGCCGCTCGAGGCGAAGATGCAGAAGCGCCTGGGGCTCGACCTCAGCGACCGCGTGGTCATGCTGATCGGGTTCGGCTACGCCGATCCGGACGGACTCGTGCCGTTCTCGGCGAAGAAGGAGCTCGACACCTTCCGCCGCTACAACTGACGACATGGGCGATGTGGATCGGCCCGGCGGGGAGCGGGCGACGAAGGCCGGCTGGCGCAGGCGCGCGTTGCGCTGGGGCGCGACGACCGCGATCGTGGGCGTCGTCGGATGGCTGTTCGCCACGGCCCTGATCGACAACTGGGATGCGCTCCGAGACCGCGATCTGCGCCCCGACGGATGGTGGGCGCTCGCGATCGCGGCCTTCGCGGCCGCAGTCCCCGTGACGGGACTGTCCTGGGGCCGCATCGTGCGGGTGCTGGAGCCGGATGCGCGGGTGAGCGCGCGCGAGGCGATCGCGGTGCAGTGCCTGTCCTGGGTGCTCAAGTACATTCCCGGCCAGGTCGGCTCGGTGGCCAACAAGGTCCTGTGGGCGAAGAAGAAGGGCATCAGCAGGACGCTGATCGTCATCACCTTCATCTACGAGAACGTGTTCCTGCAGCTCGCCTCCATCGTCCCGGCCGTGATCATCCTCTTCGTGAGTCTCGGGCCGCGGGTCCTCGGCGAGAACGCGACGACGCTGATCGCCCCCCTCCTCGTCCTCATCCCCGTCGCCGCCGTCCTGTACGCCCCCCTCTTCCACCGGATCGTCGCGCTCCCCGCGAAGAAGATCCTGAAGCGCGACATCCCGCGCGAGTACTTCCTCAGCAGCGGGCAGGCGCTCCGCTCCGCGATCGCCTTCCTCGGACCGAGGATCGTCAACGGCGTCGGCTTCGTCGCCATTGCGGTATCGGTGAGTGGCATCTCCCCGGCCGAGTGGCTGCCGTTCGCCGCGGCATACGCCCTCGCGGGCGCGGTGGGGATCCTCGCGTTCCTCGTCCCCAGCGGCCTGGGGGTGAGGGAAGCCGTGATCGTCGCGGTGCTGAGCCAGTACATCCCCCTCGCGGAGGCCATCGTCATCAGTCTCATCGCGCGCCTGCTGTCCACCGTCGGAGACGCGCTCGTCGCGCTCATCTACGTCATCGTCCGCCGGACCATCCCGAAGGAGATCCGTCCATGAACACCCCGCACATCACGATCATCGGATCCGCTCTGTCCGGCAACAAGGGCGCGGCCGCCATGCTGGAGAGCGCGATCCAGACGCTGAGCGAGCGACTCGACAACCCGCGCTTCACGCTGTTCAGCATGTATCCTCGCGAGGATCGGGAGCAGAACCCGTACGAGAACCTCGACATCGTCGCCGCCGACCCCAAGCAGCTCGGGGTGACGATCAACACACTGGCGCTCGTTTACCGCCTCCTCCCGCCCCTGCGTCCGCTGCTGCGGAAGAAGTCCAAGGCGATCGCGGCGCTCACCTCGAGCCAGGTGCTGCTCGACCAGGGGGGCATCACGTTCACGGACGGCCGGGAGAAGTTCCTGCTCTACAACGTGGCCTCGATCCTGCCCGCGCTGAACACCGGCACGCCCGTCTTCAAGTGCGCGCAGGCGGTCGGCCCGTTCGAGAACCCGATCAACCGCCGCGCCGCGAAGGTCTTCCTGCCGAAGGCGCGGACCCTCGTCACCCGCGGACGGATCACGCACGAGTTCGCCGAGGGACTCGGGTTGACGAACCTGTTCGCGGGTGCCGACTACGCGTTCTCGCTCGAGATGGACGGCGACGAGGCGGAGGCCGTCTCGCAGCACGTCGATCTGTCCTTCTTCGATGACGAGCGCGATGTCGTTGGCGTCTGCCCCAGCGTCGTTCTGCAGAAGAAGGTCGACGCGCGCGGAGGCGACTACGCCGGGCAGATCGTCTCCTTCGTCGAGGACCTGCGCCGTCAGGGCAAGAAGGTCGTGCTCATCCCGCACAGCGTGCGGACCGGCACCGAGAAGACCCACAACAACGATCTGCCCCTCTGCCGCGAGATCCATGCCCAGCTGCGGATCGGCGACGACCTCCTGTTCGTCGACCGCGAGCTGTCCTCCCAGCAGCTCCGCTACCTCATCGGCCGCTGCGATCTGTTCGTCGCGAGCCGGTTCCACGCGATGGTGTCCTCGCTCGCGATGGCCGTGCCGACGCTCGTCATCGGGTGGAGCCACAAGTACCGCGAGGTGCTGGAGATGTTCGAGCTCGAGGAATGGGCGTTCGGACACGACAAGCTCACGCCCGACTACCTGTCCGAGCGCTTCGCCGACCTCGACGCCCAGCGGGAGAGCGTGCAGGCCCGGCTTGACGCGCACCTCCCGGAGGTGAAGGCGCGCTCCGCCCGCCAGGCGGACCTCATCGCCGAGATCGTGCAGGGCGGCTGATGAGCGACGCCCCGGCTCACGGCGCGCGGGCCCGGCGGGAGCAGCGGGTCTATCGCGGGAGCGTCGCCGTCATCGCGCTCGCGACGTTCGTCATCTCGCTCTTGTGGGGGCTCGCGTTGCCTCACTTCACGGGTCCCGACGAGCCGCGGCACTACAACTCGGTGGCCAGACTCGTGGATGGGGGAGGGTGGCCCCTCCCGTACGAGGCGCGCGTCGTCGGATCCACCTGGGAGGCCGTGGGGGAGAGCGGCCTGGAGCTCCCCGACCCGGAGTACACGGTTGAGGTGCCGCCGGCCGCCGAGCGCTCGGCGTTCCTCGCGGACAGCGATCTTCCGGAGTTCGTCCGCGATCAGATGGTCCAGCATCCGCCGGGGTACTACCTCGTCGGCTCGACGCTCATCGCGGCCGTGGGCGGCGGGGAGCTGCGCTGGGACCACGCGGCCTTCCTCCTGCGCGGCTTGTCCGCGGCGCTCATCGCGTGCGCGGTTCCGTTCATCGCCGGCGCGGTACGCTGGGCGACCGGCAGCCGCTGGGCTGGCGTGCTCGGAGGCCTGTTCCCTCTGTTCGTCCCGTGGTTCACCGTCTCGGGGGGCACGATCACGAACGACGCGCTGCTCATCGCCGCCTGCAGCGCGACGATCTGGGCGCTCGTCCGGGCCTGGCACGACGCGCGCGCTGCGAGCTGGCTGCTGCCCGTCGCCGGGGTCGCCTACGGTGTCGCGCTGATGTCCAAGGGCTATGCGATGATGCTGGCTCCCGTCGTGGTCGTTCTCGCTGTCGGCGCCGCCTGGAGGGCGACGCGCAGCGCGTGGAGGACCCTGGTGCGGGTCCTCGTCCCGGGCGTGATCGCGTTCGCCATCGGAGGGTGGTGGTGGGTGCGCAACGTCCTGCTCCTCGGCACCCTCCAGCCGAGCGTGCTCGGCTCCCGAGAGCGGCAGGAGATCCCGGTAGACGGCTACTCCTTCGAGGTCTTCGTCGAGGCGTTCCTCACCCGGCTCAACGCCACTTTCTGGGGGCGCGTGGGATATGCCGCGACGGCGAACCCCAGCGGGGCGATCATCGCGGCGGGGATCCTGCTGGTCGCGATCGTGCTCGCGGCGCTGGTCTTCTCGCGCTCGCGGTGGATGCTGCTCCTGCTGCTGGCATTCCCCGTCATCATCGCCGTGACGATCTTCCGGAACGCGCACGGCATCTACTGGGACATCGGCGACCCGACACGGGGAACGCAGGGCCGCTACCTCTACAGCGGCATCGCCGCCTTCGCCCTGGCGTTCGCGGCTCTCACCCACACGATCCTCGCGCGTCGGCGGGCGCCCCTGCGGGCGGCGGTCGCGCCGGTCGCGGCGGGTCTGGCCGCGGCGATCCTCGTCGCATCGGCCTTCTGGGTGGTCCCCTTCGAATGGCAGGCCTACCACGGCATCTCCGGCATCTCGCCGGCGGAGGTCGCGACCCGGATGGACGTGTCGGGGGCGACCTACGGAGTGCTCCTCGCGGTCGCCGCGCTGCTCCTCGCGGCGGGTGCCGCGGGCGGCGCCTTCCTCGGGGCGCGCGAGGAGCCGTCCGGGCGGAGCCGCGTACCGGAGAGAATCCCCGCCTGACAGGGAGAAGAGGAAGAGGTCGTCTAGCATGTCCGCGATGGTGAATCCCGATCGAAGCGCGTCTCCGCTGCTCTCCGTTGTCATGCCCACCCACAACGTCGGGCCGTGGGTGCGCGAGACGCTCCAGTCCGTGCTCTCGCAGAGTCTCGCCGACCTGGAGGTGCTCGTCGTCGACGACCACTCGGAGGACGACACGCTGGACGTCGTGGAGCGAGCCGCGGAGGGGGATCCGCGCGTCCGGGTGCTGAACGCGACCAGCCGCGGAGGGGGATCCGCGCGGAACGAGGGCGTCGCGCACGCGAGAGGACGCTTCCTCGTCTTCGCCGATGGAGACGACCTCATCCCCGACGGCGCCTATTCCGCACTCGTCGAGAGCCTCCGCGCATCGGGATCCGACATCGCGATCGGCGACTACCTCAAGTTCAGCCCCGTGGATACCTGGCGACCGACCGACAGCATGGCGGCCTACGGCACCCCGGCGACCGGGACGTCCCTCGCAGATGCGCCCACCCTCCTCTACAGCCGGCCGTGCTGGAACAAGGTCTTCCGACGCGACTGGTGGGTCCGGCACGATCTCCGGTTCCCGGACGTCCCGCGCTCGAACGACATCGTGCCGATGATGAGGGCTTATCTCGCGGCGACGACGATCGACGTGATCCCGGACGTCGTGTACCTCTACCGCGCCCGGCCCGGCGCCGGCTCGATGACGGCGCAGGCGAGCTCCGCCGTCTCCGTGCTGAGCTACCTCGATCAGGAGACCACCTGCGCGAGGCTCGTCATGGAGCAGGGGAGCACCTCGATCGAGCGCGCCTACGCGAGGCTGATCTACGACCGCGACGGCTATCTGCACGTCGCTCGATATCTGTCGCGCCGGACTGGCCCGACCGAGGACGATGCGGCGGTCGCCGAAGCGGTCTGCACGCTGCTGGAGACGATCCCAGCCGCACCGGGCGGCCTGCCGACGGCGAAGCGACTGACGCTGCAGCTGGTCGCCGAGGGCGAGTTCGAGGCGGCGCGCGCGATGACAGCCGGGAACGACGACCCGAAGCGGGTCGTGCCCGACCATCTCGCGGGCTGGGCGCGCGCGCTCGAACTGATCGAGGAGCGCGCGCTGCGGCGCGCCGGAGACAGCAAGGCCCTCCTCCTGCCGATCATCGCCTCGCTCCTCGCCCCCGGCGGAGGCGAGGACCCCGAGGCGTGGCGCCGCGCGTCGGAGGCCGGCGAGCAGCTCTGCGGGTCGCGTGCGGTCGTGCTCGTGCCGGAGACGAGGATCCCCGTGAACCGTCTCGAGGACGCTCTGCGCGCCCGTGACGCGGCGGACGGGGTCGTCACCGGGATCTCCGGCGGACGGACGGGACTCGTCGTGACGGGGACGTCCACGCTGGGCTCGGGAGACATCCTCCCCGTCCTGCACGACGCGGAGGCGAACGGGGGCGCGCCGATCGAGCCCGCCGAGCTGAGCTGGCGCCGCACGGAGGACGGGCGCAACGAATGGCGTGCCCTGTATCCGGTGCGCGCGCTTCCTCTCCAACGACCTCTCGCACCGGCGCTTCTCCTCGCCGAGGGCGCGGAGGCGGTGTCGGCTCGGTGCGGCGCGGAGCTCCCGGAGTACGATGCGCTTGATCCGCTGCTGTACGACTCCTTCGGAGAGGCGCTGATGGTGCGCCGTCGCCGTCATTGGCTCCCGCGCGCGGCCCGGCGCACGATGCAGGGTGCCGCGCGTCGCGGCCGAGGGGCCGCCGGCCGCGTCGTCCGCGCGCTGCGCCGCCGCGGCTGACGACCCCTGGTCAGGTCGTCAGTCGCTCCTGAAGCGCCTCGACGAGGTACGGGCTGAGGGTCCGGGCCCAGGTGGCGGTGATGTGCCCGGCGGCGTCTCGATAGACGATGACGTTCCCGATGATCCCGGGGCAGGAGCTCCGGTCGCAGTACAGCTCGGTCAGATCGACCACCTCCGCGCCAGCGAGCCGGGCCGCTTCGATGTTGGTGTCCTCCGGGCCCATCGCGTCAGACTCGGGGTCCGCGCACGTCTCGTCCGGCCCGACGCCGATGCGCGTCGTGCAGGCGATCGCGTCCTCCGACAGCAGGGGATTGTCCGCCACGACGACCACCTGGGTGCCGGCATCGAGCAGACGGCTCATCATGGCGGCCTTCGGCGCGGGGTCGATCTGGAACATCCGGGTCGAAGTTGTGATCACGAGGTCGTAGTCGTCCGAGACGAGCCGCTCGTTGATCTCCGAGCGTGCGGTGTCGCAGTCGGACTCCGTCGCGCCCTCCTCCATGAGGCCGCAGCCGCGCCCGACGTAGGTGTCCATGGACCACCCGAGGTCCGTGAGGCGCGGTTCGAGAGCGGGGATGAGGGAAGCCGCGTGGCTGTCGCCGACGAGCGCCACGCGCAGGGCGTCGGTGTCCTCCGACCCGTAGCGGCAGGTCTGCATCTCGCCGTCGGTGGAGTAACAGGCATAGGCGCCGCCGGAATCCGACTCCGCCTCGCTGGGGGCAGGCGCAAGAGCGCCGAGATCGATCTCAGCGCACGCCTCACCCCGTGCGAACGCGCCGGCGCCCCAGCAGGCTTCCTCCGGCGGCGCCTCCTCCGGTGAGACGAGGATTTCGGGGCCCTCGCTCGCCACGGGCTGGCTCTGCTGGACGGCGGCGTTTCCCGCGGCGCCGAGCGCCGCGATGAGAGCGAATGCGGTCGCGAGCGGCACCCATACGCGCGACGGCCCCGCCGCGCCCGCTCGCCGGCGGAACCAGGCGGCGCGTCGTGCGGGGTTCTCGACCAGGTGGTAACTGGCCGCGGACAGCGCGAACATCAGGACCAGCGCGACGAGCAGATACCGGCGGGAGCCGGCGGGGAGGACCGAGATCAGCAGGATGGCGACGGGGAAGTGCCAGAGATAGAGGCTGTAGGAAATGTCGCCGACGTAGGTCGCGACCCGGTTCGTCAGCAGCCACGGCGCGCGGTAGTCGTCAGGGGAGTCGACTCCGGCGAGCAGCACGAGCGCGGTGCTGAGGACAGGGAGGAGCGCGAGGGGCGCCGGCCAGAGGGGGGAGGCGCTCGTGACGAAGGCGAACGAGGCGACGATGCCGGCGAGACCCACCCAGGTGAGGATCCGGCGCACGGCTGTCGAGGCGGAGAAGCGAGGGAGGAAGGCGAGCAGCGCGCCGATGCCGAGCTCCCAGGCGCGCGAGAAGGTCGAGAAGTAGGCGAACTCGTGACGGGAGACCGTCTCGACCGACGCCCAGGCGTAGGAGGCGAGCGTGAGCACGAGGATCGCGCCGGCGCCGACGGCCCTCACGCGCTGCGAGGACCAGTCGGTGAAGCGCGCGGCGAGCACGACGACGAGGAGGAGCACCCAGGGCCAGACGAGGTAGAACTGCTCCTCGACGCCGAGCGACCAGAAGTGCTGCAGGGGCGACGGCGGCGTGCCCTGCTGGAAGTAGTCGACGCCCTGTGCGGCGAAGCGCCAGTTGCCGAGGAACACGGCGCTGAAGAATGCGTCGACCGCCGTCTCCCGTCCCTGATCGCCGCCGAGGAGGACGAACGAGGCGACGACCGTGGCGACCAGCACGACGGCGGCCGCGGGAAGGATGCGCTTCGCACGCCTCTCGTAGAAGCGGGTGAAGGAGATCCTTCCCGTGCGATCGATCTCTCGGAGCAGGAGACCGGTGATCAGGAAGCCGGAGACGACGAAGAAGATGTCGACTCCCACGAACCCGCCGTCCGGGAAGCCGACGACGTGCGCCGCGACGACGGCGAGGACGGCGACCGCACGCAGGCCCTGGATATCGAGGCGCTGCGTGGTCTTGCGGGCAGATGGCGGCGCGGTGGAGGACACCACGGGATTCTACGGGGGAGGCGAGATGAATCCGCCGAGAACCCGCGCGTGCCGCACACTCGATCCGAGGAGGACCGCGATCCTCCCCGACCGTCGTCAGCCGCCGAGGACGTCGACGAGCTCCCTCTCGATGTACGGAGTGAGCGTGCGCACGAACGTTCCCGTCAGGTGGTTATTGTCGCGCAGCAGCCAGACCCCGCCCACGACCGGGTCGCAGACCTCGTCCCGGCACATGCGGTCGGTGAGGTCGACGAGGTGCGCGTTCGGGTCGGCGGCGACGGCCTCCTCCACGCCCGTCTCGAAGAGGGCCCTGTCACGGGGCAGCGAGCAGTCGCCGCCCCGCAGCGCCTCGATGTCGGACATGCACTTCTCCTGGAGGGAGTCGAAGATCGAGGGGTTGTCGCGGAAGGCGACGAGCGGCGTGCGCTCCGGATCCGCGCGGACGGCCCAAGCGGCGAGCAGCTGCTCGGCGTCGAACTCATCCGGATCGCGGTCGGCGGGCACGGCGAGCTCGGTCTTGGAGGCGCTCGCCACGATCACCGCGTCGTAGTCGCCCGACGCGGCGCGGTCATCGACGTCGGCTCGCCATCGGGCGCAGCGCTCGCGCTCCTGGGTGGCGGACGAGGCGAGGTGCGCCTCCGTGCCCATCCAGCGGCACTTCCCTCGCGTCGCGAGGTCGATCCTCCAGCCCTGGCGTCCGCCGATCTCGTCGAGCGCATCGGTGAGCGTTGCCATGTGGGAGTCTCCCACCGCGAGAATCGTCATGTTCCCCGCCGTGTCCCCGATCGTGCAGAGGCGGAACTCGTCTTCCGTCTGGCCCGCCCAGCACTCCGGGCGGGTCGGGTCGTCTGCGGGCCGGAGCGCGACGGGCGGCAGGATCCCCGGCGTCAGCGCCTCCTGGTCATCGTGGAGCTCGAAGTCAGCGCATTCCGTGTTGTCGGGATCCAGCGCCGCGGCGCCCGAGCAGGAGGTGAGTCCGCCCATCTCCAGGGTCATCAGCCGCGCGTGGGCGCCGTATGCGGGCAGCGTGGCGAGGGAGATGGCGAGGAGGACGGCGATCAGCTGCGCCGGCGTGCCTCGATTCGCTGCCCAGCGCGTCGGGATCCGGAGAACGAACGTCGTGGCGGTGGAGAGGAGGAGAGCGAGTGCCAGGACCGCGATCGCTCCGAGCGGCCCGACCCGGCCGTCCTCTCGGTCGAAGACCGCGAGATAGGCGATGAGCAGAGGCCAGTGCCACAGGTACAGGCCGTAGGAGATGCGGTCGAGCTGGGCGAGCCTCCTGTGTGCGAGGATGCGTGAGGCCGACCGCCGTGAGACGGCACCCGTCGAGAGGATCACGAGCGCCGCGCCACCGACAGGGACGAGCGCGAGCGGACCCGGGTAGGCGGCGCCTCCGTCGATCAGGAAGCCGCTGAGCACGACCGCGACGAGACCGAGCCACCCGGTCGCCCCGCGCAGCGCCAGCGGGATGACGCTACCCCGTAACCACAGCCCCGCGACGATCCCGCCCAGTCCGATCTCCCACAGCCGGGCGAAGGTACTGAAGTACGCCGAGCTCGGGTCCTCGGCGTTCGCGAGGGCGGCATAGACGAAGGACGCGATGGTTCCGGCGACCGTGAGGATCCACAGCAGGCGAGAGCGGGCGCGGGGCGTGCGCACGACCCGCGTGATGATGAGCGCGAGCAGGGGGAAGACCAGGAAGAACTGGCCCTGGACAGACAGCGACCAGAAATGCTGCAGCGGGCTCGTCTCGGGGCCTGCCGCCCCGTAGGCGAGGTTCGCGTCGATCAGCTGCCAGTTCTCCAGGTAGAGCGCGGCGGCGATGACCTCCTCGAGCGTCGAGAGCTGCTGCCCCGGATCGAGGACCGTCGCGGAGAGAGCGACGACGACGAGCAGCACCACGGCCGCGGGCGGCGTGAGACGGACGAACGTCCGACCCCATCGACCGAGCACGCCGATCGGTCGACCTGAGGAGAGAGCGCGCGCCAGCGAGAGGGTCAGGAGGAAGCCCGAGACCATCAGGAACACGTCCACGCCACCGGAAACCCGCCCATGGCCGAAGAGATGGAAGAGCACCACAAGCGTCAGCGCGATCCCGCGCAGCCCGTCGATCTCCGGGATGCGCGCGGGCCCGCTGGGCTCCGCGCGAGCGCTGCGCGGCGACGGATCCGGCGGTGCGAGGTTCGCGTGTGATGTTCGTTCGTGGGGCATGGGCGTGTGAAGGGTCCTGGAAGCGGGGCGACCTGCTCCGGCAGCAGGGGCGCGATGATCGATGGTATCCTTCGCCGTCTCGGCGAAGGCTTCGCGCGGGCTCTCTTCGGGCGCCGCGCTGACGGGCCGAGGGGTCAGCGCGCGGTCGCGCTTGCGCCGAGCTCGTCGAGGAGCGCGGCGTACCGGCGCGATACCTCCCAGGGAGAGATCGGGTCGGCGAAGGCACGGAAGTCCGCGGCGTCGACGTCCGCGAACAGCGAGGGATCGCTGAGGAGCTCCGCGATCGACTCCGAGGGACGGGCCGGGTCGAAGAACGCCACCCAGCGCTCGTCCCCGAACTGCGCGCGCAGATGCGGCTCATCCGGCAGGATCGCGGGCGTGTGGAAGCTGGCCGCGAGGTGCAGGCTCCCCGAGTTCAGGATGGCGCGGTAGGGGAACACCGCGATGTCCGCCGCGCGGAACCACCGACCGATGTCGCCGTCGTCCACGAACGACAGGTGGGTGATCGTCCGCAGCTCGTCGGGCACGGATGCGACGAAGTCGTCGAGGGGGATCTCCCTGATCGCTCCCGCGAGCATGAGCACGATGTCCTGGTCCGGCAGCGATGCCGCGGCGGCCGCCGAGATCAGGGAGTCGACTCCCTTGTAGGGGCGGATCTGGCCGAGGAACAGGACAGCGCGATCGGTCGCCGCGAGGTCGAAGCTCGCCCGCGCGGAGGCGCGGTCGATGGACGTGTCGTAGATGCCCTCGTAGCTCGGGTGGGGGATGATCCGCACCTTCGCGGCGTCGAGCGCGACGACGTCGGAGACGACCTCCGGCGTGGCCGGCGCCATCACGTGGATGGCATTCGCCGCGTCGGCGAGCAGACGATAGAGCCGTCGCTCCGCATCCGCGTAGGAGAGCTCGTGGGGCAGATGGTTGTGGATCGTCCACACTACGGACACGCCTCGATCCGACAGCTCCGCGAACTGCTCGCGGAGCCGCTCCAGACGGACCTCCGCGTCGTCCGCCGTCTCCGCGGTCTGGAGAAGGGGGTGCGTCCAGTGCACGTGGAGGACATCGCCCGCGCCAAGCCGGCGCAGCTGCAGCAGCAGGCCGTCGTAGGTCGTCGATCCGAGGAAGCGGTGGCCTTCGGCGCGCGCCGCGAGCGCGAGCATGTTCAGGAACGGGTTGTCCCGCCACGCAGGGAAGACGAGAACTGAGGAACCTTCGCGCATCGCCGCTATTGTAGATCACGCAGTGGACCCCGAGGCGGGAGACGCCCGGGGAGCCTTCGGACGCGGAGCGGTGGGAGATTCGTGCCCTTTGATGGTGATGTGCTCGAAGGAGTCGAGCTCCCCCGATGGCACCCCGACGACGACGGGGGCAACTTCGGCGATGAGCTCGGCCCGATGCTCGTGCGAGCGATCCGAGAGCAGGCGACCGAGGAGCCGTCTCCATCTCCCGGGCCCGGCGCCGGGCGGCTGATCTCGATCGGGAGCGTTCTGCACTTCGCCCGGCCGGGCGACGTCGTGTGGGGAGCAGGCGTCAACGGAAAGGTCAGGCAGGTGCTGACCTATCCCCTCGATGTGCGCGCGGTGCGCGGCCCCTACACGCGAGCCGTCCTGCTCGGCCACGGCATCGACGTGCCCGAGGTCTACGGGGATCCGGCGCTCCTCCTTCCGGATCTCGTGCCCGAGCTCGCCAAGGCCAGGGGGGTCGGGAATCGGGCGCATCGCGACGAGGTGCTCGTCCCGAACCTCAACGACCGCGCGCTTCTCGACGCGGGCGATGTCGTCGATCCGCGCGGAGATCCGCGCTCGGTCATCCGCCGTATTCTGGGCGCCTCGTTCGTGATCGCGAGCTCTCTCCACGCGCTGATCGTCGCGGACGCCTTCGGGATCCCGTCTCGTCCGCTGCTGTCGGCGTCGGAGCACCCCTTCAAATACGTGGACTACTACGCGGGGACGGGACGCAGAGGCGTGCGCTTTGCCTCCTCTCCCGCCGAAGCGCGAGATCTGGGGCCCGTCGAGCCCACGGAGATCGATCGGGAGGCTCTGCTCAGCGCCTTCCCGCACGACGTCTGGGGCGGTGAGTCTTCCCGGGGGCCGGACCGCGACCAGGCGGGTCTCCGCCGCGCGTCGGCGACGGCTCTGGAAGACATCGCCCGTGGTCTCGAGTATCGGGAGACCGCGGAAGAGGCGCGGGCGCTGACGCGCGCGGCGGGTCTGATCGGCGACCAGGACGCGCTCGCGCTTCGCGTCTGCGACGACGCGAACGGCGGGCCGGGCGCGACGGCTCACGCCGCCCGCTCCCTCTACTGGTTCCTGCGCAAGGGAGCAGTCAGGAACGAGCTCGATGCGCGCGTCATGACAGCGGTATCGCAGGCGCAGCGGGGTGGAGAGCAGCCGCCGACCTGGCGCGACGAGGTGCTGTGGAGACTCGTCGGAGCGCAGGAGATCGTTCTCGCGCGCGCGGTCGCGCGCGAGAACGCGGAGATCGGGGAGGGGATCGCGCGAGCACGCGCGCTGGGACTGATCGGTCCCGCGGATGACGAGGAGCGAGCGGCCACCCGTCCCGCCCTCTCTGCGTCGCGCGAGGCCTGAGGCCCCTCTTCTCGCCTGCGAACGCGGGCGATGCGTTACCCCGCCAGGGTGAGGACCTCGAGCATCGAGATGCGGGGCATGGTCACGCCGGTGAAGCGGAGATCGGGGCCGGACCTGCTCATGCGCCAGACGGCGTTCTCGTAGAGGTCGCGATAGGCGTCTCGCAGTGGCGCGGAGGGGAGGGCGTCGATCGCGGACGGGGCGCGGCTGGCGGCGTTCTCCGGGGTGAGCGGGCCCGTGAGACCTGCTCTGCGCGCGAGCTCTAGAGAAAAGGCGGACGGGCCGGCGACGACGTCATCCGGGGACCCGCACACGGAGGAGACCTGGACCGACCCGAGCTCGCCTCCGAGTTCCGCGGATCGTGCCTGGAGCGACGCGAGGCTCCGATTCCGCTCCGGCGAATCATAGGGGTGCGAACCGACGTCGGGTGAGAGCACGGCGATCATGTCCATGATGACGTCCCCCTCGCCCGCGAATCCGCGTCCATCGGCAGCCGGCGTGTGTCCGAGGCGAGCGAGCAGGATCTGCATGAGGGGGTTCACTGCGGTCATCCGAGTGTGAATGTGCGCCGCGGTGCCGTGCAGTGCGTTGCGATAGCCCAGGTAGTAGAGCTCGCTGGCATCGCCGTCCTCGGGGGATCCCCCGAGCCCGCGCAGGGAGGCCGATATTTGAGCGCGCGTGGCGTCGATCGCGATGTCGGGAGGATCCATCCTGCGCAGGAGCGCGTCGAGCGGGCTCCACCCCCAGGCGCCCTTCACCGCCCCCGCTCCGAGGCCCTGCAAGGTGATCTGACGATCCTCCTGCATTCCGCGACGCGCGGAGCCATAGCCGTCGTAGACACCGAGCAGCGTCGCCGACCACGTCGCGAGCTCGTCCTCGCCCGGCTCGAACGCGCGCGGGCGCAGATCGCGGAGCGACAGGTCGAGGCCGAGGGAGCGCGCGATCCCCGTCGCCGCGGCCACATCGCCCGCGAGCTCGGGGCGCCCGGAGTCGCCCACGACGATCCGGAGGTCGGAGGCGACCCCTGCCGCCGTCGACCCGGCGAGGACGAGTCGTGAGTCGTATCCGCCGGACAGCTCGAGTGCGGTCGTCCAGCCGCCGACCTGGACGAGCCCGGCGACGACGCTCGCGACCTGCTCCGCGCCGGCACGGAGCTCGTCCGCATAGGATCCCCTCGGTGCCTCGATTCGTTCGCGGAGCGTGCGCCCGGTCATCCGCCAGCCGCCTGTCGCGCGGGAGAGCCGGAGACCGCGTCCGGGCGGGACGAAGGAGACCTCCGAGATGATCGTCTCGGACGAGATCTGCTGGCCGACGATCTCGGTTCGCGGGATCCTGGCGAGCAGAGCCTCCTCGTTCGGCGTGCAGGGGTCTCCCAGAGCGCGCCGAAGAGACGCGAGGACGAGGAGCGAATCGGAGGCCGCTGCGTAGCCTCGGCCCGAGGTGACGAGCAGACGCGCGCATCCGAACGCGTCCCGATCGATCGACACGCCGTCCTCCCAGTCCGCGGCGATGTACGAGCCGTCGTGCTCGCCGGGCTCAGCTCGGACCGAGGGCGGAGCGTCCGCCCATCCTCGCGCGCCGAAGACGATGCGCTTCTCCGCCGGGGCGATGAGCGTGCCCCGGAAGAAGGCGCTTCCCGAGATGCTGCGCTCGACGTCCCTGCTGACGATCGCCAGAGTCCGCCCGAGGGGGAGGCGGATCCTGCGGACTTCCGACTCCGGGGCGCTCCGTCGCAGCCAGGCGTCGATCGCGGATCGCTTCGACGGGCCGTAGGCGATGAAGGCATAGTTGGACACGACCGTCATGCTACGGGGACGCGGCGCGATCGACTCCGCGCCGCGCGCCCAGCCGGGAAACGGGAGACGGCGCCGTCACGTCAGGGCGCGCACTCCGGCGCGGCCGGAGGCACAGGTAGAATTCCGGGGTGTCTCCCTCTTTGCGGGTGGCGACGAGGCGTGAGCGAGCGTATCTCGGCAGCGCCGCACTTCTGACCGCGGCGACGTTTCTGTTCTCCCTGCTCTGGGCATTCGCCCTGCCCCATTTCGAGGGGCCAGACGAGCGCGAGCACTACAACTCCGTGGCTCGGCTGGTTGACGGCGGCGGATGGCCCCTCCCGTACGAGGCATCTCTGCTCGGCTCGACGTGGCGAGCGCTCGGCGAGTCCGGGGCCGTCATGCCCGACGGGGAGTTCGTCGATCCTCTTCCCGCGCCGAGCGGGAGGGGGGATTTCATCGATCCGTCCGTCCCTCCCATGAGGTCGAACGACGGGATGGTTCAGCACCCGCCGGGCTACTACCTGGTGGCGGCCGCGGTCGTCCACACGACGGGTGGCGAGGGTATGCGATGGGACCACACCGCCTTCGTCCTCTACGCTCTCTCGGCGGCGATGGTCGCGGGAGCGACCCCCTTCATCGCCGGTGTCGTGCGCCGGGCGACCGGGTCCAGATGGGCGGGGATCCTCGGGGCGCTCTTTCCCCTGTTCATTCCCTGGTACGCGGCGTCGGGGAGCCGGATATCGAACGATGCGCTGCTGATCCTGGCGGTGAGCGCGACGATCTATGCGCTTGTGCGGGCCGTAACAGACCCACGTCACCGGACCGGCATGCTCGTCTTCTCGGGGGTCGCGTACGGCGTGGCGCTCTTCGCGAAGGGATACGCGCTGATGCTCGCCCCCGTCGTGCTCCTGCTTGCGGTCTGGGCGGTATGGCGGCGAGGGTGGGGCCTGTGGTCTGCGACATGGCGACTGCTGCTGCCGGCGGGCATCGCAGCCGCGATCGGGGGATGGTGGTGGATCCGCAACCTCATCCTGCTGGGGCGGATCCAGCCCAGCCGCTTCGGACTGAGAGATGACCGCGGCCAGGAGGTCGCGGCGGACGGCTACTCGCTCTCCCTCTTCGTCAAGACGTTCTTCGCGCGCCTCAACGCGACCTTCTGGGACCGCATCGGCTACGTGCGCGCCGATGGGCAGGGGTGGATCGTGGGCGCCGGGGGCATCTTCCTCGTCCTGGTCATCGTGCTGGCGCTGGTTCTCGCCCGTCGGCGTCTCCTGCTGGCGATCCTGCTGCTGTATCCGGTGGTCATCCTCGTGACGCTCTTTCAGAACTCGCACGCGATCTACTGGGATCTCGGCAGTCTGAGGCGCGGAATCCAGGGAAGGTACCTCTTCAGCGGGATCGCCGTCTTCGCGCTGGCGTTCGCGATGCTGGCTCACCGATTGGCGCACCGGGCATCACGACGTGTGAACGGCGCCGTGACGATCATCGGCGGGGTCGTGGCCATGGTCGTCGTCGGTGTGGCGATGCGGTCCGCGGTCCCTCTGACATGGCGGGCACGCGAGGAGGGGACGCCGGCATCGATCTCCGATCCGGCGGCCTTCATGGACATCTCCCCTGTGCTCCTGAGGACGATGTTCGCGGCGGCCTGCGTGCTTCTGCTGCTCGGCGTCGTCTTCGGGGCGCGGTCCGCGGACTCTCCGCGGGAGCGGGAGGGGGGGCGCGCCGGTCGAGGTCGACGCACCCACCCCGCTCTCCGCGGCTCGCACGCGCCGCGCGCCCAGCCGGGAAACATACAATCGGGCGGCCATGTTCGACCATAGGAGGAGGTACGGTCCATGACCGCAGCGATCGATCCCGAGGCGTTCGTCGACGGCTCCGTCCGCGTGATGGGCGAGAACATCGTCATCGAGAAGGGCGTCAAGATCTATCGGGGCTCCGAGATCGTCGGCCCCGATGTCTTCATCGGAGCCGAGACCTTCATCAACCGGGACGCCTACATCCGGCCGAGCGTGCGCCTCGGCGCACGGGTCAACCTCGGTCCCTTCGTCCGACTGATCACCGACAACCACGACCATGGCCCTCACCGCCGACGCGCCGGGGCGGTGCGCACCGATCCCATCGATATCGGGGACGGGGTCTGGATCGGCGCGAGCGCGACGATCCTCCCCGGTGTCACGATCGGCGCGGGGGCGATTGTCGCCGCCGGATCCATCGTCACGGAGGACGTCCCGGAAGACGTCCTCGTCGGAGGCGTCCCCGCGAGGGTGATCAAGAGCCTCCCCTGACGCTCGGACGTGCGCCGGGGAAGCCGCTCAGGCTTCCTCGAGCGCCGGCATGACCTCGAACGCCTTGTCGTGGGCGAGGCGCCAGCCGTCTCGCATGCCGCGCCACAGGTTCCCCCAGCCCTTGCGGGTCACGCGGCGCTCGACCGCGGCGAGGCGGATGATCTCCTTGGCGAAGGTCGCCGCCGTGCCGATCGCGAAGCGCACGGGGCGGTAGTCGCCGTGGGCCGCGTAGTAGTGCTTCATGATGCCGCGGTTGCGCATGATGTAGTAGCGGTACATGTCGCTCGAGGCGTTGAGGTGCCTCGTGCCCATGTCCCACTGCCTGATCTCGCGGGTGCGCTGCAGCACGAACTCGTCGACGATCGCGCTGCGGGTGATGATCGAGGCGAGGTAGCCGTAGACGGTGTCGTCCCAGTAGATGAAGAACCGGGGGTCGGGCAGCCCGATCCGCCGCACGATGTCGCGGTGGATGAACATGCCCTCGAAGCAGCCGGAGTTCATCTCCCGGTAGCCGGACTCGTCGAAGCCCGCGGGGGCGAAGGGGATCGGGATGCCGAGCGGCACCGAGACGCGGTACTGCCAGTAGAACTCGGAGCCGTCGTAGTCGTAGCGGCGGCCCTGGATGCTCTGGAACCGCGGCGTCCACCTGCCCATCGCGGCCAGGCCGTCCGGCAGCACCTCGACGTCGTCGTCCATGAGCCAGATCCATTCGGACCCGAGTTCGTAGGCAAGGCGCATGCCCTCGCTGAACCCGCCGGATCCGCCCGTGTTCTCGTCGAGGCGCTGGTAGACGATCTCCGAGCCGAGACGGGAGCGGAAGCCCTCGACGACCTCGGTGGTGTCGTCGGAGGAGGCGTTGTCGACGATGACGACGTGGCCGGGCCTCGGATCCATGCGCTCGATCGACTCGAGCAGCCGCGTCAGCAGCGCGGAGCGGTTGTAGGTGACGACGGCGATGGTCGCGCTCTGGGGGTCGAAAGTCGTGGTCACGTCGGTCGCCTTCTTCGTTGCGGCCCGTCTGGCGGGGCGTTCGGGGGAGGGGGTCATGCGTCCTGCTCGAACGTGCGGCGCCACGCCTCGGGCGAGACGAGGTCGGGAAGGGCGCGGCGATAGTCGCGCGCCAGCCGCGACCAGCTGCGGCGGAGACGGAGGTGCAGGCGCACCGACTCGAGCAGCATGCGGCGGAACATGCGGCGGTCGCGGGCGTAGATCTGCTTGCCCGAGCCGTCCGCCGCGCTCACGATCGCGGAGTCGACCGACCAGACGCGCCACCACGTCGCGTCGGCCTTGCTGAACTCGACCTGGGGCGTGTCGAGGTTGCGGGGGTCGGGGCGGCGCAGCAGGTGCGAGACGACCGCGCGCGCCGTCGTGACGATGCGCGCGCGCCCGAGCGGCGGGTCGGGGACCGGCCCGCGTGGCGGATCGAACACCCGGCGCCCGAAGCGCGAGCGCAGCACCTCGTCCGACTCGCGGTGCACGGTGGTCTCCGGGAAGCGCGCGGCGAGGCGGCGCGCCTCGGGCATGCGGGTCGCGAGGGTGCGCCGCATGTGGTCCGGCCCGGAGAGCACGTCGCGCAGCGCGCGCATGCGCAGCGCCACGGGGTAGTACTGCATCGAGATGAGGTGCTTCAGGTCGACGCGGCGGCTGTGCCGCAGCAGGCGGCCGCCCTCGGGCTCCTCGGAGTGCAGCAGCGCCGCGACGATGCGGTTGCGCGCGTGGTAGTACGCCTGCCAGTCGATCGCGTCGTCCTTGCCGACCCACGAGACGTGCCACAGCGCGGCGCCGGGCAGCGACACGGTCGGGAACCCGGCCTCGCCCGCGCGGAGGCAGAACTCGGCGTCGTCCCACTTGATGAACGCGGGAAGCGACAGCCCGACCTCCTCGATCGCGGCCTTCGGGATGAGGCAGCCCCACCAGCCGTTGTAGTCGGCGTCCATGCGCATGTGCAGGAGACGGGACTGCCGCAGGTTGCGCCGCGAGAAGTCGTGCGGCATCTGCTCGAGGAACAGGGGGCGCCACATGAACGGCTCCCGCTCGACCTCCTCGGCCCACGCGTGCAGCTTGGGTCGATCGAGCAGGTCGAACATGTGCATACCGACGAGCGTCGGATCCGTCGTGAACCGCCCGAAGACCACCGATCGGCGCAGCGACTCCGGCTCCAGGGCGATGTCGTCGTCGAGCAGCTGCACGAAGTCGCTTTCCTCGCGCCCGAGGGTCTCCGACATGGCGCGGGAGAAGCCTCCCGAGCCGCCGAGGTTCGGCTGCTCGATGACCTGCAGGCGGTCGCCGAGCGCCTGCGCGACGGCGGGGAAGCCCTCGTGGTCCGAGACGCGGTCGGTGCCCTGGTCGATGAGGAAGATGCGATCGATCACCTCGAGCGCGTCGGGGCTCCCCGCGAGCGCCGTGAGCGTGTCGACGCAGTAGCCGGGCTTGTTCATCGTCGTCGTGCCGATGGAGGCGAGCCCGGTGCGCTCCGGCTCCTGCTCGGTCGTCCAGGTGCCGCCCGCGAGGGTCACCGCGCGGCCGCCCGCCACGATGTCGAACCAGATCCAGCCGCCGTCGGAGAACTGCGTGAGGGGGATGTCGAAGACGCTCTCGGACTCGCCGGAGACCTCCTCGGTCGCGATGCGCTGCTGCACGCCGGACCCGTTGGAGCGGTAGACGAGCACCGTCCCCGCCCCCTCCGTGCGCACGGAGAGGCGCACGGCGCGCACGGGGGTCCAGTGCTGCCAGTACGACGCGGGGAAGGCGTTGAAGTAGGTCGCGAACGACGTGCGCGTGCCGGCGGGGATCCGCACGCTCGTGCGGCTGCGCACGTCCGAGATGTGGGCGCTCTGCGACACGCGCACGGCCTCGCCGTCGATCGTCGACCAGGTGTCGGGGTCGACGTACAGCGGCAGGAGGTCGGGGTCGCGGTCGGTGGGGAGGACCACGTTCTGCAGGACGATCGGCATGTGCTCACAGCTTTCGAAGGTCGCTCGGGAACGGTGCGGCGCGCGCGCCGGTGACGAGCCTACTCGGCCCACCTCTCAGGGCCTGGGAAGGCCGCGCGGCGGCGGCAGAGGGGCCGTCGGGTCGAGGGCGATGCGCCACGAGCGCTCCTGCCCCGCGCGCACCGCGCAGATGACGAGCAGCAGCCACCCGAGGTCGCTCAGCGCGTAGCTCTCGAAGACCGACTCGACGAGCAGGGCGACGAGCATCAGCGGCAGCCACGCGTACACGACCGACCGGCGGTCGGAGGCGGCGAGCCACGCCCGCGCCAGCGCCAGCAGGATGAGGAGCGAGAAGAGCAGCAGGCCCACCCAGCCGAGCTGCAGGAGCACGTCGAAGTAGGCGCTGAGCGCGGACGCGTTGGGGGAGCCGAGGGACAGGTTGACGATGTTGGTGGGGAACGGCTCGTCCTCCCACGTGCCGAACCAGCTCCATCCCGTGATCGGACGGTGCCTGATCCACTCGATCATCTGGGTCCACAGGTCGGCGCGGGTCGTGAAGCCGCTGCGCGCCGAGAGGAAGCGGACGATCGGGCCGCGCATCGCGAACGCCCCGATGAAGCCGATGACCGCGGCCGCCGCGATCGCGACCTGCGCCGTGCGCCGGCGGGGGAGGGGGACGAGGCGGGCGATGCCGAGCGCCGCCGTCGCGACGACCATCATGACGAGCAGCACGAACGCCGTCGGCGAGCTCGAGAGCACGGCCAGGAGCGCGGCGAGGATGAGCGAGTAGCCGGCGACGTGCCGGGGGACGGAGCGCGAGCGCCATTCGATCGTGAAGGTGACGAGCGCGACGACGGCCACGAACGCGAGGAGGTTGCGCGAGGCGAACAGGCCCTGCACGGGGCCGCCGAACGCGATGTCGCCCGTGATCCCGAGCGCCGTGAACGGCACGTCGATGACGATGCCGCTCAGCACCTCGAGCGCGAGGGAGAGCGTCAGCAGCCAGCGCAGCACGTCGCCCACGGCGCGCGCGATCTGCAGCGTGTCCCTGACGTGGGCGATCGTGATGGCGACGACCGCCCACCCGACGAGGGCCAGCCACGCGGCGAGCGTGCGCCCCCTGGCGCCGTCGAGAGCCCAGGCGACGCTCGCCAGGGTCCACGCGAGGAAGAGGACGAGGCTCGTGGGAGCGAAGCCGACGAGCGAGAGCTCGTCGCGACGGGCGACGAGCACGGCGACGCCGAGGCAGGCGAGCCCCGTGACGATGGTCGCGAGCGTCACGGTTCCGACGGTGCGGTGCAGGACGGCGGTGAGGAACCCCGCCGTGAGGGCTGTCAGAGTGTAGGCCCGCGCGAACGCCGGCGACTGCAGCTCCGCGACGATCGCATCCCGCGCGGGCCGATCCCTCACGGCTGCGCCCTCACCGCGGGGTCGGCGATGCGGCGCGCGCCGCGCCAGCGCTGCTCGGTGCCGATGCCCGCGTCGGTGTCGACGGGGGAGAGCACGGGGGCGGTCTTGATCTTGAACGAGAACAGGACGATGAGGGTCCAGCCCCAGAGCATGATCGGGTTCGACTCGGTGAGGCCCTGCACGAGCAGCGCCCACACGACGAGGAGGGGGACGAGGGACAGGACCGAGAACGGGCGGCTCCCGTCGGCATCCCAGCGGGGCCGGTCCACGGCGAAGAACCAGGCGCGCCAGACGAGCGCCCCGCAGGCGATCGCGACGAGCAGGACGCCCGCCGCGCCCAGCTGCAGGAAGGCGTCGAGCCACATGCTGTGCGCCTGGAACACCGTGATGCCGTGATCCACGATCCAGCCGTCGAAGGCGGGATCCCACGGCACCCACGGCGAGGAGAATCCGTGGCCGAGCACGGGGAGCTCTGCGGCGCGATCGGCGACCGCGCCCCAGATCGCGTCGCGGCCCGTGAGGCCCTCCCCGCGCCCCGCGACCCTCAGCAGCAGATCGCGCCCCAGCCATGCGGCGATCGCGCCCGCCGCGACGAGCGCCGTGAACAGCGCGTACACCCGCGTGCGGCCGCGGGGCGAGCGCTGGCGGCGCATGGCGAGCGCGGCCAGCAGCACGACGGCGACGAGCGCGGCGCACGCGAACGAGGTCGCCGACCCGGCGCGCAGCAGCAGCCAGGCCGCCACGGCGATCCACACGATCCTCATCGCGATCCGCTCGCGGGCCGCGCGCTCGGCGAGCCCGGCCGCGAGGCGCACGGAGAAGACGACGAGGGCGACGACGCAGAGCATCCCCAGGAGGTTCGAGTTGCCCACGATCCCCTGGATCCTGAGGCCGATGCCGATCGCCTCGAAGAGGTTGCCGCGCACCCAGTACCAGTGGGGGTCCGGCTCGCCGTCGACGGAGAAGAAGTTCGGCAGGATGGGATGCCGCACGACGAGCGCGACCCACGCCTCGACGGCGAGCGACAGGCCGAGGATCCAGCGCAGCGCCACCTCGAGCGCCCGGACGATCTCGCCCCAGGACAGCGCGTCCGCCAGGAAGACGCCCTGCAGGGTGCACGAGGCGAGCAGGAGCAGCGTGAGGGCGGTCGCGCCCGGCCACTGCGACCACGCGAGAGAGGCGACGGCGAGCGTCCCGTACCCGAGGGCCGCCCAGGGGAGCCGGCGCCACGCGAAGGCCCGCGCGCCGCGGCGCCGGGCGAGATCCGGGATCCAGATCGCGAGGGTCGCGAGGGTCCCCGCCCCCAGGACGACGGCCGCGCCGGTCGCGCCGACGAGGTTGAACCAGGCCGAGTAGGCGAGCAGCGAGAAGAGCACGAGGGTCGCGTAGGCGCGCAGCAGCAGATGCGCCGTCGCCTCGCGGCGGGGAGCGCGAGGCGGAGGTGCCACGGGGTGCCTGCTGAGCTGCGCCATGCCTCTCAGGGTATGCGCTCCGGCCGCGCGCGTCCCGACGGGAGGAGATGCGACGAGACCCTAGAGTGAAGGACATGCTTGTCTCTCTCACGAACGCGCCGCGCGACTACGCCTGGGGGTCCAGAACGCTCCTCGCCTCGCTGGAGGGCCGCGAGGCGGCCCTGGGGCCCGAGGCGGAGGTCTGGTTCGGAGACCATCCGTCCGACCCCGCCGACCTGCGGGACGGAACGGGACGCACCCTCGACGCGCTCCTCGCCGAGCGGGGATCGGGCCGCCTGCCGTACCTCCTGAAGCTCCTCGCCGCCGCGAAGCCGCTGTCGATCCAGGTGCACCCCACGAAGAGCCAGGCGGAGGAGGGGTTCGCGCGCGAGGCGTCGCTCGCTCCCGGCCTCGTGCGCAACTACGCCGACGACAACCACAAGCCGGAGATGATCGTCGCGCTCAGCGACCGGTTCACGGCCATGTGCGGGCTGAGGGAGATCGCGGCGACCCGCCGCCTGCTCGACGCGCTCGGGCCGGCGGCGGCGCCGCTCGCCGAGCGCATCTCGGACGAGGAGAGCCTCGCGGGCGCGGTGCGCTGGCTGCTCTCCGGCGAGGCGCAGGAGCTCGTGGACGGCGTCGTCGAGGCGCTCGACACCGCGCGCTCGACGGAGTTCGCGGCCGAGCTGTCCAACGCCCGCTCGATCGCCGCGGTCTTCCCCGGCGACCCCGGCATCGTCGTCGCCCTCCTCATGAACCTCGTCGTGCTGCGGAGGGGCGAGGCGCTCTTCCTGGGCGCAGGCCAGCTGCACTCGTACCAGGAGGGGCTCGGCGTGGAGATCATGGCCGCGAGCGACAACGTCCTGCGCGGCGGGCTCACGCCGAAGCACATCGACGTGGACGAGCTCATGCGGATCCTCGACCCGCACGCCGGCCCGGTCCCCGTCGTCCTGCCGCGGGTGTTCGAGGGCGAGGGCGGGGGGTTCGAGGAGTATCCGGCCGCGGCGCGCGACTTCCAGCTGCTCCGGGCCCGGCTCGACGGCACCTCGGAGGCGTCGTTCTCTCCGGCCGGCCCGGCGATCGTCCTCGCCGTCGACGGCGCGCCGACCGTGACGGCGGGCGGCGTCAGCGTACCGCTGACGGCCGGCGGGGCCGCCTTCGTCTCGGAGGACGAGGCGCGCGTGTCGGTCAGCGGCAGGGGCGAGGTGTTCGTCGCGCAGCCGGGCTCCTGAGGGGGGCGCGACACGCCGAGGGCGCGCAAAACATTCATGTCGCGGTTGAGGCCTCTAGTATCTGCGACTTGATATTCGGGAATCACACGGGTGTAATTGCCCCAGGCACGATCCCGCCAGCGGGTCCAGACCGGGGGAGAGCACGATGACCGCACCGCAGTACCGTTCCGAAGCGCCGGCCGACTGGTTCGTCGACCCGGTCGAGCTCGGCGTCCCCGGCGTGAGGCCGGACGACGGGGCGGATGACGGCGCGCTCTCGTGGCAGAGCGAGGCGCTCTGCGCGCAGACCGACCCCGAGGCGTTCTTCCCGGAGAAGGGCGGATCGACGCGCGACGCCAAGCGCATCTGCGCGTCCTGCGACGTGCGCGCCGAGTGCCTCGAGTACGCGCTGCAGAACGACGAGCGCTTCGGCATCTGGGGCGGCCTCAGCGAGCGCGAGCGGCGCCGCATCAAGCGCGCCGCCCAGGCGTCCTGAGCGCCCGCGACCCGCGTCGCGCCCGCTTGTGCGTGTCCTGACCGGCGCGCATCGCCCGCGGCTTAAGCTTGCGGGGTCATGCCCGCCCCAGTTCACGCCGTGCTCGTCGCGCGTTCGGCCCCCGAGGCCGAGCAGCGGCTGGAGCGAACCCTCTCCGCCCTGCGCCGCCAGACGCGCCCCGTCGACGCGCTGACGATCGTCGTCTGCGGCGACCCCGCTCCGCTGCGCGCCTCGGCCGAGTCGTCCGGCGCCGAGGCCGTGATCAGCGCGCCGGAGACGATCCCCTTCGGAGGCGCGGTCGAGCTCGCGCTCCGCCGGGTGCCGGAGGGCAGCGCCGTCTGGCTCGTCGGCGACGACACCGCGCCCGAGATCGGCGCCCTCGCCGCCCTGCACGCGGCGCTGGAGCGCCAGCCCTCGGTCGCGATCGCGGCCCCCAAGCTCGTGCGCGCGGACGACAGTGACATCATCGAGTCGCTGGGCGTGACGATGACGCGCTTCGGCCGCTCCGTGCAGCTCGCCGCGGGCGAGTTCGACCAGGGTCAGCGCGACGCGTCGGACGACGTGCTCGGCGCCGACGTGCGCGGCATGCTCCTGCGCGGCGACGTGGCCCACGCGCTCGTGCCCGATCGCGCCCTCCTCGGCGTCGACGAGGGGCTCGACATGGGGGTGAGGGCCCGACTGGGCGGCCGGCGCGTCGCGCTCGCGCCCGAGGCCCGCGTCGCTGTCCGGCCGTCGCGGCAGCGCGCGGGGACCCGGGCGTACACCGAGCGGGTGGCCCAGCTCCACCGGCGCCTCGTCTACGCGCCGCTGTGGGCGCTGCCCCTGCACTGGCTCGGCCTGCTTCCCGCGGCGCTCTGGGCGACGGTCGTCGCCCTCCTCGCCAAGCGACCCGACCGGGTCTGGCCCGAGTGGGCCGGCGCGCTCACCGCGATGGTGCGCTGGCCGTCGATCGGCCGCTCCCGATCCCTGCTGTCCCGCTTCCGCACGGGCTCGTGGCAGCAGGTCGACCCGCTGCGGATCTCGGGCGGCGAGCTGCGCGAGCGCCAGAACGAGGACGGGCAGGGCGGGGCCGACGCGCGCAGCGACCTGCGGTTCTTCTCGGGCGGCGGGGCGTGGGCCGTCCTCGCCGCGCTCGCGGTGAGCGTCGGCGTCTTCATCGCCCTGCTCACCTGGCCGCACATCGCCGGCGGCGCGCTGCTGCCGCTGCGCCGCACCGTGTCGGGGCTGTGGAACGACGCGCTGTACGGGCTGCGTCCCCTGGGCCTCGCGGAGGCCGCCCCGGCGGATCCCTTCTCGACGGTCATGGCCCTGCTCGGCACGCTGTGGCCCGCCGCTCCCGGCGCGACGCTCGTCGCGCTGTGGCTCCTCGCGCTGCCGCTCGCCGTGCTCGGCGCGTGGTTCGCCGCGACGCGCGTGGCGGACAGCGCGGTGGCGCGGGTGCTCGCCGCCTGCCTCTGGGGGGTCGCCCCGCCGTTCTGGGACGCGCTCATGCAGGGACAGCCCGCCGCGGTGATCGTGCACCTCGCGCTTCCCTGGCTCGTGTTCGCCGCGGCCGCGGCGCACCGATCCTGGACGGCCGCGGGCGCGGGATCCCTCCTCCTCGTCGTCGTGCTCGCCGGCTCGCCGTCCCTGGCCCCGGCGCTCTGCGTGCTGTGGGCGGTGTCGCTCCTCAGCGCGATCGCGTGGGTGCGCAGGGGGATCGCGCGGATCTTCTGGCTCGCCGTGCCCTCCGCCGCGATGTTCGCGCCGCTCGTCGTCGAGCAGGTGCGCCGCGGCACGCCCTGGGCCCTCCTCGCCGACCCGGTCGCGCAGCCGAGCGACGGCGGCGGCCCGCTCACGGGCGCGGGGCTCGCGAACGGGCAGGCGACCTTCTGGCCGCGCTTCCTCTCCGACCTGGGTATCAGCGCACCGCAGGACCCCTCCTTCTACGGATGGACGGCGCTGCTCGTCGTCCCCGCCGTCCTGCTCGCGCTCCTCGCGCCCCTCACGCGACGCTGGAGGCTCTCGCTCTACGCCCTCGGGGCCGCGGCGCTCGGGATCGCGACGGCGACGGCGGCGCCGCACGTGCTCGTCTCCTTCCAGCGCGGAGACGCCGTCGCCGTCTGGCCAGGCGCCGGGCTCAGCCTCGCCTGGATCGGGATCGTCTGCGCGGCGGCGATCACCCTCGACACCGCGCGCCGCCTCCACGCGTGGCGCGGCATCGCCTGCGCCGCGGTCGTCGCCTGCGCCGCGGTCGCCGTCGTGCCCCAGATGACGGCGCTGCACCGCGGCGCGACGCCCCTGCACGCGGGGACCGAGACGACGCTCCCCGCCTACGTGGCGGCCGAGGCGCGCGGCGACCGCCCCGTGGGCACCCTCGTGCTCACGCCGCTCGACGACGGCGGCATGAGCACCGAGGTCGTCTGGGGCGCCAGCGAGACGCTGAGCGGCCAGTCCACCGCGCTGCGCACCCGCATGGAGACGTCCGAGGACGACGAGAGACTCGCCGCGCTCGCGGCCGACATCGTCGCGGGCAGCGCGTCGGACATCGCGGGACCCCTGCGAGACGACGGGCTCTCCTTCGTGCTGCTGCGGGAGACCGCGGATGAGCAGAACGCGGATCAGCGCATCATGTCGCTGACGGCGAAGGCCTCGATGGACGCCCGAGCCGGCTTCGTGCGCGTCGGGGAGACCGCGCGCGGCGTGCTGTGGCTGCTGGACGGGGAGGTCGCCGAGCGCGCGCCCCTCTCCGGCGACGAGGCCCGCGGCGCGTGGCTCGTCGGCGCCGCCCAGGTGGCCGTGCTCGTCGTCTCCCTGCTGCTCGCCGCCCCCACGCGCTCCACGCGTCGGGCGGCGCGCGCGAACCCCCGCGTCATCGGCGCCGCTTACGAGGAGGACGCATGAGCACCGCATCCGTGGCGAAGCGCATCGCGGTGGGCGCGACGGGCCTGATCCTCGCGGCCGCCGCCGTGGGGGCCGCCGTGGCGCCGTGGCCGACGATCGCGGGCGACGGCGTCGCGGAGCAGCAGCCCGCGGGGCCCCGGCACACCCTCACCCCGCTCCCCGCCGAGACCGTCCTCGCCTGCGACGGCCCGATGCTCGCGCTCGGCCGCGACGCGAGCGACGCCGCCGGTCTGTCGGTCGCGGCGGAGGTCGACCTCGTCTCGGCGAGCGCCGACGCCGACGGACCTGACACGGAGGGGCGCATCGACCTGCCCGACGTCGGGTCCTCGTTCCTCGTCCGCCAGGCGCCCGACGGCGAGAGCCCCGTCCCCGTCGCGGCCTCTGTCTCGGCGGACATCGATGCCGAGGACATGAGCGGCCTCGTCGCCTCCGCCTGCGCGCCCGGCCAGCCGGAGTCCTGGATCGTCGGCGCCCGCGTGGCGACCGGCGTGACCGACATCCTCATCGTCCAGAACCCCTCCGACGTGCCGGCGACGGTCGAGGTCGAGGTCTTCGGCGTCGACGGCGCCGCGACGCCGAGCGCCGGATCCATGGCCATCCCCGCGCGCAGCCAGCGCGCCGTGCCCGTCGCCTCCCTGGCGGGAGGGGAGACCGACCCGGTCCTGCGGGTCACGAGCGAGGGCGCTCCCGTGCGGGCGTCGCTCCAGTCGTCGAGCATCGCGACGCTCGAGCCGAACGGCGCGGACCTGCAGAGCGCGAGCCTCCCCGCTCACGAGCACGTCATGCCCCGCGTCTCGATCACCGCCCCTCCCGAGGAGTCCGCCGCCGCGACCACGGTGCTGCGGCTCCTCGGCACGGGGCCGGACGCCGCGCAGGTGACGGTCGATGTCGTCTCGCTGAAGACGGGCGAGAGCGAGCTCACCGCCGACGTCGACATCATGGATCGCAAGCCCGCGACGGTCGACCTGTCGGATCTCGATCCGGGGCGCTACACCCTCCGGATGCGCTCGGACGCGCCGTTCGTCGCGGCGGCGCTGCAGACGCGCGGATCCGACTACGGCTGGGTCGTGCCGAGCGAGCCCTTCGACGAGCCGGCGCTCGTCGCGGTGCCCGGCAGCGCGTCGAGCTACACGCTCACGCTCGCGAACACCTCCGACGAGCCCGTCGAGGTCGCCGTCTCGCGGCAGGACGGGGACGACGAGCCGACGACGGTCGAGGTGGCGCCGGGGGCGAGCGAGCAGATGCCGGCGGAGTCCGGGCAGACGCTGCGCATCGCGCCGGACGGGCCGATCGCCGCGTCGATCGCTCGGGTGTCCTCCGGATCGGTCGCGACGCTCCCCGTCGTCCCCGACCCTGCGACCCCCGAGGAGATCACGGTCGCCCCCTGACGCGGCTCAGTCGTGCGGGTGGTCGAGGCCGAGATCCCAGGGGTCGCGGCCGAGGTACTCGGCCGCCGCGCGGAACACGACGCTCTCGATGAGCAGCCGGCGGTGGAACTCGTCCGTCTGGTGCATCGGCTGTCCGTGCGCCCGCTCGAGCCGCTCGACGGGCACGCGGAAGACGACGATGCGCTTCCGCTCGCGGTCGATCGCCCAGCGCGGCACGTCGTCCGAGGCGTCGGTCTGCGGCATCCGCTCGATGTCGAAGCGCACGTCGCGCAGCTCCGGCCACGTGCTCCGCAGGAAGTCCGCCGACGAGGCGAGCGTCATGTCGAACCGGTCGAAGCGCGAGCCGACGGCCGGGAACGGCGGGCGCGTGAGGGATCCGCCCCCCGCCCTGCCGTGCCGCCCGTGGCGGGCGGGAGAGGGGAGCGGCTGATCGACGCGCTCGCGGCGTGCGCGATCCCACCACTTCATGGATCCAGCCTAGAGTGTGCCCCGTGCGCGAACGAATCTGCTCGAAGGTGTCGTGCGACCGCGAGGCGGTCGCGACGCTGACGTTCGACTACGAGGGGCGGCAGGCGGCGCTCGGCCCGCTCGGCCTCGGGAACGACCCCCACGCGCACGACCTGTGCGCCCTGCACGCCGACCGGCTCCAGGTCCCGCAGGGATGGACGGTGCTGCGCCACGCGGCGTTCGCCCCGAGGTGACGTCTCAGTCGTCGGGTCGTCCGGCGAGGGCCGCGGCGACGGCCGACCGCCGCCGCAGGGCGGCGAGATCGCGTTCGCGACGGACCGCGGCGACGCCGAGCAGCAGCATCTCGGGCGGCGCGTCCGGCACGGGGGAGACGAACGGCCGCACCTCCTCGACGAGCTCCGCCGCGATCCGCGTGCGCGTCGCGGGGGCGAAGGATCCGACGGACGTCGCGAAGCGCGCCACGCGGGCGTCGATCCGCACGGGGAGGCGCGACACGTCGGCGACCTCCGCCCAGTCGGCGAGGGGAGCGGGCAGCCCGGGAGCGGGAGGGGGCAGGGCGGGCGTGCGCGTGCGCTCGCTGTACGTGCCGGCGACCAGGTCGCCGAGTCGCTGGGCGCGCGGCGTGAAGATCGCGACGAGGAGGGCGATGGAGCCGAGCGTCATGAGGATCTCCAGCACCCCGACGAGCGCTCGGATGAGCGCGTGCCGGAAGCCGATGGCTCCTCCGTCGGTCCGCACGATGCGTCCGCCGACGGCGAGCCGGCCGAGGCTGCGCCCGCGGGTGAGCGTCTCGACGATCGTCGGCACCGCCACGAAGCACACGACGAGCATGACGATGCCGACGATCTGCATCGTCGCGGAGGTGAGCAGCCCGGCGTTCGCGAGGCTGAGCGCGCCGATCATGACGCCGATGTACGCGAGGATCGACGCCAGGAGGTCGATCGCGCCGCCGATCGCCTTGAGGCCCGCTCCGATCGGCTGCAGGTCGAGGGCCACGGCCTCTCCCGTGAGCACCTCGTCTTCGGCGACGAGGGCGGGCGGCGACGCCGGGGCCGTGAGCGCGGACATGCCTCCAGTCAATCAGACGCCGCGGGGTGCTCGCGTAGGGTGGCAGGCGTGAACCTCGACGCACTCACCGAAGCCCGCCGAGACGAGTGGCGTCGCCTCGACGAGCTGTCGAAGCGGCGCTCGCTCTCCGGCGCGGAGGTCGACGAGATGGTGGGGCTGTACCGATCCGCCTCCGCCGACCTCGCCGAGATCAAGACCGTCCAGGGTCGCACCCGCATCGGCGATCACGTGTCCACGATCCTCGGGCGGGCGCGGCTGCGCATCACGGGTGCGCCGGAGAACATGCTGCGGCAGATCCCGCGCTTCTTCGTCCACCAGCTGCCCGCCGCGCTCTACCGCCTCCGGTGGACGACCCTCGCGATCGCGGCGTCCTTCGTCGGCATCGTGGCCCTCGTCGGCTGGTGGGCGTCGTCCGACCCCGCCTACATGGCGGCCATGGGCGACGAGATGCAGCTGAAGCAGTACGCGGAGGAGGACTTCGTCGCCTACTACAGCGACCATCCGGAGGCGGTCTTCGCCGGGATGGTGTGGACGAACAACGCGTGGATCGCGGCGCAGTGCATCATGTTCGGCATCACGGGGCTCTGGCCGCTGTACGTGCTCGTGCAGAACGCGGTCGGGCTCGGCACGTCGGCCGCCGTGATGACGTGGTTCGACCGCGGCGCCGACTTCGTGCTGTTCATCCTCCCGCACGGCCTCCTCGAGATGACGTGCATCTTCGCGGCCGGGGCCGCAGGGCTCCGCGTGTTCTGGGCCCTCGTCGCCCCGGGGCCGACCAGCCGCGGATCAGCCGTCGCGTCCGCGGGGCGCTCGATGGCGACCGTCGTGGTGGGCCTCACGCTGGGGCTGGCGCTCTCGGGCCTCGTCGAGGGGTTCGTCACCCGGCAGGAGTGGCCGTGGGCGATCAAGATCGGCATCGGCGCGCTCGCCCTCGGCGCCTGCGTCGCGTACGCCCTCGTGCTCGGGCGGCGTGCCGTGCGGGCGGGCGAGACGGGCGACCTCACGGAGTACGAGGCCGGCACGCCG
>NZ_JAMXWT010000016.1:0-76580 GCF_050958665.1 Microbacterium sp. gxy059 | reverse complement strand
GCACATCACGTCTTCGGAACCGGCAGCCGGAACCAGCCGCCTCCACACAACCTAGGAACACCTTCCCCCGGCTGTCGATGGGGAGAAGTCCCCATCGACAGGCGGGGCCTGTTCAGAGGCGGGGGCCGAAGCCCGCGCGGTCGGCGACGATCGCGACGTGGGCCCGGTTCTCGGCGCCGAGCTTCGCGCGCACCTGATCGAGGTGCGTCTTGACCGTCGCGACCGAGAGAAAGAGCCGCTGGGCGATCTCGGGGTTGCTCGCGCCCGCGGCGACGAGCGTCGCCACCTCCCGCTCCCGGTCCGTCAGCCGCGCGAACCGCTCCGCGGCCTCGCGCCTGGCCCCGTCGCCCGCGGCCTCCGCATAGCGGCGCAGCAGCTGAGCCGTCGCGCGGGGCGAGGTGAAGCCGTCGCCGCGCATCACGGCCGCGATCGCCTGCTGCGCCTCGTCGAACACGCGATCCTTCACGAGGAAGCCGAGCGCGCCGGCCTCGACCATGCGGGTGAGGGCCTCCTCCGTGCCGAGGCTCGTCATCGCGATGATGCGGGTCTCCGGCAGGATCCGCAGGATCTCCGCGGTCGCGTCGGGGCCGGACAGCTGCGGCATCCGCACGTCCATGAGCACGACGTCGGGACGGTGACGGCGCGCCTCGTCGACCGCCGCCGCGCCGTCCGCGGCGTCGGCCACGACCTGTCCCGCCCCGCGGCTCCCGATGAGCATCGTCACGCTCTGCCTCACGATGGGGTCGTCGTCGACGACGAGCACGCGCGGGAGGTCTGCGTGTGCGGGGGCGGCGTCGGTCACCCGACGACCCTATCGAGCGGCGAGCGCCTCGGGCGTCAGCGGGGCCCGTCGTCGGGGGCGGCCGGCACCTGCACCCACGGGAACGACACGTCGACGACGTACTCGCCCTCGTGCTCGCCGATCCACGCCGTGCCGCCGAGCAACTCGGCGCGCTCGCGGATGCCGACGACGCCCGCTCCGGATCCGTGCGACGAGACCGCGGCCGCGCCGCGCAGGGGGTTGGTGACCCTCACGCGCACGCCCCGCGTCGGGGAGGCCTCGACGTACGCCGACACGGGGGATCCGGCGGCGTGCTTGAGCGCGTTCGTGAGCGACTCCTGCACGATGCGGTGCACCGTGCTGTCGAGCACGGCGGGCGCCTGCTCGACGCTCTCGACCATGATCATCGCATCGACGGTGGCGCCCGCGGCGCGCGCGGATCGCACGAGCTCGGAGATGCCCCGCATCGACGGCCGGGGCGCCGCGTCGTCGCGCCCCGGCTCGGCGCGCAGCTCGCCGAGGAGGCCCCGCAGGTCGTCGAGCGCGTGATGCGCCTCGTCGCGCAGCGAGCGCGCGACGTCGACCGCCTGCGCGTCTCCCGACGACACGGCCATCTCGACCACGCCGCCCTGCAGCGAGATGACGGACAGTCGGTGCGCGAGCGCGTCGTGGATGTCGCGCGCGATGCGCTCGCGCTCCGTGCGCCGCGCCAGCTCGTCGTCGAGCTGCGCCGCCCGCGACTGCTGGTGATCGGCCCGGCGGCGCTCCGTCTCGCGGGCGCGGCCGGCGCGCGCGATCGCGGTGAGGGCGAAGAGCGCCCCGAGCGACGCGGTCGCGCAGAAGAGGGAGAGCACCATCGGGTCGAGCCCCTCGAAGATGTCGCCCATGCCGTCGCCCCAGCGCGTGACCGCCTCGCGCAGGACGAACAGCCCCACCGCCGCGGTCGCCGCCGCGCCGAGCAGCAGGGCGTCTCGGCGAGAGGCGCGCACCATGACGCGGTGCGCGCCGATGAGCAGGAGGAGGTAGGACGACCCGATGAGGGCGAGCACCCCGCCCGCGATCACCACCGCCCACGGCCGCCGTTCGCGGAAGAAGACCGAGATCCACAGCACGATGCCGATGACGAAGATCAGCGACCCGAATCCCGTAGCCGCCCTGGCGTCGGAGGCGCCGGGCACGCTCGATCCGCCCACCGCCTCGAGCATCAGGCCGATCACGTAGATCGCCGTGCTCCACACGCGCGCCGTCGAGCGGCGCACGCGCGAGGGGCTGCGTGGGGGTTCCGTGGTCACGCTCCGAGCCTACGGACCCCCTCCGACATCCCGATCCCCCGGTCGGTCGGTACGCACCAGCCGATCGGGGGACCCGGATCCAGCCGATCGGAGGACGCCCCGCGAGGCCCCGCGGCGGGACGATCGAACACGTCGTCGCGCCCCTCCGGCACCGGCGGATCCGGACCATCGGGCCCCGCCGCGGCGACCCGTCCCGCAGACCGCGCGCTCCCTCAGGCGCACCGCCCCTCGAGAAACGAAGGCATCATGAGCAACAGCACCCCCACTCCCCCTCCCGCGCCGCACGCCGGCGGCTCGCCGTCTTCGCCGACCGGCCCCGCGCCGCGGGCCGACGCCGAGGCTCCCCGCCAGAGGAACGTCCTCGGATTCGTCGCCCTCGGCGTCGCGGCGCTGGGCTTCCTCCTCGCCGTGATCCCGGGCTTCCTCATCGGCGGATGGGTGCTGCTGCCGATCGGCTTCATCCTCGGCATCGTCGCCGTCTGCCTGCGCGGCAAGGCGAAGTGGCCGGGCGTCGCGGCGATCATCGTGGCTGTCGTCGGCACGATCGCCGGCGTCATCGCGTTCGCGGTCATGACCGCGAACGCCGTCTCCGAGGCGTTCGGCCCGGACGAGGTCTCCGTCGTCGAGCAGGAGGACGCCGAGCAGCCGGCCGACGAGCCGCAGGCGGAGGAGCCCGCGGAAGTGGAGCCGGCCGAGACCTCCGAGGCCGGGACGCGCGAGAACCCGCTGTCCCTCGGCACCGAGGTGCGCGGATCCGACTGGGCGGTGACCGTCAACAGCGTCGAGCTCGACGCGAACAAGGCCATCCGCGCGGAGAACAGCTTCGACGACGGCCCCGGCGAGGGGAAGCAGTACGTCCTCGTGAACATCACCGCGACGTACCTCGGCGAGGGATCCGGGATGCCGGCGGAGGTCGGCGTCGCCTACGTCACGGCCGATGGCACGACGGTGAACTCCTACGACAAGATCGTGATGACACCGGACTCCTTCGACAGCCTGTCGGAGCTCTACACCGACGCGAGCACGACCGGCAACATCGCCTTCGCCGTCCCCTCGGCGACCGCCGCCGACGGCGTCCTGGCCGTGGAGCCCGGCTTCCTCTCGGACAGGGTGTTCTTCGCCGTGCAGTGACCCCTCATGCGGCGCGGGCTCGTTTCTGGTCCGCGCCGCTCGGCGTCCGCTCCTCCGCGTGCGCGACGACGGCGGATCCGCGCGCCGTGCGCGCCGCGTGCGCCCGGCGGATCCCGGCGTCGTCGCGCACCGCACGGGCGCGACGCGCTGCGGACACCCCGCCCCGACATAATGGACGGATGAGCACCGCGCGCGAGATCCCCGGCTGGAAGCACGTCTACTCGGGGAAGGTGCGCGACCTGTACCGCCCCGCGGACGGCGGAGACGAGATGCTCGTCGTCGCCTCCGACCGCGTGAGCGCCTTCGACCACGTGCTCGAGCCCGGGATCCCCGACAAGGGCGAGCTGCTCACCGCTCTCAGCGCGTGGTGGTTCGACCAGCTCGCCGGCGCCGACGGCGGGCCCGCGATCCCCCACCACCTCGCCGGCCGCGAGGCGCCCGCCGAGGTCGCGGGCCGCGCGATGGTCGTGCGGGCCCTCGACATGCTGCCGATCGAATGCGTCGTGCGCGGCTTCCTCACCGGCTCCGGCTGGGCCGAGTACCGCGAGAGCGGCACCGTCTGCGGCATCGTCCTGCCCGAGGGCCTGGAAGACGGCGACCGCCTGCCCGAGCCGATCTACACGCCCGCCTACAAGGCGCCGCTCGGCGAGCACGACGAGAACATCTCCTTCGCCCGCAGCGTCGAGCTCGTCGGCGCAGAACGGGCCGCCGAGCTGCGCGACGCGTCGCTCGCGATCTACCAGCGCGCCGAGGCGATCGCGACCGCAAAGGGGCTCGTGCTCGCCGACACGAAGTTCGAGTTCGGCGTCGACGACGAGGGCGTCCTGCGCCTCGCCGATGAGGTGCTGACGAGCGACTCGTCCCGCTACTGGGACCTCGAGGCGTGGGAGAACGGCGAGACGCCCGCCGAGCGCATGGCGAGCTTCGACAAGCAGATCGTGCGCGACTGGCTTGCCGCGCACTGGGACAGGCAGGGCACCCCGCCCGCTCTCCCCGACGAGATCGTCGAGCGCACCGCCCAGCGCTACCGGGAGCTTCTCGACCGCGTGACCCGCTGACCGCGCCCGAGACGCACAGGGGCGCCGGACCCGCGGATCCGGCGCCCCTGTGCGTGCGGGCTACTCCTCCTCGGAGCCGCCCTCCGGCACGTCGTCCTCGGTGCGCTCACGGCGCCGACGCCGGCTCTCGCCGATCGTGAGCGACGCCTCGCCCGACGCCGTGTGACGGGGGTCCGCCGGCGACGGCGGCTGGATCCGCCCCGGGTGCAGCGTGCGGGCGATGTCCTCCGCCGTGACGGTGCGGGTGATCTCCGCCCCCGCGTCCTCCTCGGTCGCGACCACCGGGATCTGGCCCGTCGCGGTGTCCCACCACTCGATGAGCGCGGGGTCCTCCGTGTCGATCGCGGATCCGGCGCCCTCGTTCGGCGCGACCTCCGCCGCGTCGAACACGAAGTCGTCTCCGTGCTCCTCGATGCCGCGCCTGATGCCCTGCGCGATCGCCGCCTTCGCGAAGGCGCGGCGGATCATGTACGGGTCGTTCCTCAGCTCGCTCGCCCAGGAGATGATCACGCCGATGAGGATGATCGCGAACGGCAGCGCCGTGACGACCATGATCGCCTGCAGCCCGTCGAGCGCGTTCGTGCCGCCCGCGATGAGCAGCACGATCGCCGTCGTGGCCAGCAGCACGCCCCAGGCGACCGTCACCCAGGTGGACGGCTCGGGACGCCCGCGCTGGCTGATGGAGCCCATGACGATCGACGCCGAGTCGGCCGACGTCACGAAGAACAGGATGATCGAGGCCATCGCGACGATGTTGAGGATCATCGCGAGCGGGATGTCGACGCCGCCGATGCTCAGGTGCGTCTGCAGGGCGCTGAACAGCGCGTAGAGCACACCCTGCGCGCCGCCCTCGCCGTATGCGTCGGTGAGGGCGCCGCCCTGCTGCTCGTCGAAGAACATCGACGCGCCGCCCATGATGCCGAACCACGCGACGCTGACGATGCCCGGCACGATGATGACGACCGTGACGAACTCGCGCAGCGTGCGACCGCGGGAGATCTTCGCGATGAACATGCCGACGAAGGGCGTCCACGAGATCCACCACGCCCAGTAGTAGGCCGTCCAGCTCTCGACGAACGCGCCCGCCTCCGGGCCCTGCCCGGCGTTGCGGGAGAGCATCGTCCACAGCTCGTTGAAGAAGTTCGGGATGCTCGCCGGGATCATGTTCAGCAGGAACAGCGTCGGCCCGAGCACGAACACCACGAGCGCGACGAGGCCCGCCATCACCATGTTGATGTTCGACAGCAGGCGGATGCCCTTCTTGACGCCGGACACCGCCGAGGCGACGAAGCCCGCCGTCAGCACCGTGACGATGATGATGAGGCCCGCGTTGCCGATCTGCCCGATGCCAGACACGACCTCGACGCCCGCCGCGACCTGCAGCGTGCCGAGGCCGAGCGTGACCGCCGTGCCGAACAGCGTCACGAGGATCGCGAAGATGTCGATGAGGGATCCGATCCACCCCTCGGTCTTCTCCTTGAAGATCGGGTAGAGGATCGACGAGATGAGGGGCGCGCGGCCGCGCCGGTAGGCGACGTACGCGATCGCGCCGCCGACGAGCGCGTAGAAGCCCCAGGCCATCGGCCCCCAGTGGAGGGTCGACTGCGCGAGCGAGGCCATCATGGCCTCGCGGGAGCCCGGCTCCGCGTCGAGGCCCGGAGGCACGTTCTGGAAGAAGTCGAGCGGCTCCGCCGGCCCCCAGAACAGCAGGCCGATGCCCATGCCCGCCGAGAACAGCATCGCGACCCACGCGGGGGTCGAGAACTCGGGCTTCTCGTCGTCCGCCCCGAGGCGCACGCCGCCCGTGCGCCCGTATCCGAGCACGAACATGAACACGAGCACGAAGATCGCGAGCGCGGAGAACAGCCACGCGAAGTGGTCCATGACCCAGCTGAGGGCGGCGCCGCCGACCGCAAGGATGTTGTCCGGCGCCGCGATGCCCCAGACCACGACGCCGACCGTCGCCAGCCCGGCGATGCCGAGCACGATCCAGTTCGTGCGGAAGTCGCGGGGCGTGTCCTCCACCCCGATGCCCGGGATGAGCGCCGGGTGCATCACCTCGCGCACGAGCTTCTTCACGGGCTCCTTCTTCTCCGGGGGCCCTTCGGGTGTCATATTGTCGACCATCTTCTCTTCCGATTCATCAACGTTCTGCTCTCGGTCAAACGAGCGCAAGATTATCGAGATCCTCCCCGCATCGCGAGCCGCGACCCGACGCGCGGCCGTCTCGCCGCCCGATCCGCGGCCTCCCGCCGGGCCCGGAGGGTGTTCCCTGCGAGACCCGCGTAACGTGGATCCGACCGGCTCTCGCGATCTCCGGTCGACACCTCCGACCCGAGAAGAAGGATCCGCATGTTCGGCTGGACGCTGCACGGCGACGGACGCACCGTCGCACCCGGAAAGGTCGTCGCACCCGGCGAGCGCCTCACCTGGCCCGCCACGATCGCGATGGGCGTGCAGCACGTCGTCGCGATGTTCGGCGCGACGTTCCTCGTGCCCACCCTCACGGGGTTCCCCGTGTCGACGACGCTGCTGTTCTCGGGCCTCGGCACGCTGCTGTTCCTCATCGTCACCGGCAACCGCCTGCCCAGCTACCTGGGCTCGTCGTTCGCCTTCATCGCGCCGATCACCGCGGCCACGGCTCAGGGAGCCATCGGATCCGCCCTCGCGGGCATCATCGCCGTCGGCGTGCTGCTCGCGCTGATCGGCGCCGTCGTCCAGATCGCCGGGCTCGGCTGGGTCGACAGGCTCATGCCCCCGGTCGTCGCCGGCGCGATCGTCGCCCTCATCGGCTTCAACCTCGCGCCGACCGCCTGGGGCAACTTCCAGGCCGACGCGACCGCCGCCACGGTGACGCTCGTCTCGGTGATCCTCTTCGCCGTGCTCTTCCGCGGATTCCTCGGCCGCATCTCGATCTTCCTCGGCGTGATCGTCGGCTTCGTCTACAGCACCGCGACCGGCTACTTCCAGGCAACGAACCCCGCTACCGGGCTTTCGCCCGCCGAGACGATCGCGCAGGCCGCGTGGGTGGGGCTGCCGGAGTTCCACGCGCCCGACTTCGCCTCGCCCCACACCTGGTCGACGATGGCGATGTTCCTGCCCGTCGTGCTCGTGCTCGTCGCCGAGAACGTCGGCCACGTGCGCGGCGTCGCGACGATGACCGACGACAGCGTCAACCGCTACACGGGGCGCGCGCTCATCGCCGACGGCGCGGCGACCGTGCTCGCGGGAGCAGCGGGCGGATCCGGCACCACCACCTACGGCGAGAACATCGGCGTCATGGCAGCGACCCGGGTGTACTCGACGGCCGTGTACTGGGTGGCGGGCCTCTCGGCGATCCTGCTCGCCTTCTCGCCCAAGATCGGCGCCGTGTTCAACTCGATCCCCCCGGGGGTGCTGGGCGGCGTGACCACCGCGCTGTACGGCCTCATCGGGCTCATCGGCATCAAGATCTGGGTCGACAACCACGTCGACTTCTCGCGCCCCGTCAATCAGTACACCGGCGCCGTCGCGCTCGTGCTGGGCATCGCGAACTTCACGATCGTCGCGGGCGACTTCGCGTTCGAGGGCATCGTGGTCGGCACCATCGCCGCCCTCGTGATCTACCACCTGGGCAACCTCATCGCCCGCCTGCGCCGGACGGGCGCCGACGACGGCGGCCCGATCCCCGCCGTCGGCCAGATGGGCGGCGACCCGCAGGAGTGACGTGGCGGGGCGCGGGATCGCGGGTGCGGAACCGCTGGCATCGGAGCGGTCGACGCACGTTCCGCGCCCGCGAGGCGTCTGCCTGGTCGCGGGCGCCCCGCTGCGCGGCGCCTCTGATCCGGGCGCGGATCCATGCGTCCATGGGCACCGAAGCGCTGGCACCCCTGGCCGTAGACGTGCGCTTCGCGCCCGCGAGATGGGTCCGCTGTCGTGCGGGTACCCCGCTGCACGGCACCTCGGATCCGGGCGCGGTCCCGCTCGCGCCCTGCACGGTGATGCTCGTCCTGCGCGGGCGGCGCTCCTCGGGTGCTCGGCGCTCTCGGTGCGCTCGCCCGCCAGACCCGAGCCAGCGCCCGGATCCGAGGCACCGCTCCGCTCTTCCGGGGGCGGAGAAACGCACCTCCGGTTCTGACCGGGAGGTGCGTTTCGCGTACCCGGGGCGCTACCACGCGCCCTGGGTCTCGGAAACGCACCTCCCGAGGCCCAGGCTCCAGCCGTTTCGCATACCCGAAACCGAACAGCCTCTCGGGTCGACGAAATGCACCTCAGGAGGCACCGGATCCAGCCATTTCGCGAACTTAGAGGAGGACCGCGCACCCCGAAAGTCGCGGAAACGCACCACGGATCCACGTGTGAGGCGCGTTTCGCATACCCGAACGAGGACGCCCCGTCCGAATCGACGAAACGCACCTCACGGGGCACAGGAACCAGCCGTTTCGCGTACCCGGAGGGGGCCCACTCGCCCCACGTCGCGGAAACGCACCTTGGTGGGCGCGGGATCCAGCCATTCCGCGCACATAGAACGTTTCCGGGTCGCGGAAACACACCACGGATCCACGTGCGAGGTGCGTTTCGCATACCCGAACGAGGACGCCCCGTCCGGATCGACGAAACGCACCTCAGGAGGCACCGGATCCAGCAATTTCGCGCACCTGGAGCAAGGCCGCGCACCCCGAGTCGCGGAAACGCACCTCGGCAGGCGCGGGATCCAGCCATGTCGCGCACGCGAGCGAGTACGTCTGAGCCCACGTCGAGGGAACGCACATCCGCGGACCTGGATGGAGCCGTTTCTCGTACCCGGGTGGGATGCGCACTCTCCGGATCACCGAAACGCACCCCGCCGAGCGCCTGATCCGTCCGTTTCTCCTACTCCGCGTGGATCCGCCCGACCCGAAACACCGAGCAGCACGCCACGATCCGACGGCCGGGCCCAGGTCTGTGCGCTCGCGGCGATCAGGAAGCGGATCGCACAGGCTCGCCTGCGCGAACGTGGACATGCAGGTGCTTCGAGTCCTGGTAGTCCCCGAGATTGGTCAGGACGCTCGCCTGTCCGTGCTCCGCCACGACGTCCGCCGCGGCGGACTGCACGACGTCGAGCAGCCGGGTAGCGATGTGCACATCGCCGAGGGTCAGCAGCGACTCGACGTGGATCTTCGGGACGACGACGAGATGCACCGGCCAGAACGGACGCGTGTGGTGGAACGCGAGCACGTCGTCGTCCTCGAACACCACCGACAGCGGTTCCCGCCGAGGGATCGCCACATCGCAGGAGAAGTCGTCGCCCGAGTAGCGCGCCACCCGCACGGTCATCGTCGCCATCGACCCCGCCGCGAGATGCGTCTCTATACGGCGCAACCACGCGACCGGAGGGCGCGGCGCACGCGATCCACGAGCTCCGCGGGGCGCGCGAGGAGCTCCTTGGTGACCTCGATCACGATCCAGCCCTCTGCGCGCAGCCGCGCGATGCGCTCGACGTCCACGGCGTACTGCGATGCGTGCAGCTCGCCCTGGTACTCGATCGCGATTCTCGCCTCCGGGTAGCTGAGGTCGACGCAGCCGAGGAACTCTCCGCGACTGCTCCAGATGTCCTGGTTGAGTTCGGGCTCAGGCAGCCCCGCCTGCACGAGAGCGCAGCGCGTCGCCGACTCGCGCGGCGACCACGAATCGGTGCGCACGAGGGCGAGCGCTTCGCGCAGTCGAGGCGCTCCCGGCCGGCGCCCCGCGGCGAGCGCGGTCGCGAGCTGATCCGGTGCGGTGAGCGGCTGTCGGCCGACATCCGGCCGCCCGTGTCCCGCGCGCCAGACACGGCAGAAGAAGTCTCCGAGTGCGACGAGATCGGCGACCGCGAGACGCCGCCCGAGCATGGCCCAGGTCGCGGCCGGCGACGAGACGGGGAGGCCGTCGTGCGTGCGGATCGAGGTCATCTCGGGGCGGACCCGGTGCGCCACGACGCCCTGTCGTCGCGGCAGGCTGCGGTCGCCGGCCACGCTGACATGCACCCTCTCGTCGCGGAGCGGAACGGGGGCGCCCCAGATGAGGGCGGCGGTCTCGTGGCTGAAGAACTGGTCCTCGCGAAGCATCGACGCGAACGCGCGTGCCCGCTCGAGGATCCGCTGGCGACGCTCCTCCAACGGGTGGAGGCTCTCGTCGGCTTCCGTCGACACGGATCGGATCCCGTGGAACGGCCGCTCGAGATCGGGTCCGCGCAGCCGCCCGCGCCCGACGCCGGCCGCGAGCGCGTCGGCGACGCGGAAGCTCGCGCCGAGTCGTTTGGGAAGGGGCTGTGTCCGTGCCATCCCCACACGGTGCCAGCATCGTCGAGACGGCGGCGGGGTTATCCACAGGCACGGCTCCGCGCGAGGGGTCCTCCGAGTCGCAGAAACGCACCCCGGACAGGTCGGCATCCAGCCGTTTCGCCTCCCCAGAAGTGGCGGATCCGCTCCGAGTCGCAGAAGTGCACGCCGCGACGCTGCGGATCCCACCGTTTCGCAGACTCGGACCGTGACCGTTCATCCACATCGTCGAGGTGCACAGTGGCGGCGCAGACCCCTCCGATGCGCATACGCGAACGTCGTGCTCCGCGCTCAGATCGCAGAAGCGCACCGTGGAATCTGCCGTTTCACGGATTCGATGCGGTGAGCCCGCGCCGAAGGGCGGAGACGCACGTCGGCGGGCGACGGATCCAACCGCCTCCTGCGCTCGGAACGATGCCTCTGCCACGGTGCAGAAGCTCATCGTGTCCGGCCCGGATCCATCGCTGTCACGCACTCTGAGCGATGGCACTCGGGCCCCGTCGCAGAAGGAAGCGCGAAAGGAACTCGGATCCCGCCGATCGACGGACCTGGGGCGGCGTTCCGTCCGCGTCACCGGAGCGCACCCTGGGGCTGCAGGTCCCGCCACTTCGCGAACCCGGAACAGCGCCGTCCACCCTGCGTCGCAGAAGGGCACGCCGAGAGAGCGCAGAGCCGACCGTTACGCCAACTCGAGCGACGAACGTTCGTCCACGTCACCGAAAAGCACCATGCCCGCCATTTCGCATACCCGAGGGGGACGGATCCGCCCCGAAGCGCAGAAACGCACGCCGAGGCGCCACGGATCCAGCCGTTTCGCGTATCCGGAGGGGCCACTCGCCCCGGGTCGCGGAAACGCACCTCACGGGGCACAGGATCCAGCCGAATCGCGAGCTCGACGCCCCGTCGTCTCAGAGGGTGTCGTCGCCCGCGACGATGTCGAGGCTGTACATCTGCGTGCCGGGGGCGTCGGGGGCGTGGGCCTCGGTGGCCGCGTGGATCTCGGCGTGGATGCGCTCCATCAGCGCCTCGAACTCCTCGCCCGTGAGCTTCACGTAGGACTGCGTGAAGGTGCCATGCATGCCGCTGGCCCGGCCGGACACGAACCCCGGGGCCCACGCCGCCACGCGCCTCACGAGCGCCATGTGCTCGTCGACCAGTGCCCGCATGACCGCGCCGCCGAGCGCCTCGTCGGCGACGGGCCGGTCGGCGTCGCCGAGCGTCAGCGCCCCCTTCGTCGCGGTCCAGACGCGGTCGCGGCGGTCGCGCGCCTGTTCGGGCGCCTCGACGATGAGCCCCGCGTCGGCCAGCACCCGCAGGTGGAAGCTGATCTTGTTGGCGGGCTCCCCCAGCTCCGCCGAGGCGTCGGCGGCGCGCACGTGCTCCCGGCGGCGCAGGAGGCGCAGGAGCTCCTGACGCAGCGGATGCGCGAGCGCCTTCAGCATCTCCGCGGTCATCCATCGCGGCTCGTCGCGCTCCGCGCGGCTCTGCGGGCCGGAAGCGGCCGGCGTGGGCTCGTCGGACATGGCGCGAGTCTACCCGCAGGAAACGTTGCGCAGATTTACTTGCGCAATTCTTGTTGCGCTTCTATCGTGATCCCATGACCGCGTCGACTCCCTCCCTCTGGGCCAACCATCGCTACGTCGCCTGGCTCCCGAGCGATACGAGCAAGGAGCTCGCGCAGGCCCTCTTCGGCTTCGCGATCCCGCTGCTCGCGCTGATGGTCACCGACGGTCCCGCGCAGGCCGGCGTCATCGGCGCGATCGGCATGACCACCCGGGTCGCGCTCACCCTCTACGGCGGAGTGCTCGCCGATCGCCACCGCCGGATCCTGCTCATGGTGACGGGAGGCGTCGTCGGCGTCGTGCTGGCCGCCGCCTTCACGCTCCTCGCCGTGGGCGACGCGCTCACGTTCGCGTCGCTGCTCGTCGTCGACGTGCTGCTCGCCGCGCGCTCGGGGCTGTTCGACGTGGCCGGCGAGGCCGCCCTCAAGGAGATCGTCGCGCCGGAGACGATGGGCAGGGCGCAGGCGGCGAACCAGGCGCGCAGCGCCGCCCTGCAGCTCGCGGGCGGTCCGCTCGGAGGCGCGCTCCTCGTGGCGGGAGGGTGGCTCGTCGCGGCCGTCATGACCGTCGCCCACGCCCTCGCCGCCGCGACCGCTGCGCTCATCCCCCGGCTGCGCGGCCCGCGGATCCCGGAGGATCCCGCCCCGACGCCCGCCGACCCTCGCCGGAACGCGCTGCGAGAGATGCGCGAGGGGGTCGCCTGGCTGTTCTCGCGACCCGACCTGCGCGGCGTGCTGCTCGTGACCACGCTCGTCAACCTCGGCATCAACTCCGCGGTCACGACCGTGATCTACGCCCTCCAGCAGGAGGGCCGCTCCCCCGCCGTGATCGGCTGGATCGGCGCCGCTGTGGGGGCCGGGATGCTGCTCGGAGCGCTCGTCGCCGGGGTGCTCGTCTCGCGCGTGCCAACGGGGATCCTCACGGTCGCGGGTCTCGGGATGCTCGCGCTCGGGTCGGCGGCGGTGACGCTCACGACCGCCCCGTGGGCGATCGCGCTGCTGCTGATCGTGCCGGCGCTCCTCGTGCCCGCCGTCAACGCCGGCCTCGGCGGCTACTTCATGGTCGCGACGCCCAGCGCCCTGCTCGGCCGGGCCAACAGCGCCACGTCGGTCTTCGCGATGGGCGCGATGCCGCTCGCTCCGCTCATCGCCGGGTTCGGGCTCGCGTGGATCGGCCGCACCGGCACGATCCTCATCGCGGCCGGGATCTGCGCGGCGGCCGCCCTCCTCGCCGTCGGCACGCGCGGCCTGAGGGCGCTCCCCTCCGAGCCGGGGTGGTCGACTCATGCGACCCTGTACGCCGACCGGATCGCGGCCGAGCCGCGGCCCTGACGCGCCGCCTCCCTCGGCGCGATGCGTCCGCCGCCAGACCTCAGGGGCGCGAAAGGCACGCCCCCGCCCGCGCCGCCGGGTGCGATCCTGCGCCCCGGATGCCGCCGCAGGCTCCGAGTACGCAGAACGCACCGATCCAGCCCACCCTGGGGTGCGATTCCGCGATTTGAACGGCGCCACACGCGCCCGAGTAGGCGGAAGGCACGGATCCATCCCGCACCCGGGTGCGACTCTGCGACCCGAACACCCCGGCCCGCGCCCCAGGTGTGCGAAACGCAGCGACCCCCTCGGGTGCGATCCCGCGACCTGCACCCAGGCCAAGCCTTTCAGGTATGCGAAAGGCACGGATCCGCCCCAACCCCAGCTGCAACTCTGCGACCCGCAGCATCCCACCCCGCACTCGGGTGCGATTCGTCGCCTCGGGCGCCGTCGTCCGCGCCCGAGTGTGCGACCCGCAGCATCCCGCCCCGCACTCGAGTGCGCTTCCGCGATTTGAACGCCGCCACACGCGCCCGAGCAAGCGGAAGGCACGGATCCGACCCGCCCCGCCCCCTCCACGTGCGCTTCCGCGACCTGCGCGGGCGAGGCCCCTTTGAGTCTGTCTAACGCACCTGATCGAGGCGGTTCGCGGTGCGAATCCGCGACCCGAGCCCAGGCCGAGCCTTTCGGGTAGGCGAAACGCACCGATCCGCCCCACACCCAGGTGCGAATCCGCGGCCCGGGCGCCGTCATCGGACCCCGGGGTGTGCGAAACGCGCGGATCCCTCGCGCCGCCAGGTGCGATTCCGCAACCCGGGCGCCACCATCCGCCCCTGAGCACGCCACGCGCACGGAACCCGGCGACGCCGCTCCGGTGCCCGGAGCCGATCCGCTCAGAGCGGCCCGAAGACCTCGCCAGGCGGGCGGTCCAGTTCGAGGGTCTCGAGCACCTGACCCAGGGCGCGCTCCTCGTACCGGAAGTGCGACTCCATGATCGCGCCGATCCCCTCGAGATGGACGCGCAGCCGCTCGGGCGAGCCGCCCTCGTCCACAGCGCTCCGGAGCCCGTCGAGCAGATGCCCGATCATCGAATGGTCCTGTTCGAGCAGGCGGATCGTCTCGCCGAGCTCCGGGTGCGCTGCCGCGATCGCGGGGAACAGCGTGCGGTCCTCCCCCACGTGGTGCGCCGACAGCGCGGCGCAGAACCCGTGGCAGAACAGCAGCAGATCCCGCGATGCCCGCTGCGCGGCCCCGTCGCCAGCCGCGTCCTCCGCGACGCGGATCGCGCGACGCAGGCGCGCGTGCACCGCAGTCAGCTCTCGCGCCCAGGCGATCAGCCGGGTCGTCTCGCCCTCACTCACGAGCGGAGGGCGAAGGGGACGATGCGCGCATCGTCTTCTCCTTCTCGTCCGGCGCCTCCATGACCCGCCTGATGAGGGGGCGACACGCGACGCGGCCGCCCACGCTACCAGGCCGCGCCCTCCCGCGGATCCCCTACGCCGACTCGCGGATCACGAGCTCCGTCGGCAGGATCGTCGCACGGGTCGGCTCCTCGCCCCGCAGGCGGGCGAGCAGCACCCCGGTCATCGCCTCCCCCTGGTCGCGCGACGGCTGCCGCACGGTCGTGAGCTCGGGGCGCATGCTCGTGGCGACGGGCGAGTCGTCGAAGCCGATCACCGCGACGTCGTCCGGCACGCGCAGGCCGTGCTCGCGCAGCACGCCGATGGCGCCGCGCGCCATGAGGTCGCTCGCCACGAACAGCGCCTCGGGGACGTCACCCGCCTCGACGAGGCGCCGCGCCGCGTCCGCGCCGCTCTGCAGCGAGAAGTCGCCCTCCTCGATCGGCCCCTCCGTGAGCCCCGCCTCGGCGAGCGCGGCGCGGAACCCCTCGAGGCGGTCGACGCCGGCGGGCATGTCGAGGGGGCCCGAGATCGTGCCGATGCGGCGCGCGCCGCGCGAGACGAGGTGCTGCGTGGCGACGCGGCCGCCGGCGACGTTGTCGACGTCGACGTAGAAGTCGTCGTCTCCCACGACGAGCGGCCGCCCGCCGAACACCACGGGCACGGCGCGCGCGATGCGGTCGATGTAGGTGTCGCTCAGGTGGTGCGACACGATGATCGCCCCGTCGACGCCGCCCGCCTCCAGGTACGACGTCGCCTTCGACCCGGGATCGTCGGAGGCGATGATGAGGTTGAGGATGTGGTCGCTGTCGGCGAGGCCGGCGCTGATCCCGGCGACGATCGCGGCGAAGAACGGATCCCCGAACACGCGGCTCGTGTCCTCCGGCACGACCAGGGCGATCGCGCGGGTCTGCTTCGAGGCGAGGGTGCGCGCCGCGCGGTTCGGCACGTATCTCAGCTCCGCGATCGCGCGGCGCACCGCCTCGAGCGCCTCGGGGCTCACCCGGTCGCCCCCGTTGACGACGCGCGACACGGTCGACCGGGAGACGCCCGCGCGGCGAGCCACCTGTTCGATCGTGACGTTCGCGTCGCTCATCTTCTCCTCCGTCAGAGTCAATATGCCACGGCTGGCATATCCACCGCGCGCGCCGCGACGATGCGGGCGTACTCCCGCCCGCTCGCCTTCACCGTGCGCTCCTGCGTCTCATAGTCGACGTGGACGATGCCGAAGCGCTTGTCGTATCCCCACGCCCACTCGTAGTTGTCGAGCAGCGACCAGTAGAAGTAGCCGCGCACGTCGACCCCGCGGCCTGCGGCCACGGCGACGGCGGCCACGTGGGCGCGCACGTACGCGGTGCGCTCGGGGTCGTCGACCTCGCCGTCCACGACCCGGTCGTCGTAGGCGGCGCCGTTCTCCGTGACGTACAGCGGCACGCCGGGCACGTCCCTCGCGACGCGCTCGAGCAGGCGGGTGAGGCCGTCCGGCTGCACCTCCCACCCCATCGACGTGCGCGGGAGCCCCCGCTCGCGCCAGTGGATCCCCTCGTGCGACGGGAACGGAGACCGGGTGGGGCGGCTCGTCGGCGCCTCGCCGCCGGCGGGCGGCTCGTCTGCCGGAGAGCCCGCGACGAGCTCGCCGTGGTAGTAGTTCACGCCGAGGAAGTCGAGCGGCTGCGCGATCGTCGCGAGGTCGCCCTCCCGCACGGCGCTCTCGAACGCGCCGACCGCGTCCGCGTCGACCCGGCGGATGTCCTCCACGACGTCGTCGGGGTAGGAGCCCTGACGCAGCGGATCGAGGAACCACCGGTTGAACTGCCCGTCGATGCGGCGCGCGGCGTCGCGGTCGGCGGGGTCCGTCGGGTCCGCCGCGTCGGCGACCGTGAGGTTGAGCGTGATGCCCACCTCGAGCCCCGGGGCGGCGCGGCGCAGCTCCTCGGCCGTGCGCCCGTGGGCCAGCAGCAGGTGGTGCGAGGCGAGCAGCCCGTCGCGCGCGCTCTGGCGCCCCGGTGCGTGCGCCCCCGCCGTGTACGAGAGGAACGACGAGCACCAGGGCTCGTTGAGCGTCGTCCAGGTGCGCACCCGGTCGCCGAGCGCGCCGTGCACGTCGAGCGCGTACTCGACGAACCGGTCGACGGTGTCGCGGCTCGTCCACCCGCCGCGCTCCTCGAGCACCTGCGGCATGTCCCAGTGGTAGAGCGTGGGCCAGGGCAGGATGTCGGCCTCGAGCAGCTCGTCGACGAGCCGCGAGTAGAAGTCGAGGCCCGCGGGGTTGACGGGCCCGCCGTCCGGGCGCACGCGCGACCAGGACGTCGAGAACCGGTACACCTGGATCCCGAGGTCCTTCATGAGCGCGACGTCGTCGCGGTACCGGTGGTAGTGGTCGCAGGCGACCTCGCCGTCGTGCTGTCCGAGGACCGCTCCGGGGATGCGCGCGAACGCGTCCCAGATGCTGTCTGTGCGGCCGTCCTCGCGGGCGGCGCCCTCGATCTGGTAGGCGGCCGTAGCGGCGCCGAAGAGGAAGCGGTCGGGGAAGGTGCGGGTCATGGTCATCCCTTCACGGCGCCGGCCATGATGCCGCTGACCAGCTGCCGCCCGGCCGCCGCGAAGAGCAGCAGGAGAGGGAGCGTGGCCAGCACGACGCCGGCGAGCACGATCGAGTAGTCGACGAAGTGGTTGGACTGGAGGAGCGAGAGGGCGACGGGCAGCGTCGGGTTCTGCCTGTCGAGCACGATGAACGGCCAGAAGAAGTTGTTCCACGCCGTGACGAAGGTGAACAGGAACAGCATCGCGGCCGCCGGGCGAGCGGCCGTCAGCCCCACGGTCCAGAAGGTGCGGAACATGCTCGCCCCGTCGACGCGCGCCGCCTCGATGAGCTCGTCCGGCACCGCCTGGCGCAGGAACTGGGTCATCCAGAACACCCCGAAGGCGCTGGTGAGCGCCGGCACGATGATCGCCCCGACCTTCCCCGTCCAGCCGATCTCGCTGAACAGCATGTAGAGCGGCACGACGCCGAGCTGCTGCGGCACGGCCATCGTGGCGACGACGAACGCGAGCAGCGCCCTGCCGCCGGGGAAGCGCAGCTTCGCGAACGCCCACCCGGCGAGCGTCGAGAACGCGACGACGCTCACGGCGATCACCGTCGAGCTCCACACGCTGTTCCACAGCGCCCGCCAGAAGTTGACGGCCGGGTCGCTCACCACGGCCACCGCGTTGTCGATGAAGTTGCCGCCCGGGATCCAGGATCGCCCGGGGTCGCGCAGAGTCGACGCGTCGCCGGATCCGATGAGGAACGAGAAGTACAGCGGGAACAGGCTCGCGATGAGCACGACGCCGAGCCCGGCGTACACCCAGAAGCCGGGGCGGGATCCGCGGATCCGCACGGTGCGTCCCTTCCGGTCGGTCGGCGCGACGAGGGTGGTCGTCGCGATGCCGCCGGCCTGGGTGCCCCTGTCGAGGTCGGTCATCGCGCACGCTCCTTCCGCGCCCGCCGCGCGAGCGCTCTCTTCTCGGCGCGGGTCAGCGCGGGGCCGCGCCCGCCCTCGTCGCGCACGAGCCGCTGCGTGACGAGCAGGTTGATCAGCCCGATCGCGAGGATGATGAGGAACAGCAGCCACGCCATCGCCGCGGCGCGGCCGAAGTTCCACTCGCCCCAGCCGATGTCGTACAGGTAGAGGGTGATCGTGAGCCACTGGCCGGCGGATCCGCCCCGCCCGACCTGATCGAACATGCGCGGCTCGTCGAAGATCTGCAGCCCGCCGATCGTCGAGGTGATGATGACGAAGATCAGCGTGGGCTTCAGCGACGGCAGCGTGATGCTCAGGAACTGCCGGAAGGTGCCCGCGCCGTCGACGGTCGCCGCCTCGTAGTAGTCGCGCGGGATCGCCTGCATCGCGGCCAGGAGGATGAGGGCGTTGTAGCCGGTCCACCGGTAGTTGACCATCGTCGCGATCGCGACGTGGCTCCAGAACGGCTCGACGTGCCACGGGATCGCGCCGATGCCGATGGCGCTGAGCCACGCGTTGATCTGCCCCGACTGGTCGGCGAACAGCGCGTTGAAGATGAGGCCGACCGCGACGGGCGCGACGACGTACGGCAGCAGCGCGCTCATACGCCAGAACGTGCGGGCGCGGATGTGCTTGTCGAGCATCACCGCGATGAAGAGGGCGAGGGCGAGCTGCGGCACGCTCGACAGCAGGAAGATGCTGAAGGTGTTGCGCAGCGCGATCCAGAACTTGTCCTGCCCAAGGATCCACAGGTACTGGTCGAAGCCGACGAACTCGCCCGTGCGGCGGATCTGGTCCCAGTCCATGAAGGAGATGACGGCCGTGTAGACGATGGGGAAGAGCCCCACGACCGCGAACATCAGGAAGAACGGCGAGATGTAGAGGTACGGGGACAGGCGCAGATCCCAACGGCTGAGGCGCTGCGAGAACGACAGCACGCGCACGGGCCGATCGGGCCCGTCGGGGCGGGGAGGGGGCGACGCGGCGCGCGCCGCCCCCGTGGTCACGGTCGCCATGTCAGAGCGATCCCACCTCGTTCGCCCAGGTGCTCCAGCTCTCCTCCGCCGACTCGACGCCGTCGAACACGCGCGTCACGGCGTTGTTCAGGGCGTCGTGGATCGGGAAGTACTTCGGCCCCTTGAACGGCTCCGCCGTCACGGCCTCGGCGCGGGAGATGCCGATCTCTCCCGTCGGGGCGTCGTCGAAGTAGGGGTTCGCGAACCCGGTGAGCTCCTCGCTCTCGTAGGCCTCGGGCTGGCTGGGGAAGGTGCCGGCGTTCTCGAAGGCCTGCAGCTGCGTCTCGGGCGAGGTGAGCCAGTCGGCCAGCTCCTGCGCGGCCTCGACGTTGTCGCCGTTGGCGGGGACGACGAGGTACGAGCCGCCCCAGTTGCTGCCGCCGCCGGGGTAGGCGTCCGCGACGTCCCATCCGTCGATGTCGGGCGCCTCGCCCTGGATGACGCCGTGCATCCACGGCGGGCAGAGCATCGCGGCGAACTCGCCGCCGGTCATGGCGGCGTACCAGTCCTCGGACCACTGACCGGCGAAGGCCGAGATGGGCAGCGCCCGCTCGACGACGGTGTCGTAGATGTCGCGCACCACGGGGTTCTCCGTGGCGATGACGGTGCCGTCCTCCTCCTCGTAGATCGTCTCCTCCTGGTTCATGAGGCCCTGCAGCACCGAGTTGGCCGAGTCGAGGAAGGGCTGGCCGGTCTTCTCGACGTACTGCTCGCCGGTCTCGAAGAAGGAGTCCCAGGTGGAGAAGAGCTCGGCGACCTCCTCGCGGTCGGACGGCAGGCCCGCCTCCTGGAACAGGTCGGCGCGGTAGCAGACGCCCTGCGGGCCGATGTCGGTGCCGTAGGCGACGAGGTTCCCGTCCGCGTCCGTCGCGGCGGCCTCCTTCCAGTCGAGCCAGCGGCCCTTCAGGTCGTCGGGTACGGGGGCGAGCATGTCGGAGTACTGCATCATCTCGGCGAACCAGTCGACCTCGACCGCCTCGATGTCGGCGAGCCCGGTGTTGCCGAGCTTCTGGAAGAAGTTGGTCCGCGCGTCGTTCGACGTGGCGGCCTGGTTGTGCACGATCGTCACGCCGTGCTCGTCCTCGTACTGCTGCAGCAGCTCGTCGGTGTAGCCGAAGTCGTTGAAGGTCGCGATCGTGATCTCGGTCGATCCGCCCTCGGCGGCGTCGGATCCGCCGGAGCAGCCCGCGACGACGAGGGCGCTCGAGGCGGTCGCGGCCGTGACGGCGACGGCCCTGCGGAGAAGTCGGGTGTTCACTGTGTCCACTCCTTTGTGTCGGACAGCTGAGGGGTCGGGAGGCGTGGGCGCGCCCCCACGTCTCGTGAGGAAGAGTATGGGAGCGCTCCCACCGTGTCAAGGCCGCCGTCGCGAGGACCGGGAGCCGGATCGCGCCGTACGGTGGGGGCATGGACGCCTCCGACTGGATCCCGCACCGCCGCGCGAGCGACGGCGAGCTCGTGGGATGGATCCGCCCCGCGGGCGACGGCTTCGTCGCCCTGTCGCTGTTCGCCGCGCCCCTCACGGGCGAGGTCGACTGGCTCGACGCTGAGGAGACGCTCGACGCCGAGGGGCTGTCGTGGCTCGCCGAGCCGTGGATCCTTGAGCGCGACGGACGCGGGATCCGCGTGCGGATCGTGGAGGTCTCCCCCGGGGATCCGCCCGGCACCGGGCGCGTGCAGGTGAAGACCGACGACTTCGGCGCGATCGACGTGCCCTACGAGCTGATCGACCTGCCGTGGCCGCCGCCCGCCGCGCTGCGCCCGATCCGCGACGACGAGCGCGGCATCATCCTCTGAGGGCGCCGCCTCGATCCGCACCCGTCCGCGCGGCGTACCGTGGAGGCGTGACATCCCACGAGATCGCCCGCCGGATCCGCGACGAGGCCCAGGCGGCGGGGTTCTCGCTCGATGCCGAGCAGGAGCGCCTCGTCGACGTGCTCGCCGGATCCGACGGCAGCGTCTACGTGCACGGCCCCGTGGGCCGCGGCAAGTCGTGGATCGTCGACGCGCTCTTCCGCGCCGCGGCCGGCGCGGCCGACCGCCGCCTGCACTTCCACGCCTTCCTCGACGAGCTGCACCGCGCCGTGTTCCGCCGCCAGACGGCGCTGCGCGCCGAGCGCCTCGCCGCCGACATGCGCCAGGCGCGGACCCCCTCCGACGCGAAGCCCGTCGTCCTGACGACCGGGCGGCCCGATCCGGAGACGGGCGAGGGCGTCGACGCCCTCGCGGCCGCTCCGCCGGATCGCCCGGACCCCGTCGCGCAGGCGCTCGACGACGTCACGGGCGACGCGCGGCTGCTCGTCTTCGACGAGTTCCACGTGCACGATCCGGGCGACGCGCGGCTGCTGACGCGGCTCGTCGAGCACGCGATCGACCGCGGCATCCGCATCGTCGCGACCTCGAACGACGCGGCGGAGGACCTGTTGCCCGACCCGGTCTGGCACCACCTCATGGAGCCGGGGATCCGCCTGATCCGCTCGCACTTCCGCGAGGTGCGGCTCGACGGCGGCGTCGACTACCGGCGCCCGACGGGAGGCGCGGGCTTCGCGGGAGGGCGATGGACCCCCGAAGCGCCAGGGCCCGCCCCCGACGGCGCCCGGTCGGTCGACGTGCGCGACCGCTCCTTCTCCGTGACGGCGGCGACGGACGACGAGCTGTGGGTCACGTTCGACGAGCTGTGCGTCGCCGCGACGTCGGCGATCGAGTTCCTCGACTGGGCGCGGCGCTTCCCGGCGTGGACGGTGCTCGACGTGCCGCTGTTCGACGACGTGCCGCTCTCCGCGCAGCAGCGGTTCCTCACGGTGGTCGACGTGCTCGTCGACGCCGACGTGCCCACGACCTTCGTCTCCGCGGCGCCCCTCGACGCCTTCTGCGCCGCGGCGACGGCCCGCCCCGACGCCGCCCGGCTCGTCAGCCGTCTGAACCTGCTGGCGCGGTAGGGCCGCCGAGCGCCCACGGCGTCGCCCGAGTCTGCGGATCGGGCGGGCGTGTCTCATCTTCTGCGGAAACCGGACCGCCGTACCCGCATCTCGTGAGACATCATGCGCCTGGGCCTCCCGCGCGTCAGGCCAGACCATGTCTCATCTTCTGCGGGTATGGCACGCGCATACCCGCGCATTGTGAGACACGGTATCCTCGGCCGACCACCCGTGTCCCAACTTCGGCGGGGATCGGATCCCCATTCCCGCACGTCGTGAGACACGCACCCGCCACCCCGCCGAGCGACCACGAATTCGCCGAGTGACCAAGATAATTCGTGGTCGCTCGCGGATTTCGTGGTCACTCGCGGCCCCACCCGGTTACTCGCGGGGTGCGCCTCCCCCGCGCTCCCGGCGCCGGCGGGCGATCTCGGCGCGCAGCTCGGCCTCCCGCTCCTCGCGCTCGAGGTCGGCCAGCTGCTGCTCGGTCGTGCGGGTGTCGACGGGGCGCACCGGGGCGCGCATGCGGTCGGGGAACATCGCCGACCGCACGGGCCGAGGCGCGTACTCGCGCCCGACCGCCCACCACAGCACGCCGCCGATGAACGGCAGCAGAACGACGACGAGGATCCACCCCATCTTCGGCAGGTGCTTCACCGAGGCGCTGTCGCGGAGGATCACGTCGACGAGCGTGACGACGAAGAACGCGAAGGTCACCAGACCGATGAGGTAGGGCATGAACGCATGGTATTCCGGGCGATCGGGCGGAGGAACCCTCTCCGGGAGCCGGACGCCGCATCGGCGTCGTCGCGCGACGCGGGCGCGGATAGAATCATAGGGATCCCCCGCCCGCGACATCCGGAGCTCACATATGCCCACCATCGTCGTCGACGTCATGCCCAAGGCCGAGCTGCTCGATCCGCAGGGCAAGGCCGTCACCGGCTCGCTCGCCCGCCTGGGTCACGGCGTGTTCCAGAACGTGCGCATCGGCAAGCGCGTCGAGCTCTCCGTCGAGGGCGAGGTCACCGACGCCGTGCTCGCCGAGGCGAAGACGGTCGCCGAGGAGATCCTCTCGAACTCCGTGATCGAGGACGTCGTGGGCATCGAGGTGGTCGAGTGACCGCCCGCATCGGCGTCGTCACCTTCCCCGGATCGCTCGACGACCGCGATGCGCAGCGCGCGGTCCGCCTCGCGGGCGCGGAGCCCGTGGCCCTCTGGCACGGCACCCCCGACCTGCAGGGCGTCGACGCCGTCGTGCTGCCCGGCGGATTCTCCTACGGCGACTACCTGCGCGCAGGAGCGATCGCCGCGCTCGCCCCCGTCATGGGCGAGATCCGCGACGCCGCCGAGCGGGGCATGCCCGTGCTCGGCATCTGCAACGGCTTCCAGATGCTCGTCGAGGCGCACCTGCTGCCCGGCGGCCTCATCCGCAACGCCCACCAGCAGTTCATCCGCCGCGACCAGCGCCTCGCGGTCGAGAACACGTCGACCGCCTGGACGGGCGCGTTCGATGAGGGCCAGGAGATCGTCATCCCGCTGAAGAACGCCGACGGCGGCTACATCGCCGACGCCGAGACGCTCGCCCGCATCGAGGGCGAGGGCCAGGTCGTCTTCCGCTACCAGGGTGTGAACCCCAACGGATCCGTGAACGACATCGCGGGCGTCACCAACGAGCGCGGCAACGTCGTGGGGCTCATGCCGCACCCCGAGCACGCGGTCGAGCCCGGCTTCGGCCCCGCGACCGCCGCCGCGATGCGCTCGGGCGTCGACGGCCGCGCCTTCTTCGACAGCGTGCTCCAGGCGCTCTCCCGCGCCGCCGCCTGACCGGCCTCCCGACGCCCCGCGAGCCCCCGCTCGCGGGGCGTCGCCGTGTGCGGGAGGCGGATGGCCGGATCCCAGGCCCGCTCCCGCGACCGGCGCCCGCGGTGTCGCTTCCTCGCGAGGCGGATCCCGCGGCCGCCCGGGCCCGGCCGGAACCCGCGACTGGAACCCTCGGCACCTCGCACCGCGGCGAGCAGATCGGAGGGCGCGCCCCGCGCGCGCCCGAGCAGGGCGCGGCCGGCGCGCTCGGAGCTCCCTCGCGATCATCGATCCGGCTCCGTTCGCGCGCCTTCCCGCTCATGATCCCGCGGCCCCTCGGCGCGCAGGGGCGGATCCCGCGCGCGGCCCGAGATCCCGGTGCGTGCCCGGGCCCGGCCGGCTCCGGCGCGCCTCCCCGCGCCCCGTAGGCTCGACCCGTGCGGAGAGCGATCGCGGGGATGGAGCGGCACCAGGTGGCGCTGTGCCTCGCGGCGATCGCCGTCGCGCTGGTCGGCGGATGGCTGGTGCCCGGATCCGAGCGCCTCGACGTCGCGATCGAGCCCGCGCTCGTGCTGCTGCTGTTCGCGACCTTCCTCGGCATCCCGTTCCGCCGCCTCGCGGACGGCCTCCGCGATCGGCGCTTCCTCGCGGCGCTCGCCCTCGTGAACCTCGTGGCGGCGCCCGTCGTCGCGTTCGCGCTCTCGCGGTTCGTCGCGGCGGACGACGCCCTGCTCGTCGGCGTGCTGCTCGTGCTGCTCGCCCCGTGCATCGACTACGTCATCGTGTTCGCGGGCGCCGCGGGCGGCAGCGCCGCGAAGCTGCTGTCGGCGACGCCGCTGCTCATGGCCGGGCAGATGCTGATCCTGCCCGTCTGCTTCACGCTGTTCCTCGGGCCGCGCTCGCTGGCGATGATCGACCCGGCGCCGTTCGCGCGCGCCTTCCTCCTCATGATCGCGCTGCCCCTCGCCGCGGCCGGGGTCGTGCAGCTGCTCGCTCCGCGGATCCGCGCCGTGCGCGCCGTCGAACGCGCGGGTCACGCGGTCATGGTCCCCGCGATGATGCTCGTGCTCATCGCGGTCATCGCCTCGCAGGTGCGGGCGATCGGCGGGGAGATCCGCTCGCTCTGGGTCGTCATCCCTCTGTTCGCGGCCTTCGCCGTCGCGATGTCCGCCGCGGGCGCCTGCGCGTCCCGTCTGCTCCGCCTGGACGCCGCCGACGGGCGAGCGGCGCTCTTCAGCGGCGTCACCCGCAACTCGCTCGTCGTGCTGCCGCTCGCGCTCGCGCTTCCGCTCCCCCTCGCGCCGCTCGTCGTCGTGACGCAGACGCTCGTGGAGCTCGTCGCGATGGTGCTGCTCGTGCGGCTCGCGCCCCGGATCCTCCCCGCGCGCGGAGCGGATCCGCGCCGGTAACGTGAGGGGCATGACGTCTCTCGTTGTGTCCGTCCCCACGCCGCAGCTCGCCGACGACGTGCGCGAGCGACTGGATCCGTCGCTCGACGTCGACGTCGTGCTGTGGGACGGATCCGCACCGCCCGCGCACGAGCGCATCGACCTGGTCGTGCCGCCGTACATGTGGCAGGGATCCGTCCTCCGACAGCTCGACGCGGTGCGCCCCGCCCTCGTGCAGGGGCAGGCGATCGGCTACGACGGGGTCGCGGACGTGCTGCCGGAGGGCCTCGCCTACGCGAACGCGGCGAGCGTGCACGAGACGGCCGCCGCCGAGCTCGCCGTGGGCCTCATGATCGCCGCGCTGCGAGACCTGCCGACGTACGTGCGGCAGCAGGATCGCGGCGAGTGGAGGGGACGCTGGGGCACGGGGCTCGCCGATCGGCGGATCGTCATGCTCGGCTACGGCGGGGTGGCGAAGGCCCTCGCGCGCCGGCTGGCGGGCTTCGAGGTCGACCTCGTGCCCGTCGCCTCCCGTGCCCGCGTGGAGGACGGCGTCGAGGTGCGCGGCATCGACGAGCTCGACGCGCTGCTGCCCACGGCGGAGGTGCTCGTGAACGTGCTCCCCGGCGGCCCCGAGACGCGGCAGCTCATCGACGACGCCGCGCTCGCGGCGCTGCCGGACGGCGCGCTGGTCGTCAACATCGGGCGGGGTCCGACGATCGACTCCGACGCGCTCGTCGACCATCTGCGGCGCGGGCGGATCCGCATGGCGAGCGACGTGTTCGATCCCGAGCCGCTGCCGGCGGATCACCCGCTGTGGTCGCTCGAGAACGCCCTCATCACGCCGCACGTCGGCGGCATGAGCGTAGCCATGCGCCCTCGCGTCGCCCAGCTCGTCGCCGACCAGGCGACGCGCCTCGCGCGCGGCGAGGAGCCCGCGAACGTCGTCATCCGCACCTGAGGAGACGGCGGGCGGGTCTCAGAAACGCACCGCGAATCACCCCGGCCGGGTGCGTTTCGCAGATCCGAAGCGTCCCCCTCCGGCCCGAGTCGCAGAAACTCACCCGCCCAGCGCATGGATCCGCGCGATTCACCCACCCGAAAGGATCCGCCCCAGCCCGAGTCGCAGAAACTCACCCGCCCCAGGCTGGATCCGTGCGATTCACGCACCCGAGAGGATCCACCCCGGCCCGAGTCTCAGAAGCGCACCGCGAATCACCCCGGCCGGGTGCGTTTCGCAGATCCGAAGCGTCCCCCTCCGGCCCGAGTCGCAGAAACTCACCCGCCCAGCGCATGGATCCGTGCGATTCACGCACCCGAGAGGATCCGTCCCGAGCCGAGTCGCCGAAACGCACCCGCCGGGGACGGGGTCCCGGGTCAGAGGGCCGCGGCGAGCGCCGCGCCGTGGGCGCCAGCCCAGACGCCGAGCTCCGCGGGGACCACCCGCGGCACCGTGTGGAAGGTCGCGTGCGTCCTGGCCCGTTCGACGGCGGGGTCCACCGTCCACTCCGGGGAGCGGGCGACGCCTCCCCCGATCACGACGAGGGCGGGGTCGATGAGAGCCGTCAGCTCGAGCAGAGCGCGGGCGAGCCCGTCGGCCGCGTCCTCCAGCACGGCGATCGCCGCCGCGTCCCCCGCGCGGGCCGCCTCGACGACCTCGCGGGCCGTCGCTCCGACCGGGCCCCCGCACTCCCTCCAACGGAGCCCCAGCTGGGTTCCGCCGATGAGCGTCTCGAGGCAGCCCTTCCGCCCGCACGAGCACGCGTGCTCGGCGTCGGTCACCCGCATGTGCCCGATCTCTCCCGCAGCGCCGTGCGCCCCACGGCGCACCGTGCCGTTCACGACGTGAGCCCCGGCGATTCCCGTGCCGAGAGCGATGACGAACACATCGTCGGCGTCGCGTCCGGCTCCCGCTCGCGCCTCGGCGAGCGCCGCCGCCTCGCCGTCCTGCACGGCGATGCCGGGGAAGCCCAGCAGATCGGCGAGCTCCGCCGCGGGGGCCGTTCCGTCGAGCCAGGGCAGGTTCGTGCTGCGGCCCACGACCCCCGTGACGGGGTCGAGGGTGCCGGCGATCGTCAGTCCGAATGCGTCGGCGCGAGCGGGCGCGTCGGCGACGAACTCCGCGGTCGCCGCCGAGAGCGCCGCGAGGTCGCCCGTCTCGACGGTCCCGCGCGCGAGCTCCTCCCCCGCGTCGCCGCGGAGGAGGAGCTTCGTGCGGGTCCCGCCGTAGTCGATCCCGAGGGCCGTCACGAAGACGCACCGGCGAGGGCCGCGCGGATCGCGCGGGCCTCCGCCTCGTCCGCCGTCGCGTAGCCCGACTCGCCGGCGGGTGCGCCGGATCCGAGCGACACGGTCAGCTGCTCGACGACGGTGCGCTTCGCCGAGGCGTGCACCGCGTCGACGCCCGTGGCCGCGAGCTCCGCGACGTTCTGCGAGGTGACGCCCGCGCCCGCCATGATCTGGATCCGTCCGTCGGCGTGCGCGACGAGGGCGCGCAGCTCGTCCGTCGCGTCGATCGCCCGACCGGCTCCGCCGGAGGTCAGCACGCGCGTGACGCCGAGGCCGACGAGCACGTCGAGCGCCGCCCGGCGGTCGGCCATCTGGTCGAAAGCGCGGTGGAACGTGATCTCGTGGTCGCCCACGACGTCGCGCACGCGCTCGACGAGCGCGGCGTCCACGGCGCCGTCGGCCGTGAGCCCGCCGATGACGACGCCCGCGGCGCCGAGGCGGATCGCGTGGCGCGCGTCGGCGACGACGAGGTCGCGCTCGGCGTCGTCGTAGCCGAATCCGCCCTCGCGGGGCCGGATGAGGGCGTGCACGGGGACGCCCGTGGCGGCGGCCGACTCGGTCAGCGCCGGGGACGGCGTGACGCCGCCTGTCGACAGGGCTCCCGCGAGCTCCACGCGGTCCGGACGCACGGCAACGGCGACCGCGATGCCCGTCGGGTCCTGGATGGCGATCTCGAAAGCGGTCATGCGCGTGCTCCTTCTGCCCCGACGTACTGGTCGCCCCGCAGCACCGCGGCCGACAGGTCGGGGCGCTCGCGGAACTCATCGTAGGGGAACATGGGGCGCTCGATCCGCCGGTGCCCGAGCCGCTCGAGATCCTGGTCCACGGGGCCGGGGGTGAGCGCGAGCGTCCACCCCTTCGCGGCGTCGTAGAGCGTGGGCTCGAGGTAGCCGATCTTCGTGACGACGATGTCGGCGTCGCGCACGTCGAGGCCGAGGTCGGAGAAGTCGGCGACGGCGTGGAACGCCTTGCGGAACTCCGTGACGATCGCGCGGATCCCGCCGACCCGGATCACGGCGATCCGACCGGCGGCCGGGTCGCCCTCGTGCAGGGAGACGAGCTCGCCGCGGATGCGCACGGGGTCGGACACCCGGTGGTCGACGCGGGCTCCCGCGACGACGTCGACGGCGTCGCCCGGTGCGTGCGCGAAGATCTCCTCGATCACGCCCTGGTCGAAGATCGAGGCGACGAAGACGACAGGGGCGCCCTCCCCCGTCAGCTCGGGCTTCTCGAGGAGGCGGGCGAGGGTCCAAGTGACGTCGCCGGAGCCTCCGGCGCCCGGGTTGTCGCCCGAGTCGCTGACGAAGTAGGGGCGCTCGCCCCCCGCGTCGCGGTGCGCGATGCCCGCCGCGATGCCCTCGTCGAGGGATCCCGGAGGGCCGACGAACGCGAAGTCCTCGCGCACGTCCCACAGCTCCCCGGCGATGCGCTCGGCCTCGCCGACGATCGCGTCGCGGTCGTCGCCCGTGACCATCACCGTCGCGTGGCAGCGGGGCTCGTCGGCCCAGGCGTAGCCGATCCAGATGGCCGCGTCGGCGATGCCGGCGCGCTTCTCGACCTGCTCGATCTGCGCGTAGAGGCTCTTCGCGGGCTCGACGCGCGTCGAGGTCTTCTCGCCGGGCAGCAGGATCGGCACGCGCACCCACGCGCGCAGCGGCCTCTCGTCGCGTCCGATCCACTCGACGAGAGCGCGCGCCGAGCGCTCCTTCGTCTCCCACGCGTCCTCGTGCGGGGCGAGTCGATAGCAGGTGGGCAGATCGAGCTGGAGCGCGAGCGTCTCGGACACGTTCCCGTGCAGATCCATGGGCGCGGCGATGAGCGGGTCGGGGCCGACGACCTCGCGGACGGCCGTGATGAGGTCGCCTTCGGCATCGTCCATGCCGACGACGCTCATCGCGCCGTGGATGTCGAGGTAGACGCCGTCGACGGGGCCCTCGGCGACGACGGCGCGCAGGCCGTCGACGATGCGCGCGCGGAAGTCGTCGTAGACCTCGCGCAGCACGGCGCCGCCCGGGATCGCGCGCGCCATGAACACGGGGATCCACTCGGCGGCCTCGCGCAGCGGAGCGCCCTCCGCGAGGAAGGCGTAGCGCTCGAGGAGCGCGTCGCCGGTGAGCACCGGGAAGTCGCGGTAGCCGGCGCGGTGCGCGGCGTAGGCGCTCGATTCGATGGCGATCCCGACGATCGCGATGCGGGGGTGGGACATGATCACTTCTCCAGGAGTCCGGCGCGCGCGGCTCGGCGCTCGCGCTGCGCGACGGGGTCGGGGGACGGGACCGAGGCGAGCAGCTCCTGCGTGTAGAGCTCGCGGGGAGCACGCAGCACGTCGGCGGTGCGTCCCTGCTCGACGATGCGCCCGCGGCGCATGACGACGACCCGGTCGGTGAGCTGGTTCACGACGCCGAGGTCGTGGCTCACGAAGAGGCAGCCGAAGCCGAGCTCGGCGTGCAGCGACCGCAGCACGTCGAGCACCTCGGCCTGCACCGACACGTCGAGCGCGCTCGTCGGCTCGTCCGCGACGAGCAGCCGCGGACGGAGCACGAGGGCGCGAGCCATGCCGATGCGCTGCCGCTGACCGCCCGAGAACTCGTGCGGATAGCGGGATGCGGAATCCGCGGGCAGCCGCACGGCGTCGAGCAGCTCCGCGACGCGGGCGCGGCGCTCGGCCCCGCCCATCCGGCGTCGGTGGATCGCGAGAGGCTCGGCGATCGAGTCGCCCACCGTCATCCGCGGGTCGAGAGAGCCGCCCGGGTCCTGGAAGATCACGCCGATCTCCGCGAGGAGGCGACGCGCCTGGCGCCCCCGCAGCGACGACAGCGGCTGGCCGAGCAGCGTGATCTCCCCTTCGCTCGCTCGCAGCAGCCCGAGCGCCAGTCGGCTCACCGTGGACTTGCCGGATCCCGACTCGCCGACGAGCCCGACGAACTCGCCCGCCCCCACAGCCAGATCGATGTCCTCGACGGCGGGCACATGCCGCCCGTTCACGCGGTATCCGGCGGAGACTCCGACGAGCGAGATCACGGCGTCGGCCGGCGCCTCGAACGCGTGCGGATCCTCGGCGGCGGCCTCCGCCCCGCGGAACGCGGCGGGCGGCAGCTCGGGGATCGCCGCGAGCAGGGTGCGCGTGTACGCGTGCGACGGAGCCGTGAGCACCTGCATCGCCTGCCCCGATTCGACGACCTGCCCGCGACGCATGACGAACACGCGGTCGGCGAGATCGGCGACGACGCCCATGTTGTGGGTGATGATCATGAGCCCCGTTCCGCGCTCGCGCACGAGCCGACGGAGGAGATCCAGGATCTCCGCCTGCACCGTCACGTCGAGCGCGGTCGTCGGCTCGTCGGCGATGATGACCTTCGGCTCGCACGCGAGGGCGATCGCGATGACGACGCGCTGGCGCTGTCCGCCGGACAGCTCGTGGGGGAACTGCTTCGCGCGGCGCTCCGGTTCGGGGATGCCGACCTGTCGCATGAGCTCGACCGCGCGCTCGGCGGCCTCGTCCTTCGAGGCGTCGGTGTGGTTCCGCACCGCCTCCGCGATCTGCGCGCCGAGCGTCATGGTGGGGTTGAGAGCCGTCATCGGCTCCTGGAACACCATCGACACGACGCGGCCGCGGAGGTCGTCGAGCTGAGCGGACGACGCTCCGACGACCTCCTTCTCCCCGTCGTCGTCGCGCACCCGGATCGATCCGGACGCGGCCGCGGTGCGCGGGAGGAGCCCCATCGCGGCGAACGACGTGACGCTCTTGCCGGATCCCGACTCGCCGACGAGCGCGACCACCTCGCCCGCGCGCACGTCGAGGTCGACTCCCCGCACCGCGTCCTCCTCGCGTCCGGCGAAGCGCACGCGCAGGTCGGAGATGCGCAGGACGATCTCGGCCCCGCTGACGTTCTCGTCGGTCATGCCGTCTTCCCCTTCACGTCGAACACGTCGCGCAGGCCGTCGCCGATGAAGTTGAGCGCGCAGACCACGAGGACGATCGCGATTCCCGGCGGCAGGATGAGCCACCAGGCGTTCTGGTAGATGAGCGACAGCCCGCTGTTGAGCATGGCGCCCCAGTCCGTCGCGGGAGGCTGCAGCCCCATGCCGAGGAAGCTCACGTACGCCACGAGGAGGATCGCGTCGGCCACCTGGAACGTGGCGTTGACCACGACCGTCCCCACCGTGTTGGGCACGATGTGGCGCAGCACGATGCGGGTGTGGGATCCGCCCATGGCGCGTGCGGCCACCACGTAGTCCCGCGTCTTCACCGAGAGCGACTCCGCGCGCACGAGACGCGCGGGCACGAGCCAGGACACGAGTCCGATGACGAGGATCATCATGCCCTCGCTGGGGCGGACGATGGTCGAGAGCACGAGCAGCAGGAAGATGGCGGGGATCGCGATGCCCGCGTCGACGATGCGCATCATGATCGAGTCGACGACGCCGCCGACGTAGCCGGCCACGGCTCCCCAGAGCGTGCCGATGACGGTGGCGAGGATGCCGGCGAGGATGCCGACGAGCAGCGAGGTGCGTCCCGCGATCATCAGGCGGCCGAGCACGTCGTATCCGAGCGCGTCCGTCCCGAGGGGATGGCCGTCGACGCCGGGGCGCAGGTTCGCCTCGTCGAGAGCGGTGCGCACCTGTTCGGTCGGATGGATCATCGGCCCGAGCACGACGAAGAGGACGGCGGCGACGAGGACGACGAGGCCGACCACGGCGAGGCGGTTCGCGGCGAAGCGCCTGAGGGCGGTCATGCGATGCCCCCTCGCGTACGGGGATCGAGCAGCGCCTGGATGATGTCCGCGAGCAGGGATCCCACCACGGTCGCGATCGAGATCACGAGAACGCAGCCGAGCAGCACGGGGAAGTCGCTCGACTGGGCGGCGTTCCAGAACAGCAGCCCCATCCCGGGGTAGTTGAAGAGCTGCTCGATGACGAGCGCTCCGCCGAACATGACGGGCAGCTGGTAGCCGAGCATCGCGACGACGGGCGTCAGCGAGTTGCGCAGGAGGTGCTTCGACAGCACGCGGCGGAAGGGCGTTCCCTTCGAGCGCGCGGTGCGGATGTAGTCCTCGCTGAGTCCGTCCAGCGCCGACGAGCGCATGTAGCGGCTGAAGTTGGCGACGAGCGGAATGGCTCCCGTCAGCACGGGGAGGATCAGGCGCTGCGGCTCGAGGAGGACAGCGGCGACGGTCTCCCCCTGCGGCGCGTTGGCCGGGAGGATCGCGAAGGTCTGGCTGAAGAGCATGATGAGCAGCATCCCGAGGAAGAAGCTCGGCGTGGAGTACGCGATGATCGCGAGCGTCGACAGCGTGTAGTCGGCGCCGCGATTGCGTCGCACAGCCTGGAAGATGCCGACGGGGATCGCGACCAGGAGGGCGATGACCAGAGACATGCCGGTCAGAAGCAGCGTCTTGGGGAGGCGCTGCACGATGGCGTCGGCGACGGACATGTTGAGGAGGTACGAGTCGCCGAGGTCGCCGGTGAGCAGCCGTCCGAGGAACATGCCGTACTGCTGCCACACGGGGCGGTCGAAGCCCTGCGCGTGGTTGAACGCCGCGATCTGCTCGGCCGTGGCCTGCACGCCGAGGACGCCGCGGGCGGGTCCGCCGGGGAGCATCTGCAGCAGGGCGAAGACCACGACCGTGACGACGAAGATCACGATCAGCGCCTGGCCGATGCGCCGCAGGAGGAAGAAGAGGAAGGGGTTGCGCTGGCGCGTCCCCGCGACCGGCGCCCGGAGGGCGACGGTCGCGGGGACGGCGTTCGAGGAGGAGCTCACGAGCGAGCGGTCACTCTCCCCACACCCAGCGCTGGGGGTGGAAGTTGCCGAGCGAGTCCTGCTCCGTGCCCGTCAGGCCGGTGTCGATGACGGAAACCTGGTAGACGGGGTTGGGAACCCACATGACGGGGAGGTTCTCGGCGCCGTACTCCGAGTAGGTCTGCATCGCCTCGTCGTCGCCGGCCTCGAGCGTGGCGGCCATGATCTCGTCGAACTCGGCGTCGCTGTACGATCCGAAGTTGCTCGCGGCGCCGGTGGCGAACAGGCGCTCGCCCGACGGATAGGCGTTGAAGTACCACGATCCCGCCGTGCCGAAGAACGGCAGCTCCCACGTGCAGTCGGCGGCGTCGGCCTCGCAGGGGGCGATCGATCCGAGCACCGTGTTGAGCGGAGCGGACTCGATCGTCACGCCCACGCCGGCCTCCTCGAAGGTCGACTTCATCTCGGCGAACATGTTGTCGGTCTCGGTGGACCCGCTCTGCGTGAAGATCGTGATCGACAGCTTCTGCCCGTCGGCGATCCCCTCGCCGCAGTCGGAGCCGGTCTCGCAGACGTACACGCCGTCGGATCCGAGGGTCCAGCCGTTGTCCTCGAGGAGTCCCTGCGCGGCGTCCGGGTCGAACGGATACGGGTTCTCCCGCTGCGCGTCCGAGAGGAACTTGTTGTCCGGGTTCTGCGGCACGGGTCCGTATCCGGGGTTCGCGGCGCCGTGCCAGACGACCTCGGAGATGGTGTCCTGGTCGATGAGGTGCTGCAGCGCCTGACGCACGTAGAGCTGCGAGTAGACGGGGCCCATCTCGGGGTGGTTGAAGTTGTAGGGCAGGTAGGTGATCGCCCAGCCGTCCCAGTTGACGACCTCGTAGCCGAGGTCCTCGTACTGCTTCGCGTTGCTGAGCTCGCTCGTCGGGATGTACCCGTAGTCGACCTCGCCCGCGCGCACCGCCGCCACCTCGGCATCCGCGCTCGTGTACGGGAGGAAGTTGATGGTGGGGATGCCCGCGGCGTCCTCGCCGTCGTACGCCTCGTTCTCGACGAGGGTCATGCGCCCGGAGTCGCTGAACGAGCCGAGTCCGTACGGTCCGCTGAGGGTGTCGAACAGCGGGTTGCCTTCGTAGCCGGAGAGGTCCTCGCCCTCGGCGATGAGGTAGTCCCAGATCGCCTTCGCGCCCTCCTCCGTCTGCGACAGCTCGGGATCGGGCTCTCCGCCGTCCTCCGTGATGCTCCACGCGTGCGAGGGGATCGGAACGATGAGCGTGAGCTGCGACGCGAGCATCCACTCCTCGTTGTACGGCTTGTCGAAGGTGAGGACGACGGTGCTCTCGTCGGGCGTCTCGACGCTCGCGATGTTGTCGGGGAGCGCGCCCTCGCGGTAGCTGGCCCAGTCGGCCTTGTTCGCCGAGACGAGATCGAACCAGAAGGCCACGTCGGCCGAGGTGATCGGCTCGCCGTCGGACCAGGTGCGCTCGTCGAGCGTGATCTCGACGGACATGTCGTCGTCGGCGAAGGTGATCTCGTTCGCGAGATCCGCCGTCGGCACGCGGTCGACGGTGCCCATCGAGCCGTCGTACGCGACGAGCGGCTCGAACAGCGAGCGGATCAGCGACGCGTTGTGCGTGGCGAGCTTGCCCGAGATGCCCAGGGGCACGAGCCAGTTGGGCGTCGCGTTCGCGGGAAGGGCGTAGTTGAGCTCGTCGGGGGTGTCCCCCGAAGCGCTCCCGTCGCCCCCGCCGGCGCAGCCGGCGACGAGTGCGACGGTGGCGACGAGCCCGGCGACGGCCGCACCGGCCCTCCGGCCCGTCGTGGCGAGATCGGTTCGCATGGATGCCTCCTGGGTGTCCGCGCGGCTGTGCGCGGAGATGTGTGGCGGATGAACATCGATTACGGTAACTGAAATAAGTTCATCCGGGAAACACATTAAGAGTGACGATCCTGTTACGCCAGATCCGAAAGAAGTTGTGGATCTCGTACACTCGATGAACATCGCCGCCCCGAGGACCCAGGAGCCGCACGACGCCATGCCCCGCATCAGCTCCAGCGCCGCAGAGAACAACGTCCTCGCCGCGATCGGCTCCGGCCGGGCGAGGTCCCGTCGCGAGATCGCCACCCTCCTCGGACTCTCCGCCTCCACCGTCTCGCAGCACGTGCAGTCCCTCATCGCGAAGGAGCTCGTCGAGGAGGGCGAGAGTCGGCAGTCGAACGGAGGGCGCCGCGCCCGGGAGCTGCGCCTCGCCGGAGACGTCGGCCAGCTCGGGGCGATCGACCTCGGCGGCACCCACGCGCGCATCGGCATCGCCCGTCGAGGCGGCGGGATCGTCGCGACGCGCGAGTTCCCCGTCGCCCTGGCCGACGGGCCCGAGGCGGTGCTCACCCGCATCGGCGAGGAGCTCGTCGACCTCGCCGGGGGCGCGTCCCTCGCCGGCGCAGGCATCTCGCTGCCCGGTCCCGTCGACGCGCGGACGCAGGGGGTGATCAACCCCTCTCGCATGCCCGGGTGGAGCGGCGTCGACGTCGCGGCTCTCCTGTCGGAGATCACCGGAGCCCCGGCCGTGGTCGAGAACGACGCGAACGCGATGGCGCTCGGCGAGCACTTCGCGCGCGCGGATCGTCCCGAGGGCACCATCACCGTCAAGGCGGGGACGGCCATCGGCACGGGGATCGTGATCGCCGGAGAGGTGTATCGCGGCTCGGCGGGCGCCGCGGGCGACATCACCCACACCCGCGTCGCGGCGGCGGGAGACATTCCCTGCTCCTGCGGGAACCTCGGCTGCCTCGAGACCGTCGCCTCGGGCGCCGCCCTCGTGCGGCTGCTCGGCGAACGCGGCGTGGATGTGTCGACGACGGCGGAGGTGGTCCGCCTCGTGCGCGACGGCGACCCGACCGCGACTCCGCTCGCCCGCGCGGCGGGCCGTCACCTCGGGGAGGTGCTCAGCGCCATCGCGAACTTCTTCAACCCCGGAGCGATCTATCTGGGCGGAGCCCTCTCCTCCCTCGAGCCCTTCGTCTCGGCCGTGCGCAGCCAGATCTACGAGGGCGCGCACCCCCTCATCACGCGCGACCTCGACATCAGCCCGGCGGTGCTCGGCCCCGACGCCACCCTCGTCGGCGTCTCCCGTCAGGTGAACGAGCAGCTCGCCCGCCGCCTGCAGGGGTGAGCCGCCCGCACCGGCTCACCGCCGCCGGGCTCCCGAGCATCTCCAGGGGTGCCCTCTGAGGCGCGAGCCTCGAACACACGGCCCGAGAGATCCGATGTCTATGTCAGGATGTCCGGATGAACACCGACAGGGGACGCGACTGGTTCGATGACGCGAGGTTCGGCCTCTTCGTGCACTTCGGGGCGTACAGCGTCGCGGCGCGGCACGAGTGGGTGCAGACCTACGAGCGCCTGTCCGACGAGGAGTACCTGCCCTACGTCGCGCACTTCGATCCGGATCTGTTCGACGCCGTCGACATCGCCCGCACCGCGAAGCGCGCCGGCGCCGGATACGTGGTGCTCACGACGAAGCATCACGAGGGCTTCGCGCTCTGGGACACGGCCGAGAGCGACTTCTCCTCCCCGCGGGCGTGCGGCCGCGACCTCGTCCGGGAGTTCGTCGACGCCGTCCGCGCGGAGGGCCTGCGCGTCGGCTTCTACTTCTCGCTGCTCGACTGGCACCACCCCGACTTCCTGGTGGACGGGAACCATCCGCGACGCGACGACCCCGACGCGCACGCCCTCAACGCGGGGCGCGATCCGGAGCGATACCGGCGGTTCCTGCACGCCCAGGTGCGCGAGCTGCTCACCGGGTACGGAGCGATTGACTACCTCTTCTTCGACTTCTCGTACCCGGAGGAGAAGGACGGCTGGGCGGGCAAGGGCCCGGAGGACTGGGGATCCGAGGAGCTGCTCGCGATGTGTCGGGAGCTGCAGCCCCGGATGCTGGTCAACGACCGCCTCGGGATCCCGGGCGACTTCGTCACCCCCGAGCAGTACCAGCCCACGGAGCCCGTCGTCCGCGACGGCCGCCGCGTGAGGTGGGAGGCGTGCCAGACGATGAACGGCTCCTGGGGCTACCACCGCGACAACCTCGACCAGAAGTCGGCGAGGCTCCTCACCGAGATGCTCGTCGCCTCCGTGTCGATGGACGGCGGCATGCTGCTGAACATCGGCCCCGACGGACGCGGCGCGATCGCTCCGCGCGACCGGGCAGTGCTCGACGAGATCTCGGAGTGGATGCGCCTGCACCGCGGGGCGATCACGGGGGCCGGCCACACGCCCCTCGCCCCTCCCCGGGAGGGCGTGTACACCCGTCGCGGAGACCGCCTCTTCCTGCACCTGACAACCTGGCCGCTCGGCGCCGTGCATCTGCCGGGCCTCGCGGGCCGCGTGGAGTTCGCGCGGCTGCTGAACGACGGATCCTGGCTGCGCACGTCGGTCTCGGAGCCCGACGCGGAGGCCACGCAGATGGCGCCCTCCGGCCAGCCGTCCGGCACCCTCACGGTGCACCTGCCGACGCAGCGGCCGGACGCGCTCATCCCGGTCGTGGAGCTGACGCTGTCCGGGGACGCCGCGATCGACTGATCTCCTCACCCGAGGGCCCCGCGACGCGCCGCGGGACCCTCGGCGTTCGCCCGGGCTGTTTCTTGACGATTAAACGTCAGACCAATCTCTTGGCGCGCGGTCGGAACTCTGATAGGAAACCTTCTACAGAAACCCGAATCCACTTCCTTCGCTTCCGCAAGAAGTTGACCAGTCGTCCGTGGGCGCCGTGCATGTGCTGGCGATGGATCCTGCCGCCGGATCCCTCGAGCTGCCGAGCGAGCTCGCGGGCCGCGCCGCGCGGTGGAGCGACGGCTCGGACGCCACGCTGGAGGGCGGCGCGGTGCGCATCCCGGATGCGCTGCGCGCGCAGCCGGTGGCCGCGCTGCGCGTCACCACGGACTGAGCCGCGCCGCGAGGGGCCGCCGGGATCACATCCCGGCGGCCCCTTCGCCGTCCCCGGCCGCGTCGCCCCGCCCTGGCTCGCGCGGCCCGGCCCGGCCGCCCCTTCCGCACTGCCCCGTCCGGCTCGCGAGTGGCGCAGTTTCTCGCGAGTGGCGCAGAAATAGGGCCGAACATCTGCGCCACTCGCGAATGTCTGCGCCACTCGCGAGCCTCCTACCCGCCCCGTGTCACCTCCCGTTCACCGCCGCGCCACCGGGCGCCGCTACCGTGCCGCGCGTCCCTTCCGACCCTCGTCGAGGAAAGAGCGCAATGCCCCACGCCTCCGTGGCGCGCCGCCGCTCGACCCGCCCCGTCGCCCTCGCGACGAGCGCGGTCGTGCTCGCGTCGTGCCTCAGCCTGTCCTCCGTCTCCGCCCTCGCGGCGGCCGACGACCCGCCCGCCGTGTTCGTCTCCGAGGTCGTCGCCGACAACGTCGGAGACGACCACTTCGAGTACTTCGAGGTGACGAACACCTCGGACGCGCCCGTCTCGCTCGCCGACGAGGGGATCGGGTTCTCGTACGCCTACTCCGACGACACCGCAGGCTCGTCGGTCGACCTCGCCGTCGAGGAGGACGTGACGATCGAGGCCGGCGAGTCCGTCGTCTTCTGGCTCAGCTACGCGTCGGAGAAGGTCGACTCGTTCGCGCACACGGTCGACGACTTCCGCGAGCACACGGGCGCCGACGCCGACGCTCGGGTCGTGCGCGTGACCGGGCAGAGCGGCATGGCCAACGGCGGCGAGCGCGCGATCCGCGTCGTCGACGAGTCCGGCGTGCTGACCTGGTCGTTCTTCCCCGGCGGGTCGATGGGCGCGGGGTCGGGCGTCGACTTCCAGGCGCCGGGCGGATCCGGAGCGCCGTCGGCCGTGCTGCGCGCCCAGACCCCGTACACGCCCGGCGTCGTCGCCGACGACCAGCTCGTGCCCGGCGACGTGCCGGTCCCGGAGGATCCGGACGACATCGGCGAGCTCGCCCCCGATCCCGATCTCGAGGCCGCTCCCCTGCAGATCACGGAGCTGCTGCCGGACTCGACGAACGTCGGCGGCAGCGACGGCTACGAGTTCATCGAGGTGTTCAACGCCTCGAGCGAGCCGGTCGACTTCGGCGACTACGCCCTCACCTACCTCTATCCGCAGGACGAGAACGTCAACACGAACGAGGCGCTCTGGCCGGCCGAGCCGTCCGACGTCGTCATCCCCTCCGGGGAGACGCTCGTGCTGTGGGTGAAGAACGGCCCCAACGACGAGCTCGGCGACGCCGACTTCAACGCGCACTTCGGCAGCGACCTGACGCTCGGCGAGGATCTCGTGGAGATCTCGAGCGCGGGCATGGCCAACGGGTCGGCGCGCGGCATCGCGATCCGCACGAACACCGGGTTCCCCGTCAACCGCGCCTACTACAACATGGCGGGCGCGTCGGATGTCCAGCCGGATCAGGGGATCCGCTACACGGGCACGGACGACGCCGGGCTGCAGCGGATCGCCGACGTCCGCCCCGCGTCGCCGGGCCGGGTGCAGGTCGACCAGGTCGCCGACGGCCTCGTCGTGCCGCCGGCCGACGAGGCTGCTCCCGTCGTCGACGACCGCACGGTCTCCGAGATCGATCCGTCCGCCGACTTCGAGCTCGACCTCGGCGTCACGGACGACGTGCAGGTGCGCACCGTCACGGTCGAGCTGCGCAACGACATCGACGAGGATCCGCAGATCCTGAACCTCGTGCACGCCGGCGACGACGCCTACCGCCACGCGGTGGCGGCCGCCGACCTCACGGGCAAGACCTGGTACGAGTACACCGTGACCGCCTCGGACGGGCGGAACGAGACGACGACCGAGGCGCGGCGCGTTCCCGTCGCGGGCGCCGACACCGCACCGGTGCGGCTGAACGTCGCCGACGGCGATCTCGTGGGCGGCACGCACACCGTGTCCGCGGCGAGCGACGCGTACCCCTCGCCCCTCGACCTCGCGATCGACGGCGAGAGCGTCGAGACCCGCGCCTCGCTCGAGAGGGAGCCGGTGTTCGCGTTCGAGGTGTCGCAGACCGACTTCTACTTCCGCAACGGCGTGCGCATCGGCGAGGACATCCTCCACATCTTCGACGAGGGCACCTACGAGCGCACCGAGACGATCTCGGTGCCCGTCTCCCTCTCGTACGTCGAGCAGGGCGAGCCGCTCACGGTGAGCGTCTGGGCGGGAACGAAGGCCGGCCCGTGGATCGACGAGGACGAGAACAACGACGACTTCGTGATGTCGGGCATGCGACTCGTGCTGCCGGACGGGCGCACGCTGCGTCCCGCCGGCTACGACGACCCGACCCGGATCATCCAGATGGGCGACAGCCCCGGGAAGCACGACTTCTGGGACGCGGAGTTCGCGCTGCCGGACGACGCCTACACCGCCGTCGCGAACGACTGGGACACGACCGCCGTCGGCGACGGATCCCATGCCGTGTCCGCGACGGACGGCGCCGAGTCGGCCGCGGCCGACGTCGTGGTCGACAACACCGCGCCCGAGATCGTCCCCTCGATCGAGGCGGGTCGCGTCTACCAGGGCGAGATCGTGCTCGACGCCGAGGTGGCCGACGCACACGAGACCGACGTCGTCGCGCTGTTCGACGGCGAGCGCGTCGAGCTGGGCCACACGACCTCGTCGGCCGAGCTCGAGGCGGGCGAGCACGTGTTCACCGTCTCGGCGACAGACCCTGTCGGCAACACCTCCGAGGTCTCGGTGCCGTTCGCGGTTCCCGAGGAGGATCCGGGATCCGACGGCTTCGCGCCGGACGACGGATCCGAGGTCGAGGCGGGCGACGTGATCCTCCAGGCCCGGGTCGACGACCCGACGGACGACGTGGTCGACGCCTCGTTCCGGGTCGGGCACCGCGCCGATCTCGGCGACGAGGCGATCCGCGCCGCCTCGGGCGCGACCCGCGACGCGCAGGCTCTCGAGCGGGCCGAGCCGGTCGCGACGAGCGACCTCGACGTGACGGACGGGCTCGAGCCGATCGCGAGCGACGACGCGCTGCCGTACCAGGTGTTCGACGTCGACGTCCCGGCCGATGCCGGCGACGAAGCGACCGCGCGCCTCAGCTGGAGCGGCACGGCCGACGCCGACGCGCAGGTGATCCTGTACGCGCTGACGGCCGACGGCTCTTCGTGGACCGAGGTGGCGCGCCACCTCACGGCCGACGACGACGAGGAGTTCTCGCTCGAGGGATCCGTGCCGCTCTCAGAGCATGCGTCGGGCGACCGGATCCGCGTGCTCGTGCAGCACTCGGAGGGCTTCGCGGGCGAGGATCTCTCGACGCGCGAGACCGCCGTGGAGCCGCGCCACCCTGACGACACCCCGCGCTCGGAGTACGACTTCACGATCGCGTGGGAGTCGGACACGCAGTACTACAACGAGGAGTTCTACGAGCACCAGGTCGCGATCCACGACTACGTGCTGGATCAGCGCGAGGCGCAGAACATCCAGTACCTCATCCACACGGGCGACATCGTGGACGACTGGGATCAGCAGTACCAGTGGGACAACGCGACGGCCGAGTATCAGCGCCTGGATGACGCGGCGCTGCCCTACGGCGTGCTCGCCGGCAACCACGACGTGGCGCACGGCAGCAGCGACTACGCCGAGTTCTCGCGGCACTTCGGCGCGTGGCGGTACGAGGACAACCCCTGGTACGGCGAGTCCTTCGAGGACAACCGCGGCCACTACGACCTGTTCTCGGCCGGCGGGGTCGACTTCATCGCCCTCTACATGGGATGGGATCCGCAGCAGCAGGCGATCGACTGGATGAACGAGGTGCTCGCCGCGCACCCGGAGCGCGTGGCGATCATCAACCTGCACGAGTTCATGCTGACCACCGGCGGCCTCGGCCCCGTTCCGCAGCAGATCATGGACGAGGTCGTCGCGACCAACCCCAACGTGCGGCTGGTGTTCTCCGGGCACTATCACGACGCGTTCACCCGCGTCGACGAGTTCGACGACGACGGCGACGGCGCTCCCGATCGCACGGTGCACTCGATGCTGTTCGACTATCAGGGCCTGCCAGAGGGCGGGCAGGGGTACCTGCGTCTGCTGCAGTTCGACAATCGGGATGCTCAGATGCGCGTGCGCACCTTCTCGCCCTCGCTCGAGCGCTACAACTCCGACGAGCCGAGCCTGCTCGGGCCGGAGGAGGATCCGTACATGTACCAGGACTTCGTCGTGTCGTACGACGCCCTGGGCATCGCGCCGAGCGACAAGCGCCTCGCGACGAGCGCCTTCCGCGCGGAGGTGCTGACGACCGACGAGATCGGCGTCGACGAGCGCCTCGCGAGCGGGTCGGTTGCGACGGCGACGTGGACGCTCGACGAGCCAGGCGAGTACGGCTGGTACGTGCGCACGACCGACGACCACGGCGGCGCCTCGTCGTCGGCGGTGCAGCGGTTCTCGCTCGTCGAGGTGACGGAGGAGCCGGAGCCCGTGACGCCGTCGCTGGTCGTGGGCGCGGACAGCGTGCGCGCCGGCGAGACGGTGCGGGTGAGCGTCGAGGACTTCCCGCCGTCGTCCGAGGTGATGTTCTCGCTCGACGCGGACGGCGCGGAGCGGCAGGCGCTGTTCGCGGCGACGTCGTACGACGGATCCCCCGTGGGCTCGCTCACGACCGACGCCGCGGGCCGCGCGACCGGCGGCCTGACGATCCCCGCGGACGCGGAGCCGGGCGAGTACACGCTCTGGGCCGTGTCGGGCGACGTCGAGGCGAGCGCTCCGCTCGCGGTGCTCGACAGCTCGTCGGGCGGCGGCGGAGGCTCCGAGGACGGCGACGACGCGGGCGAATCGGGCGCCGAGGACGGGTCGTCGGAGGACGGCGCGGAATCGGGTGCCGACGACACAGGACCCGATGGTGCCGAGTCGGGCGTCGAGGACGGCGGTTCCGGGTCCGACGGCGCGGAGTCGGGTGCCGACGCGGATGCCGCGGACGGCGGATCCGACGAGGCGGCACCGGCGGACGACGCGGGTTCCGACCACGCGGAGCCGGGTGCCGAGGACGACGCGGCATCGAACGGCTCGGAGGCGGGCGGCTCCGGATCCGGCGCGGACGACGGCGGCGGATCCGCGGACGCGGGTGCCGAGGCCGGCGAGTCCGACGGCTCGGGCCTCAGCCCGACGGGCGGCGCGGCGCCGCTCGCGCTGCTGGGCCTCGGCGGCATGCTGCTGCTCGCGGCGGGCGCGCTGCTCGCGCTGCATCGCCGCCGCGCGGCGAGCTGACGCACGACCACAGAGGGGCCGTCGGGATCACATCCCGGCGGCCCCTTCGCCGTGTCCACGCAGGCTGGCCCCGCCCGCGAAACCCCGTCCGGCCAGACCCGCCCGGCGGCCCCGTCCGGCTCGCGAGTGGCGCAGTTTCTCGCGAGTGGCGCAGAAATAAGGCCGAACATCTGCGCCGCTCGCGAATGTCTGCGCCACTCGCGAGCCCCATGCCCCGCCCCGCCAGACCCGTGCGACGCCCCTGGCGAGCGGAGCGGTGTCGGATCCGCGGACGCTGGCTCGGGTCTGGCGGGCGAGCGAGGAACGAGCGAGCGGGACGCGTCCGCGGATCCGACACCGCGCAGCGGACCTCACCACCGCCACCGCCACCGCCACCGCCACCGCCACCGCCACCGCCACCGCGCGGAGCATCCTCACGGGTCGGCGTTTCCCGCGAGTGTCATAATGAACTCCCCGGATTCCCGCAGGTGCGCGCGTCGCGCAGGCGGGTGCTCTGCCCGGGTCTCGCGGCCCCGCACCGCGTCATCCTCCCCTCGTTCGGCCCGTCGCTCGGCGTGCGGCGGTCCCTCTCATCATCGGAAACCGGAGCCCATGACGAGCACCACCGCCCCTCGCGGCGCCATCGACCGCTTCTTCCGCATCTCGGAGCGCGGATCCACGATCGGGACGGAGATCCGCGGCGGTCTCGTCACGTTCTTCGCGATGAGCTACATCGTCGTCCTGAACCCGCTGATCCTCGGCACGTCGCCCGACGGCACGGGCGCGTTCCTCGGGGGCGGCGACGGAGACGGATCCAACTTCGCGACGATCGCGTCGACGACCGCGCTCATCGCGGGCGTCATGTCGATCCTCATGGGCGTCGTCGCGAACTTCCCGCTCGCGATGGCGGCCGGCCTCGGCCTGAACGCCGTGGTCGCCTACTCGCTCGCGGGGCTCCCCGGCATGACGTGGGCCGACGCGATGGGCCTCGTGGTGATCGAGGGGATCCTGATCCTCATCCTCGTGCTGACGGGCTTCCGCGAGGCGGTCTTCCGGGCGGTGCCGATGCCGCTGAAGACGGCGATCGGCGCGGGCATCGGCCTGTTCATCACGCTCATCGGCCTGTCGAACGCGGGCTTTGTGACGGGCGAGGGCGCGACGATCCTCGCGCTCGGCAACCTGGGCACGCTGCCCGTGCTGGTGTTCGTCATCGGCCTCATCCTGGCGATCGTGCTGCACGCGCGGGGCGTCAAGGGCGGCATGCTCATCTCGATCCTCGTCGCGACAGCGATCGCGGTCGTCATCGAGAACACGATGCACCTCGGCGCGCGCAGCGCGGACAACCCGGGCGGCTTCAACTCGCCGCCGACCTTCTCGGGGGTCATCGAGCTGCCGAACTTCTCGATCCTCGGGCAGTTCAACCTGCTCGGATCCTTCGAGCACATCACGGCAGTCACGCTGATCCTGCTCGTGTTCACGCTGATGCTCGCCGACTTCTTCGACACGATGGGAACGATGGTCGCGATCGGCGGCGAGGCGAAGCTGCTCGACGCGCAGGGCAACCCGCCCCGCACGAAGCAGATCCTCATCGTCGACTCGCTGGGTGCGGTCGCGGGCGGCGTGGGGTCCGTCTCGTCGAACACGGCGTTCGTCGAGTCGACGGCGGGCGTCGGCGACGGCGCGCGCACGGGCCTCGCGTCGGTGACGACGGGCGTCGCGTTCCTGCTGTCGACGTTCCTCGCCCCGCTCGTCGCGCTCGTGCCGTACGAGGCGGCGGCCCCGGCGCTGGTGCTCGTCGGGTTCCTGATGCTGTCGCAGGTGGCCGACATCGACTGGCGCAACGTGGAGGTGGCGCTGCCCGCGTTCCTCACGATCGCGATCATGCCGTTCACGTACTCGATCGCGGACGGCATCGGCGCGGGCTTCATCGCCTACGTCATCGTCATGACGGCCCGCGGCAAGATCCGGCAGATCCACTGGCTCATGTGGCTCGTGAGCGTGCTGTTCGTCGTGTACTTCCTCGCCGACCCGGTGATGGCGCTCTTCGCCTGACCCTCGGCGCTGCACGACGCCCTCGGGCGGCCACGGATCCTCGCGGCCGCCCGAGGGCGTCTTGGTGCCGTCTCGCGCCGGGTGACGAGCGCAGGAGCGACGCGCGATCCCGCGGATCCGCGACGGCGTGCGATACTCCCGGCATGGATGCCGCCGACGCCCTTCAGCGCCTCGCCGACACGATCGACGCGCACGAGTGGGACGCCATCGCCGACCTGCTGCACCCGAGCTTCACCTGCCACCTGGTCGCGACGGACGAGCGGTTCGACGCTCCCGGGTGGATCTCGTTCAATGCCCGCTACCCGGGTTTCCAGGGGATGACGCTCGTCGATCTCGTCGGAGACGGCGAGCGCGCCGCGGCTCGCGGCCACGTCACGGGGCCGGTCGACGGCGTCGTCCTCGCCGCGCACGACGGCGAGCCGGATCATCCTGCGCGTCGCGGTCTTCCGTCGATCCGGCACGCGCTGACCCAGCGGCGGCGCGCCGCCAGGGGCGGGGTGGCGCTGGCGGGCAACCATGTCCTGCTCGAACATCGCGGCACCGTCGTCGCGCTGTGCCATCTCAGACAGGGCAGCGTCGCGGTGCGCCCCGGGCAGGAGGTCCAGCCCGGCGAGGTGCTGGGCGCCTGTGGGAACTCCGGCAACAGCACCGAGCCCCACGTGCATGTCCAAGCGCTCGACAGCCGCGACATCGAGCGCGCCGACGCCGTACCCCCTCACGTTCGCCGGCTCGCTCCCGGCGAACGGCACTGTCGTCCAGGCCTGACCCCTCGCCGCCGAGCGGCATCCCCGTCGGGGTGAGCGCCGCCCGGCGGGCGCGGCCAGGATGCTCCTCGGGTCAGCCGATGCTCTGGGCGAGCCCGACGAGAATGCCCTCCGGCCCGCGGATGTAGCAGAGGCGATACGCCTCTTCGTACTGCACGACCTCCGTGCTGACGAGCTGGACGCCGTGCGCGGCGAGCCGGGTCAGGGTGGCATCGATGTCATCGACCTCGAACATGACGCGGAGATACCCCAGGGCGTTCACGGGCGCGTTTCGATGATCTTCGATCACGTCGGGGCGAGGAAGCGAGAGAGCTCCACGCGGCCGTGGCCGTCGGGCGTGCGCATCATCGCGACCTCGACGCGCTGATCACCGAGGCCCGTGCAGCGCCCGGCCCACTCGCCCTCGGCCATCGCTCGCCCTTCGAGCTCGAGCCCGAGGTCGACGAAGAACGGGATCACCGCGCTCAGGTCTTCGACCACAATGCCGACGTTGTCCATTCTGATCGTCATGGCTCAGCCCAGCTGCTCGCCGGCGAGGTGCCGCCCGAAGTTGACCAGCGCCTCGTCCCAGCCGTCGTAGACGACGCCGTCACCGGGCGCGCCTTCGTACCCGAACAGATGGAAGACGAGTTCCGTGGAGTCACCGCGCGGGAGGAAGGTGAGCGTGATGACCGGCGTTCCCGCGACCGGGGCGTCGGGATCGCCCCAGGTGAAGACGAGCCGGTCGAACGGCTCCACTTCGAGGTATTCGCCGCCGGTCGGGAACTGCTCTCCGGTCTCCTCGTTGGTCATCGTGTAGCGGTACCGTCCGCCCACACGTACGTCGAACGCGATGTTCGAGGTCGAGACCTCGAAGAGGTGCAGCCACTGCGCGAGCTCTGATGCGTCTGTCCAGGCTCGCCACACGAGCTCGCGTGGCGCGTCGAAGACCCGGACGATGGAGAACTGCGGTCCTTCCGCCGCCGCGAGGTCGGTGAGGTTCATGATCCTGCTTCCTTCGAGTCGGGGGTGTCGGATCGGTCCTTCATGGTCTGGAGGTGGGCGTCGAGAGCGTCGAGGCGCAGGTTCCACTCGCGGCGATGCTTCTCGACCCAGGCCGAGGCCTCGTCGAACGGCTCGGCCTCCAGGGAGAGGGTTCGCCACTGGGCGCGCGCGGTGCGCGAGACGAGCCCTGCGCGTTCGAGCACCTTCAGGTGCTGGGAGATCGCGGGGGCGCTGACGGCGAACGGCTCGGCGACCTCGCCCACGGTCGCCGGCCCCCGCGACAGCTTCGAGAGGATCGCGCGCCGCGTCGGATCCGCGAGCGCGGCGAACACGAGGCTCAGCGAGTCGGTTGCGGCCATTTCATCCCTTCAATTATTAAAAACTTGCTTAATCAATAGCGCTCTCACGGGGCCTGTCAACCCCACGCCCTCCCGGGAGGCGGCCGCTCCCTGCCCCCGCGGCTTAGGGTGACGGCATGAGCGCCGACCTGCCCGACCTCGCGCGCGGCCTGCGGGGCGTCGCGCCCCTCGGGCCGGTCGAGGTCTCCGGCCCGCGGCTGTGGTGGGGCGGGCCGCTCGATGTCGAGGGCCTCGTGCTCGCGTCGACCCGAGCCGTCGCCTCCGCCTTCGCCGGGGCGACCGGCAGCCGCGTCGCGTTCGACGCCGCCGATGCGGCCGCGTGGTTCGGCCTCGCGACGCGGCTGCGCATCGCCGGGCGGTCGCCTCGCGGATTCGCGCCGATGTCGGGGTTCTTCCCGGGCGCAGACGGCTGGGTGCGCACCCACGCCAACTATCCCCACCACGACGAGGCGCTCCGACGCGCGCTCGGATCCGACGACGTCCCGACGGCGATCCGCGCCCTGCCGGCGCTCGAGACGGAGCGGCGCGTCCTCGCCGCGGGCGGCCTCGCGGTCGCCGTGCGCGAGCCCGGGGATCTCGCCGTGCCGAGCGGTCCCTGGATCCGTCTCTCGCACCTCGGATCCGCGTCGCCCTGGACTCCCGCACCCGGCGCACGGCCGCTCGCCGGCCTGCGCGTCCTCGACCTGACGCGCGTGCTCGCGGGCCCCAGCTCGTCCCGCCTGCTCGCCGCGCTCGGGGCCGACGTGCTGCGGGTGGATCCGCCGCACCGGCCCGATCTCATCGATCAGCACGTCGCGACGGGGTTCAGGAAGCGCTCGGCCGTCGCCGACCTCGCGACCGAGGGAGAGCGGATCCACGCGCTGCTCGACGAGGCGCACGTCGCGCTGATCGGCTACCGCTTCTCGGCGCTCGCGCGGTTCGGCGTCGACCCGGCGTCGCTCCGCGAACGTCATCCGCACCTCGCGGTCGTCTCGCTCGACGCCTGGGGCTCGCTCCCCGGATGGGAGGGGCGTCGCGGGTTCGACAGCCTCGTGCAGGCGGCGACGGGCATCGCGCGCCTCTGCGCCTCGGACGACGGCCGACCGGGCGCCCTGCCCGTGCAGGCCCTCGACATGGCGGCCGGGCTGGGGATGGCCGCCGCGGCGATCGCCCTCGCCGGATCCGGTCGCTCCGGCTGGGCGCACCTGTCGCTCGCGGCGACCGCCCGCGAGCTGCTCGCTCTCGGATCTCCCCCTCAGAGCGTCCGCGGAGACGTCGATCGTCCGCTGGTCGTCGCGGACAGCCCGTTCGGCCGGCTCGAGACCGTCGCGCCGCCCCTGGCGATCGACGGCGAGCGGGTGCGCGACGCGGGCCCGCCGACGGAGCCGGCTTCCTCGACGCTCCGCTGGGTCTGAGAGGCGGCGGGCGCCCGGCCGGATCACCCCTCATCGCCTCCACCTCCCGAGCGGCACCGAGATGCGGATGCGCGTCTCACCCGCGCCCGCATGGGTTCCTAGGATGGTGGGATGGCTGTGAGCTCCCGGGGATCCGTGGCGTCGCTGACGGCGGCGGTGTCGCTCGGGGTCGCGGTCTTCTTCACGCTGTACTCGCTCATTCCGATCACCCGGGCGGACGAGCCGGGGCTGAGCAGCGCGTTCGTCGGCACGATGATGGCGTTCGTGATGGGCGTGCAGGTCTTCACCCCCGCGCTGGTGCGTCGCTTCTCGCTGCGGTTCGTGCTCATGGGGGCTTTCGCACTGCTCGCGGCCGGGGCGCTGGTCACCGGCTGCGCGGCGAACACGCCGATGCTGCTCGCGGGCGCGGTGGCGAGCGGATCCGGGTTCGGCACCCTGATCGTCGCCGGCGCGCAAGGGGTCGCGCTGCTCGTCGCCCCGGATCGGCTCGGCCGGTCGCTGGGCGTCTACGGGCTGGTCACCATGGCGGCATCGTCGTTGGGCTCGCCCGCAGGTGTGCAGGTGGCTCTGACGTTCTCCTCGCCCGCGTTCGGGGTATCCGCGTTCATCGCGGGCCTGCTCGCGATCGGTCTCTCGCTCGGTATCCCCGGGGCGGTGGGGCGGGGATCCGCGGCGTCCGAGCCGTACGCAGGGCGATCGCGGGGCCCGCGCACCCTCGTCTCCGACGTCCCATGGCTCATCGTGGCGCTGCTGCTGCTCTCGGTCGTGCTGCTCTCGCACGGCCTGTCCAGCCTGCCGGTGCTGGCATCGGCGTTCGGCAGTGCGGCGACCGTCGTGTTCGCCGTGCAGGGCGGGAACGCGCTCGGCCGCGGGCTCGGCGGCGAGCTGGAGGCGAGGATCGGCGTCCGGGCGACCGCGTTCGGCGGTGCGCTGCTGCTCGCCGCTGGCGGAGCGCTGGGGGTGCTGGTCGACGGCATGGCAGGGGCCATCGCCTCCGGGGCGCTGATCGGGCTGGGGGTCGGGATCGTCCAGACGGTGACCCTGCACGCGACGATGCGGCGCATGGAGGCTGGGAGCGCTTCTGTGGTGTGGAATCTCGCCGTGGACGGCGGGCTCTGGGTCGGCGGGATCCTCTGGGGCCTGGCCCTGAGCGCCGCCCTGGTCGTCCCCGGGGTGCTGGTCTTCTCCGCGCTGGTCCTCCTCGCGGGCGTCGCGGCGGCGATCCAGCTGGGCGGCACGGGGCGCACCCGTTCCGCGTCGGCATAGCAACCCGCGCGAGATGTTCGCGCGCCGTCCTCGAAGGGAAACGGCGGGGAAACATCGCGGCGTCAGAGTGACCGTGTTCGGCTCTCGCCGAGCGCTCCTGTCCCCGCCCGCCTTCCGCGGGTGAGAAAGGTCACGCATGAGTCCCTCCCCCTTCCCTCTCCGCCGATGCGCGGCGGCGGGCACGACGACGCTCGCGCTCGCCGCCGCCGTCCTGGCGGCGCCCGCGGCCGCGCACGCCGAGCCGTCATCCGGCGAGCTCGTGATCGACGCCCCCGCGACCGTCACGGCGGGCGACGACATCGAGATCGCCGTGCGCGCCCCCGGCGCCGACGACCTGTTCGCCTACGACCTCGTCGTGTCCGCCTCGCCCGAGCTGGCCCTCGCCGCCGACGGCGTCCTGCCCGCGGGTGGGTTCGACGCGATCCGCGCGGACGCCGATGGCGTCTCGCTCGCGCACACGCGCCTCGGCACCTCCCCCGCTCTCGCAGGCGACGTCGTGCTCGCGACGCTGCCGGCCTCAGCCGTCGACGAGGGATCCGCCGAGATCCGCATCGACGCGGTCACCGCGGTCGGCGCCGACGGATCGACCGCCGATCTCGGATCCGCGAGCGTCGTCGTCGAGGTGCTCGCGGCCGACGCCGGGGAGGACGCGGCGGATACCGGAGCCGATGAGGGCGCCGCCGACGACGCGGGCGCGGAGGACGCCGAAGCGGGCGCCGAGGACAGCGGCGACGGCTCGGCCGCCGACGGATCCGAGACCGACGCGGACGGCGAGACCGGATCCGACGCCCCCGGCGGCGGAGAAGGCGGAACCGCCGACGACGCGGACGACGGCCTCGCTCCCACGGGCGGCTCGCTCGCGACCCTCGGCATCGCGGCCGCGCTCGTCGCCGCCGCCGGAATCGGCGCGGGCACCTGGATGCTGCGCCGCCGTCGGGAGGGATCCGCATGATCCGCTCGACCGAGACTCGCCCCGCTGATCGACGAAAGGCCGCCGTGACCCCCACCGCTCTCCGCCGTGCCGCGGCCCTCACCGCTGGCGCCGCGCTCGCCGCGACCCTCGCCGTCGCGGCGCCGGCCGCCGCGCAGGAGGAGGGCGGCTCGTTCCCCGTCTTCCTCGCCCCGCACTACACCGAGCTCGACCTCACGGGCGACGACGCGGTCGACGAGGCCGACCTCGAGCTCGTCGCCGCCGCGCTCGGCACCGCGCCCGACGACGACGGGTGGCTGCCCGAGGCCGACGCGGACGGCGACGGGACGATCACGGTCTCCGACCTCGCCGAGATCTCGTCACGCATGGTCTACGACGACGGCCCCTTCGAGCTCGTGGAGGCGAGCGTCGTCGACATGCAGGCCGCGATGAACGCGGGCGTCACGAGCTCGGTCGAGATCACCCGGGCGTATCTCGATCGCATCGCCGCGTACGACCGCGCGGTCGTGGATCCGGCGGACGACGCCCGCCCCCTCAACGCGATCATCGCGACGAACGACGAGGCCCTCTCCCTCGCCGAGGAGGCCGACGCCGTGCGAGCGGAGCGCGGCATGACGAGCGCCCTGCTCGGCGTTCCCGTCGCCCTCAAGGACAACTACGACACGTACGACATGCCGACGACCGCCGGCTGCGCCTGCTGGAGCGCCAACCAGACGGACACGGACGCGGCGATGGTCTCCGGCCTGCGCGAGGCCGGAGCGGTGATGCTCGCGAAGGCGAGCCTCGACGAGTTCGCCTACGGGTTCGTCTCGGAGTTCACCGCCGGCGCCGAGCCCGGCGAGACGCTGCTCGTCGCGAGCCCGTACGTCACCTCGCAGTCGGCCGGAGGGTCGAGCGGAGGGACGGGCGCAGCGATCGCCGCGAACCTCGCCGGCATCGGGTTCGGCACGGACACGGGCGGATCCATCCGCATCCCGTCGTCGTACAACCAGCTCGTCGGCGTGCGGCCGACGGTGGGTCTCGCAAGCCGCGACGGCATCGTGCCCCTGGCGCTGAGTCAGGACACGGGCGGCCCGATGACCCGCACGGTGATGGACGCGGCGCTCGCCCTCGACGCCGTCACGGGCGTCGACGAGGCGGATCCGGTCACCGCCGCGCAGGCCGGCCTCGTTCCGGAGTCGTACACGGCGTCTCTCGATGCGGACGCGCTCGACGGCGCCCGCATCGGGTACTTCTCGCAGATGCTGAGCGACGACGCGACCACCCTGCGCCTGTGGGAGGAGACGGTCGCGACCCTCGAGTCGCGGGGCGCCGAGGTGATCGAGCTGGAGGCACCGGACGGCCTCGAGGCCGTGCTGGCGGAGCCGAGCGGGTCGACGCCGGAGTTCCGTCACGATCTCGACGAGTACGCGGCGACGCACCTCGCGCCGGAGGTCGAGGCCCGCTCGCTCGCCGACGTCATCGCGTCGGAGGACTACGTGACGAGCCGGAAGGAGATCTACGAGGGTCGCGCCGCGATCACCGACGAGGCCTACGAGGCGTGGGCCGGGGAGAACGGGTCGCACACCCTGCAGCTCGCCGCGGGCAAGGAGCTGCTGCACGGCGTGCTCCAGGCGAACGAGCTGGACGCGATCGCCTACCCGTCGGGGGTCCCGTACAACTCGTTCGCGACGAACATGCGGCTCAGCCCGAACACGGGGATGCCCGCCGTGACGGTACCGATGGGCGTCGCGACGGAGGAGGACGGCACGATCCCCGGCGCGGGCGTGAATCTCGAGCTGCTGGGACGCGACTTCGACGAGGGCACGCTGCTCGGCCTCGCCTACGCGCTCGAGCAGGCGCAGCCGGCGCGCACGTCGCCGTCGGCGTACGGGCCGCTCGGCTGATCTCCCCGGGACGGCAGACGGGGCCGCGTCCGTCAGCGGGAGAAGACCCCGACTACGCGGTTCTGCTCGATGATGTCGTCGGCGTAGTCGGCGAGGAACCGCTCGCGGGTCGGCTCGCCCTCCACCCGGCGGCGCAGCGCGTAGACCCAGAAGAAGTAGTGGTGATCGCCGTGTCCCGCGGGCGGCTGCGGGCCGTAGTAGCCGGTCTCGCCCGTCGAGGTGACGCCCTCGCGGCCGTCGCCCGCCTGGATCCGCGCGGCGTCCGGCGCGATGCCGTAGACCGTCCAGTGGGTGTAGCCGAACGGCAGCGGCGCGTCGGGGTCGTGGCAGATGAGCGCGAGCTCCACCGCCTCGTCGGGAACGCCGGACACCTCGATCGCGGGCGCGCGATTGCCGCCGTCGGCGACGAGCTCCTCTGGCACGCGCGCGAGGTTCGCGAAGTCGGGGGTCGACACCTGGATCGTTCCGGGAAATGCCATGGGCTCTCCTCCTCGTCGTCGGTTGCGGACGCTCCCGATCCTGCCGCGCGGCGCTCCCCCGCGCCACCCCGCGCGCCGCGGCCTCACTCCGCGTCTGCCGCCATGGCGCCCTCCTCCAGCTCATACAGGTCGGGCTTCTGGGGCGGGGTGGCGAGGGTCTCGATGTGGGTGGTGTCGTCGAGCACATCGTCGAGACCCTGCAGGGCGCTGAAGCGGCGCGCCTGCGTCACGACGTTGCGGTCGAGCGACCCCGCGAAGGCGTTGTAGGCCTCCACCGCGGAGTTGAGCCGCTTCCCCAGCGTCGCGAGGTGCTTGCCGAGCACGCCGAGCCGCTTGTGCAGCTCCTTGCCCACCTCGAAGATCTGCTGCGCCTCCTGCGCCAGCTGATCCTGGCGCCAGGCGTGCCCGACGGTGCGCAGCAGCGCGACGAGGGTCGACGGCGTCGCGATGACGACGTTGCGGGCGAAGGCGTGTTCGTACAGCGTGGGATCCTGATCCAGCGCGGCGGCGAGGAACGGCTCGGCCGGCACGAACATGACGACGAACTCGGGCGAGCCCGACACCGCGTCCCAGTACTCTTTCTCGCCGAGGTCGTCGATGTGCTTGCGCATGTGCCGCGCGTGCGCCTGCAGACGCTGGCCGCGCACGAGGTCGTCTGCGGCCTCCATCGCCTCGAGGTACCCCGAGAACGCGACCTTGGCGTCGACGACGACGTGCTTGCCGCCCGCGAGGTGCACGACGAGGTCGGGACGCAGCGCGCCGTCGTCGGTGACGTGGTGCTCCTGCTCGCCGAAGTCGACGTGGTTGACCATGCCCGCGGCCTCGACGACGCGGCGCAGCTGCAGCTCGCCCCAGCGCCCGCGCACCTGCGGCGCGCGGAGGGCGTTGACGAGGCGGCGGGTCTCCTCGCCGAGCTCCTTCGACGAGCGCTGCATCGTCTCGAGCTCCTGCCGGAGCGCCGCGCTCGCCTCCGCGCGCGCCTTCTCGGCCGTCGACACCTCGGTCTTCACGGAGTCGAGCGTCTCGCGCAGCGGCTGCACGAGACGCTGCACGGCCTCCTCGCGCTTGCGCAGCTCGGCCGCCCCCTCACTCTGCGAGCGGGCGAGGCGCTCCTCCGCCTGCCGCAGGAACTGCTGCGAGTTCGCCTCCAGCGCCTTGCGGCTGAGCGCCTCGAACTCGTCGGCGAGGCGCTTCTGGTCGGCTCTCAGCTCGTCGACCCGCTGCGCGGCGCGCTGCCTCTCGTCGACGAGCGCCCTCTCGGCCCGGGCGCGCTCGTCGGCGAGGCGCGCGTCGGCCGCCGCCGCCTGCTCTTCCCGGCGCCGCTGCGCGTCGTCGCGCGCCTCGTCGAGGGCGCGTTCCCCCGCCTCGCGCGCCTCCTGGACGCGGCGATCGCCGATCGCCCGCTCCTCCTCCACGCGCCGCGCGACCTCGGCGCGCTGGCTCTCGACGTCCTGCTGGAGGGCCGAGATCTGCAGGCGCGCGGCGGCCAGCTCGGCCTCGCCGCCCACGTGATCGGCGGAGGCCCGCTGACGCCCCAGGAGGAAGCCGGCGACGGAGGCGCCGGCGACCGCCGCGAGGGCGACGAGGAGGATGACGATGAGGGCGGTGGTGTTCACGCTCTCGATCATGCCGGTGGCCTCCGACAGACGAAGGATCGCCCGCGGGTCCGCCCCCTATGCGGTCGTGAAGACCGCGTGCACGTCGCCCGCGTGATCCCGGCCGCCGAGACCCGCGAGCTCCAGGATCACGGCGGACCCCACGACCTCCGCGCCCAGCTCGCGGATGATCTCCTGCGCGGCGCCGAGCGTGCCGCCGGTCGCGAGCACGTCATCGACGAGCAGGACCCTCGCCCCGGAATCGAGCACGCCGGGCGCTTCGATCGTCGCCGTGCCGTATTCGAGGTCGTACGAGACGGCCGCCGCCGGCGTCGGCAGCTTGCCCGCCTTGCGGATGGGCAGCACGCCCGTGCCCGTCTGCGCCGCGATGTATCCGGCGAGAAGGAAGCCGCGCGCCTCGATGCCGCCCACCATGTCGAAGCGGCCGCGGAAGGGCCGGACGATCGCGTCGCACACCGCGCGCAGCGCGGGGCCGTCGGCGAGCAGCGGCGAGATGTCGCGGAACAGCACGCCGGGTTCGGGGTAGTCGGGCGTCTCGGCGATGAGCGATTCTGCGCGCTCGAGCTCTGCGGAGGTCACGGGGAAAGAGTAGTGCGCGACGGTGACGGGAACCTGGCCGCGACGCCTCCCGCCGCGCCCGTCATGAGGCACAATGACCGCATGAGCATCACGACCTCCCTCGCGACCGCCTCCGCCGCCCTGGTCGACGCCGGCGGCGAGATGCCCGGCTGGATCATCCCCACCGCGATCGGCGTGCTCGTCGTCGCGGGCGGCCTGCTGATCTTCGCCGCGGTGCGCCGCCGCGGCCGCGGCGACTGACGCCTCGCGGAACCGTACGCTGGATCCATGAGCTCTCACCTGCAGGCCGACGCCGATCCCGCACGCTGGGTGCCGCTGAAGGGCAGCGGCTTCGGCGGAGGACGCCACCGCAGGGCCGCGATCCGCATGCTGCTCTCGACGGCCGGCCTCGTCCAGGGCCAGCCGGGGTCCGGCGTGCTCGCCTTCATCGCCAACCGCGCCGTGCGCGCGGGCCTGCGGCGCGCGAACGGGCGCTTCCTCGCCTGGTCGTGGAAGGAGGATCCCGAGGCCCTCGCGGTGCTCGCGCAGGCGCAGCGGATCACCCCGCAGGTGCGCGCCGCCCGCGCGTCGATGCCCATCGAGTACGACGACACCGAGACCTTCTCGAACCCCCATCTGGGGGCGGGCGAGAAGCTCGTCATGGACGCGCCGGGATCCGAGCCGAACCAGCCCGAGCGCCTCTCGTTCGTCACCTACACCTGGGACACGGGCGAGGAGCTCATCACCCTGCACGCCGTGAGCCCCGACCGCGAGAGATTCCTCACCTTCGTCCCCGCCCTCGACGAGCTCGCCCGCACCCTGCGCTGGAACACCGACTTCGAAGTCGGCGAGTCGAACGTCCTGCGACTCCCTCCCGCCTAGCTCAGCGCTCCTCGCGCACCTCGTACGCGCGCGGGATCCCCGCCGTCGCGCGCCCCCACTCGCTCTCCCGGACGCGCGCCTGGTGGGCGGCGAACGCCTCCGCGTCGGCGAACCGCTCGCGCACCTCCCACACGAGCGGATCGTCGGTCGGATCCACCGCGAAGGCAAGGCAGCCCGGCTCCGCGCGGGTGAGGCGGACGTGCTTCGCCAGGTGCGCGCGGACCGCTGCCGCGTCCGCCTCGTCGCGGCAGCGGAGGGCGCCGTCGAGGACGATCCGGGGCGCGCTCACGCCGCCCGCCGCGCGGCCTGCACCCGCGGGTCGGGGACGGGCGCGGCGGCGAGCAGGCGCCGCGTGTACTCCTCCCCCGGGTGGGCGAGCACGCGCACCCGGTCTCCGCGCTCGACGATGCGTCCGCGCTGCATGACGGCCACGTCGTCGGCCAGCGCGTCGACCACCGCGAGGTCGTGGCTGATGAACAGGCAGGCGAAGGCCAGGTCGCGCTGGAGATCCCGCAGCAGCTCGAGCACGGTCGCCTGCACCGACACGTCGAGCGCGCTCGTCGGCTCGTCGGCGATCAGCAGCAGCGGGTCGAGCGCCACCGCCCTGGCGATGGAAACGCGCTGGCGCTGACCTCCCGACAGCTCGTGCGGATAGCGGGCCGCCCACGCGCCGGGTAGCTCGACCGCGTCCAGCAGCTCGGACACCCGCCTCTGCAGCTGCTCGCCGCGCAGTCCGCCGTGCACCCGCAGCGGCTCGGCGATCGCGTGCCCGATGGTCCAGCGCGGATCGAGGGCGCCGGTCGGGTTCTGGAAGACGACGCCGATCCGGCGGCGCACGTCGCGCAGCGCCCGACGCGAGGCGGAGGAGATGTCGACGCCGTCCACGACGACCCGCCCCGCCGCCGCGGGCGCGAGCCCGATCACCGCGCGCCCGATCGTCGACTTCCCCGACCCCGACTCCCCGACGAGCGCCAGCGTGCGCCCCGCCGAGACCTCGAGGTCGACGCCCTGCACCGCCGGGATGGTCTGCCCGCGGCGACGGTAGACGACCTCGAGCCCGCTCGCCTCGAGCACCGTCCGGTCCCCGCCGCGGGCGTCCCTCGCCGCGGCGCCCATGCGCGGGACGGCGGCGAGGAGCTGCCTCGTGTACTCGGCGGTCGGCCGGTCGAACAGATCCTGGACGGGCTGCGTCTCCTCCAGGCGCCCGCGGCGCATCACGACCACCCGGTCGGCGATGTCCGCGACCACGCCCATGTCGTGGGTGATGAAGAGGATCCCCATGCCGGTGCGGTCGCGCAGGCCTCTCAGCACGTCGAGGATGTCCCTCTGCACCGTGACATCGAGCGCCGTGGTCGGCTCGTCCGCGATGAGCAGACGCGGGTCGCAGGCGAGAGCCATCGCGATCACCACGCGCTGCGCCTGGCCGCCCGAGAGCTGGTGGGGGTAGGAGTGCACGCGGGACTCGGGCTCGGGGAGGTCGACCAGCCGCAGCAGCTCGACGGCACGCTCGCGCCGCTCGCCCGCCGACAGGGAGGGGCGGTGCCTCCGCAGCACCTCGCGGATCTGGAATCCGATCGTGAAGACGGGATCGAGCGCCCCGAAGGGATCCTGGAACACCATCGCCGCGACCTCGCCGCGCACGGCGCCGAGGGTCCGCTCGTCGGCGCCCAGGACGTCGCGCCCGTCCACGCGGACGGCGCCGCTCGCCACGGCGTTCGGCGCGAGGAGGCCCAGCACGCTCATCGCCGTGACCGATTTCCCCGAGCCCGACTCGCCCACGACGGCGACGATCTCGCCCTCGCCCACCGAGAGCGAGACTCCCTCGACGGCCGGCACCACGCCGCCGTCCGAGGTGTGGAACGAGACGTGCAGGTCGTCGATCTCGAGAACCGCGGTCATCCTTCTTCCTCCTTCTGGAGCTGGTCGCGGTACTCGCGCCAGTCCTCGGCCATCTTGCGGTGGTACTCCTGGAGCCAGCGCATGTAGCGGTCAGCGTTCCTCAGGCGGGTGCGCGGCCCCGGCGCGGCCCCCGCGTCGAGGGCGAGGCCGTTGCCGAACACGCCGATCAGACGCCGGAGGTACTCGCGCTCGCCGAGCAGGAAGGTGCCCCACACGTCGTCCTCGGCGCGGAAGTAGTGCCGCCTGTCCCCCGGCACGGTGTGGCGGGTGATGAACCCGACGGAGACGAGCGCCCTGGTGGCCATCGACACCGCGCCCGCGCTGGCGTTGAGGATCCGGGCGATGTCGGTCGCGGCGAGATAGGGCTCGGACGAGATGAGGAGCAGGCCGAGGACCCGCCCGTCCATGCGCTTCCCCTGCTGCGACTCCCACACGGTCGCGAAGCTCTCGATCCAGGCGAGGACGTCCTCCTCGACGTCGGCCGGGGGGTTCTCGCGCTCATTCGCCATGCTCGTCATTCTCTCCTGCCCTCGCCCACCGGGATGAGGCCGTGGGGGCGGGTCGTGTCGAGGCTCTCGAACGGGACGGCGGTCATCGCGCCGAGGCGGATCCGCCGGATCGACCCGTCCGCGTCGCGGACGACCTCGACCGGCTCGCCGCTCTCGGCGAAGCTCGGCTCGGATTCGATCACGAGGCGCCCCTCGTCGGGGACGATGCGCATCGCGGCGGGCCCCGGCTCGGGCGAGCGCAGGCCGATCACATGCAGCGTGCCGCCGAGGTCGAGCACGTCGTAGGCGCCCCACGTGCTCGCGAAGCGCCCCTCGAAGCGGAGCTCGTCCGGGGTCCTCTCCCCGGTGTCCGCCGCCCGCTCGGCGAGCTGGATCAGCTGCAGCACGCCGGCCGCCAGGGGCCCGGCTGCGCCGTCGAGATCGTTCGTGAGGACCGAGACGACGAGGCCGTCGACGGGGTCGATCCAGGTGCGGGTGATGTGCCCCGGGTATCCGCCGGAGTGGCCCACGACCTCGCGCCCGCCGACGGAGGCGAGGTCGAGGCCCAGCCCGTAGCGCGCCTCCGGCTGGTCGCGCGGGGCGAACCGCGACTCCTCCCTCTGCATGAGGCGCTTCGAGGCGTCGGACAGCAGCGTCTCGTCTCCGCGCACGTGCGCGGACCCGTACCGCACGAGGTCGCGCGCGTTGGCGTACCATCCGGTCGCCGCGGCGAGCGCCCGCGTGTCGACGTGCGGGATGACCGCGCGCGGCTGCCCCGCGACGATGCGGCTCGTGTGCCCGGCGGCGTACTCGGAGGCGCGGGCCTCGTCGTACTCGGGGCCGGCGTCGCGCAGGGCGAGAGGCTCGACGACGAGGCTCCGCATCGCGTCGGCGTAGCTCGTCCCCGTCGCCGATTCGATGACGAGGCCGAGCAGCCCGTAGCCGATGTTCGTGTACTTGAAGTGCTCGTTCGGAGCGAAGACCCTGCCCTCCTCGCGGAGGATCCGGACGAGCTCCTCGCGGTCGGGGAACGGGGAGGCGTGCTGCCAGAAGTCGCCGTCGGACGAGTCGCGGATCACGCCCGCCTGGTGTCCGAGCAGCTCCCGGACGGTGACGGATCCGACGTCGGAGCCCTCCAGCTCCGGGACGAAGCGCGCGGCGGGGTCGTCCAGGCGCAGGAGCCCCTGCTCGACGAGGCGCAGGATCCCCACCGCCGTGAACGTCTTGGAGTGCGAGGCGATGCGGAACAGGTGGTCGGTCGTCAGCGCCTCTCCCGTCTCGGCGTTCGCGAGCCCCCACGCGTGCTCGGCGACGAGCTCGCCCCGGTAGGCGATGGCGAGCTGGACGCCCGTCGCCCCGCGGGCGATGCCCTGCCCGTCGATCCAGCGCAGGACGGCGGGGACGGTCTCGCGCAGCAGCTCCAGGCGGGATTCGGGGGCGGCGTTCATGAGCGTCCTTTCGGGTCGAGCGCGTCGCGCAGGATGTCTCCCAGCGTGATGAGGGAGACGACGGTGATGGTGAGGAAGAGCGCGGGAAAGAAGAGCATGTGCGGCGCGATCTGGAAGTACCCCTGCGCGGTCGCGAGCTGCAGGCCCCACGAGATCGACGGCGAGACGAGCCCGACGCCGAGGAAGGTGAGGGTGGACTCGGCGACGATCACCGATCCGACCATGGTGGTCGCGATGGCGAGGACGGGGCCGAGCGCGTTGGGCAGGACGTGCGCGAACACGATGCGGGTGTGCGTGAGCCCCATCGCGGTCGCCGCCTGCACGTGCTCGCTGTCGCGGACCGCGCGCACGGATCCGCGGATGATGCGGGCCAGCGTCGGCCAGGAGAAGAAGGCGAGCACGAGCGACAGCACGAGCGGCGTGCGGTCCGGCACGCTGTTGAGCACGACGATCGCGGCGAGGAGGAACGGGAAGCCGAGGAACACGTCGGTCAGGCGGGCGATGAGCGCATCGGCCCATCCCCCGGCGTATCCCGCGAGCGTGCCGAGGACGAGGGCGATCGCGAAGCAGACGAGGGTGGTCGTCAGCCCGATGAACAGCGACGTCCCGGTGCCGAACAGCACGTTCGCGAGCACGTCGCAGCCCTGCAGGTCGGTGCCGAAGGGATGCCCGGATCCGGGCGGGGTGCGCCCCGCGCCGAGGTCGCAGGCGCGGGGATCGGGGTTGCCGAAGAGCGCGGCGATCGGGCCGGGGGCGAGCGCGATGAGCGCGAGCACGGCGAGGACGCCGGAGGAGATCCAGAAGACGGGGCGTCGCCGGAGGGTGGCCCAGACGCCGCGGGCGCGGGCGGCGGGCGCGTCGCCGGCGTCGGCCTTCTGGGCGGCGAGGAGTTCGGTCATGTGCGTCGCCTCTCACTCTCTGCGGATTCGCGGGTCGAGCAGCGAGGCGATCACGTCGACAACCACGCTGGTAAGGAGGAACACGAGGATGAGCACCGTCGAGATGCCGACGATCATCGCTCCCTCGTGGGTGCGGATCGCGTCGAAGAGCAGCTGTCCGATGCCCGGCAGGTTGAAGATGCCCTCGATCACGACGGTTCCCCCGAGCAGGTAGCCCAGGTCGATGGCGAGGAAGGTCATGACGGGGCCGACCGCGTTGCGCATGACGTGCACGCCGACGATGCTCCTCTTCGTCATCCCCTTCGCCACGAGGGTGCGCACGAAGTCGCTGCGCATGGTGTCGGCGACGTTCCCTCGCATGAGGCGGGACACGCTCGCGAGCCCGAAGAGGGCGATGATGAGGCCGGGGAGCAGATAGGCCATCGGCCAGCCGGCGCCCGCGCCCGCGATGGGGACCCATCCGAGCCAGAGGCCGAAGATGAGCTGGAGCGAGACGCCGAGCACGAACACCGGCACGCTCGTCGCGAGGATCGTGCCCGCGAGGACGGCCCGGTCGAGCAGGCCTCCCTGCCGCAGGCCCGCGATGAGCCCGAGGCCGACGCCGATGACCACCTCGAAGAGCCAGGCGGTGAGCGCGAGGGCCACGGTGACCGGCCACCGCGAGGCCATCCGCTCGGCCACGTCCCTGCCGTCGAAGGTCGTGCCGAGGTCTCCCGTGAGCACCCCGCCGATGTAATGGAGGTACTGCACGATGAGCGGCTCGTCGAGCATGAACTGCTCGCGGATGCGGATGACGACGTTCTCCGGCAGGGGCCGGTTGGATCCGCCGAGGGCGGCGACGGGGTCGCCGGGCAGCGCGAACACGAGCGCGTAGATGATGAAGGTGACGCCGAAGAAGACGAGCAACAGCTCGGCGCCCCGGCGGAGGAGGTATCGGGTCATCCGGGCGCCCCCGGGGCTCGGAGGGCGAGGGCGGCGTCGGCGGCCGCGAGGACGGTGCCGAGCTGCACGCCCACGAGCTTCTCGATCGGGAGCACCTCGAGCGTCTCCTGGTGAGCGTCCGCCTCGCGGTACCAGGCCTCGAGGTGCGTCTCGAGGTCGGCGAGCGCCAGGCGCACCGCCGGCGCGGCGGTCCCCGCGACGACCTCGGCGCGCAGCGTGCGGGCGAGCATCGTGCCGAACCGCAGGCGGAACATGCGCGGGTGGTCCTCGTTGGAGAACGCCTCGGCGACGGTCGCCTCCCTGTCGCTCTCCGGAGCTGCGGCGCGCTGGCGCGCCTCGTCGCCGCTGCCGGCCATCATGTGCGCGAAGGCCGTCGCCCCGCGCCGCAGCGGGGAGTCGATCGCGAGGTGCGGCTCGGCGCGCTCGAGCGCTCGGAGGAGCACGGCGCCGAGCTCGTCGAGCTCCTCCGCGCGCCGCAGCAGCACCTCCCGGTAGCTGCGCCCGGATCCGGACGTGTCGTCGGAGGCCGGGTGGGACCAGTAGGGCAGCTCCGCGACGAAGGCGCTCGCGCCGAACAGGCGCCCGTAGTCCCCCGTGCCTCCGGAGACGACATGCGGGGTCGGATCGATCCCCATCTCCTCGAGCGCGTCGATCATGTCGATCGAGGTGAGCTCGGGGAAGACCGCCTCGGCGAGGGGCTCGGATCCCGCGAACTCGGGCTCTCCGCGGTCGAGGGGCAGCCCGAGGTGCGCCGGGATCGCGTGGAGCGCGTCGATCGCTCCGACGAGGTCGGGGGTGGCGTAGTAGTACACGCCGCCGAGCTCGCCGTTGTGCAAGCCGACGATGAGCGCGGGCTCGGTCTCGTCCATGAGCCCCATCAGGGCCCGCGTCTCGGGCATCGGGTCGTCGAAGACGATCCCGCGGTGGTCCAGGGGGAACGACCACTCGACCTGCTCGACGGGGGCGGGGCGGTAGAAGCCCCGCGCGTATCCGATGCGGTCGCCGGGATCCGCGAACCACGACTCGTTGAGGCGCGCTCCGTCGGGGTCGATGCACGGGACGATGTGCCAGCGGCCGCCGAGCTCGGCGGCCGGGCCGCGCTCTTCCGCGAGGTCGCGGAGGAGCGCGAGCGCCGTGTGGAACCCGATCGGCTCGTTGGGGTGGACTCCGCCGACGATCACGATCGACGGCCCCTCGCCGACCGCGTAGTCGACGATCTCCTCGCCGAGCCGGCTGGCGCCGATCGTCGTGCGCGTCACGCGGTCGGGGTGCGCGGCGGCGATGCGATCGGCCTCGGCCCGGATCTCGTCGACGACGGGGAACCCGGAGACGGGGCGGAGCGCGTCGACGCGCGCGAGGATCCGCTCGAGCAGGTCGGGGGCGGTCATTCGGCGACGACGATCTCGCGCAGGACCGGGCTGCCGGAGGCCGCGGGCATCTCGGCGATGCGCTCGGTCGTGACGTACGGGTACGACTCGCTGAACAGCGGGGGCACGGGGAAGGCGTCCTGCAGGATCTCCTGCACCGCGACGTACGCGCTTCCGTCGGTCGACGGCTGCTGGTCGGCCTCGGCGAGCGCCTCGCTCACGTCGTCCGAGTACCAGGGGACGCAGTTGTCGCATCCGCCAGACGAGAGATAGACCTCGCGCATCGTGGCCTGCTGGCTGGGGTAGAGGGCGCCCCAGCGCGAGAAGAACGCGCCGGAGATGTCGCCGGCCATGCGCCGCTCCGCGAACTCCGCCCAGTCGGCGGTCGGCGTCGCGGTCGCGTCGATGCCGAGGTTCTGCCTCAGGTTGTTCGCGATGGCGTTGTAGAGCTCGTCGAGCCCTCCGCCTCCGGGGAAGACGATGTCGAGGGATCCCTCGAATCCGCCGGCCTCCTCGAGCAGCTCCGCGGCGGCGTCGGGGTCGTACTCGCAGAACTCGCCGCAGATCCCCTCGGGGGTGCCGACCTCGACGATCGGGGTCCAGGCGCTCGCGGGCGTGTAGGTGCCGGCGTAGAGCTGCTCGTTGATGGTCTCGCGGTCGATCGCCATCGAGATCGCCTGCCGGACGCGCACGTCCTCGAAGCGGTCCTCCCACAGCGACAGGCCCAGGAACGAGATGCCGGGGGCGTCGAAGGCCACGAAGCGGTCGCCGAAGTCGGCCTCGGCCTGCGCGAGCCGGCTGGGCGGCACGAAGACGATGTCGAGGTTGCCGGCCTGCACGTCGGTGTAGGCGGTGTTCATGTCGACGTACGGCACGAAGTCGATCTGCTCGACGGTGGGCTCGTCGCCCGCGTAGTCGTCGTAGGCGGCGACCGTGATGGTCTCGGCCTCGACGTAGTCGTCCGACATCGCGAACGGCCCGTTGCCGACGGGGTGGCGGTTGTAGGCATCGACGTCGTCGAAGGCCGAGGCGGGCATGGGGAACGTCGCGGTCTGCCCCTGGCTGAGCTGGAGCGGGAACTGCCCGTCCGGCTGCTTCAGCGTCACGCGGAAGGTGAGGTCGTCGACGACCTCGAGGCCCGACATCTCCTCGGTCTCCGGCTCTCCTCCGTCCGCCGGGTTCACCTCGTCGAATCCCTCGATTCCCACGAGCTGCCCGGAGTTCTCGGCGGTGTTCGGGCCGTAGGCGACCCAGTTCCAGGTGTCGACGTAGTCCTGGGCGGTGACGGGCGTGCCGTCGTGGAAGGTCCATCCGTCGCGCAGGGTGATGGTCCAGGTCTGCTGGTCGTCGCTCTCGACCGATTCCGCCTGCACGTACTCGAGCGTCCCGTCGTCGCGGATGAACGTGAGAGGAGCCCAGACGACGCTCGCGTAGTCGAAGGCGACGGTCTGGCGCCCGGGGATGAGGATGCCGGGGTCGGTGACCGCCATGCTGATGCTGGCGTCGGCGTCGCCGTCGGCGCCGGGCGAGGACGACGGCGAGCAGCCAGCGAGCGCGAGCGGCACGAGCGCGGCCGCGGCGGCGAGGCCGATGAGGCCTCGGCGGTGGGGGGAACGACGGATGGCCATGGGCACGACTCCCTTGCTGTGCGGGTGGGTGGAGCCGAGACAACCGCACCTGAGACTTTCCCGCAAGACCCAGTTGTTAAAACTTTCAAAATGTGATGAAAGTTTGTTGTCGCCGAAACACGGCCGACATCGTCGTCGCCGTCGACGCGCCTACGCTCGTCGCACGCCCATCCGACCGGCGCCCGCCGCCCGTCCTCGAGAGGATCCCATGCGCGACAACCCCGACTACGCGCTGACCGACGTCCACGAGATCGCCGAGCTCGTGCGACGCCATCCCTGGTGCGCGATCGTGAGCAGCTCGCCGGACGGCGGGTTCGTCGCATCGCACTACCCGGTGCTCGTCGACGAGGACGACGACGGGCTCACGCTCCTCAGCCACGTCGGCCGTCCCGACGAGCGCCTCCACGGGCTCGGGTCGGGCGAGCTGCTCGTCATCGTCCAGGGACCGCACGGCTACATCTCCCCCGGCTGGTACGAGTCCGAGCCCGCGGTGCCGACCTGGAACTTCGTCGTGGCCCACCTCGCTGGCACCCCCGAGATCCTCTCCGACCGGGAGAACCTCGACGTGCTGCGGCGCCTGGTCGCGCACTTCGAGGATCCCCTGCCCGAGCCGCACCTCCTCGACGTCGACGCGGAGAACACCGCCTACGCCGAGCGGATCGTCCACGGCACCGTCGGCTTCCGGATGCGCGTGGACCGCATCGTGGCGAAGCGCAAGCTCAGCCAGGACAAGCCGCCCGAGGTGCGCGAGCGCGTGATGCGGGCACTGCGCGCCCCCGGCCCCTATCGCGATCCCCGGCTCGCCGACGAGATGCGCCGGGAGGAGAGCCGATGAGCCGCCTGCTGCTCCGAGCCGCTCGCCCCGTCGGAGGATCGGATCCGCGGGATCTGCTGATCGAGGACGGGGCGATCCGCCGCGTCTCGCCCGCGGGCTCGCCCGCCGACGGTGCCGAGGAGATCGACCTCGACGGACGGTTCGTCGGCCCGGGGCTCTGGGACGCGCACATCCACGCCGAGCAGTGGGTCACCGCGAGGCGGCGCCTCGACCTCGCGGACGCCGACAGCGCGGCCGCGACACTCGCTCGCGTCGCCGCCGCGCTGTCGACGCGCGGGGCCGCCGACGCCGGCCGCCCGCTCGTCGGCTACGGCTTCCGCGACGCGCTGTGGGCCGACCAGCCGACCCTCGCCGCCCTCGACCGGATCGCCGGAGACACGGCGGTGGTGCTCGTGAGCGCCGACCTGCACTGCGGGTGGGTCAGCTCCGCGGCCGCTCGCGTGCTCGGCCTGACGCCCGACGCGACGGGGGTCGTGAGCGAGGCGCCCTGGTTCGCGGTGCACGGACGGCTGAACGACCTCGATCCGCTGACGGCGGACGACTTCCGCGAGGCGGAGCGGGCGGCGGCGCGGCGCGGCGTCGTGGGCGTCGTCGACTTCGAGAACGCCGACAGCGCGAGCGACTGGGCGACGCGGATCGACGAGGGCGCCGACGCGCTCCGCGTGGTCGCCGCCGTGTGGCCCGATCGCCTCGACGCCGCGATCGCCGCGGGCCGGCGCACGGGGGATCCCCTCCATCCGTCCGGTCTCCTGACGATGGGCCCGCTCAAGATCGTCGCGGACGGGTCGCTCAACACCCGCACCGCCTGGTGCTGGGATCCGTACCCCGGCGCGGACCCCTCGCGGCCGGATGCGTGCGGCGTCTCGTCTGTCCCTCCCGACGAGCTGGTCCGCCTGCTCCGCCGCGCGCGGGCGCACGGCATCGAGGCGGCCGTGCACGCGATCGGCGACCGCGCCAACACGGTCGTGCTCGACGCGTTCGAGGAGGTCGGGATGACCGGCGTCGTGGAGCACGCGCAGCTCGTGCGCGAGGAGGACTTCGCCCGGTTCGCGGCCTTGGGCCTCGCCGCGAGCGTGCAGCCCGAGCACGCGATGGACGACCGCGACGCCGCCGATCGGCACTGGGCGGGCCGATCCGAGCGCGCCTTCGCCTACGGCTCGCTGCTGCGGGCGGGAGCGGAGCTGCGTCTCGGATCCGACGCCCCCGTCTCGCCGCTCGATCCGTGGTTCGCGATCTCCGCGGCGGTCGGCAGGTCCCGCGAGGGACGCGAGCCCTGGCACCCGGACCAGCGGATCCCCGTGGACGTCGCGCTGCGCGCGAGCTCCCGGTCGACGATCGCCGAGGGCGAGCCGGCCGACCTCGTCGTCACCGACGCCGACCCGCTCGCGGCCGACGCCGCGACGCTGCGCGCGATGCCGGTCGCGGCGACCCTCCTCGCCGGCCGCCTCACGTGGAGCGCCCTCTGAGCCCTCGCTCTCCCGCGAACGACCACGACATCGCCGAGCGACCACGGAATACGGTGGCCGCTCGGCGATGTCGTGAGCGCTCAACGAGGCGGCCGCGCTCGGCGCGGCGGCCGCGCGCACAACAGGCCGGGCTCACAGCCGGCCGCGCACGACGAAGGGGCGGGCCCGGCCGGGCCCGCCCCTCCTCATCGCGCTACGCGGCGCGCAGCCAGGCGGTCGTCGCAGCCGGCAGGCGGCCGTCCTCGAGCGGGGCGCTCGTCAGCAGCACCTCGCCTGCGGGGAGATCCACCGGCTCGTCGCCGAAGTTCGTGACGGTCACCCAGCCGCTCGGGCGGGAGAACGCGAGCACGTTGCCCGTGCTGATCTCCTCGAGCCACTCGAGGGTCTCGTCCGACTGCAGCTCGTGGCGCAGCGCGAGCGCGCGACGGTAGAGCGACAGCGTCGACGACGGGTCGTCGTCCTGCGCCTCGACGGACGAGGCGCCGAACCACTCCGGCTGGGGCAGGTGCGCGTCGCCGGATCCGAACCCGAACGACGACCCCTCCCGGGTCCAGGGCAGCGGCACGCGGCAGCCGTCGCGGCCGACGTCCTCGCCCGGGCTGCGGAAGAACGTCGGATCCTGGCGCGCCTCGGGCGCGATCTCGGCGACCTCGTGGAGGCCGAGCTCCTCGCCCTGGTAGAGGTAGGCGCTGCCCGGCAGGGCGAGCTCGAACAGCGTCGCGGCGCGCGCACGGCGCAGGCCGATCTCGGCATCGAGCGCCGGCTCGGATCCGCCCGAGAGCAGCCACTCCTTGCCCTGCTTGACCTCCTTGTCCGCGCCGCGCGGAGGCAGGCCGTAGCGGGTGGCGTGGCGCACGACGTCGTGGTTGGAGAACACCCACGTCGTCGAGGATCCCGACTGCGCGGCGAGGTCGAGGTTGAAGCTCACGATCTCGCGGAACTGGTCGGCGTCGAAGTCGGCCTCGAGGAGGTCGAAGTTGAACGCCTGGCCGAGTCCGTCCGCGCTCGCGTAGCGGGCGCGCCGGTCGGCCTCGACCCACGCCTCGGCGACAGCGATGCGGGGCGGGTCGTACTCGTCGAACACCTCGCGCCACTCGGCGTAGATCTCGTGCACGTCGTCGCGGTCCCACATGGGGTGGAAGCCGTCCTTGGGCAGCTCGTCGAGCTCCGCCTGCGAGGGGAGCTCGTCGGCGAGATCCTTCGCGAGGCCGTGGGCGACGTCGATGCGGAAGCCGTCGACGCCGCGGTCCGACCAGAAGCGCAGGGTCTCGCGGAAGTCCTGGCGGACCTCCTCGTTGCGCCAGTTGAAGTCGGGCTGCTCGGGGGCGAAGTTGTGCAGGTACCACTGGCCGTCGGCGACGCGCGTCCAGGCCGGGCCGCCGAAGATCGAGGTCCAGTCGGCGGGAGGCAGTTCGCCGTTCTCGCCCTTCCCGTCGCGGAAGATGTACCGGTCGCGCTCCGGCGAGCCGGCGGGCGCGGCGAGCGCCGCCTGGAACCACTCGTGGCGGTCGGAGCTGTGGTTGGGGACGATGTCGACGATGAGGCGGATGCCGGCCGTGTGGAGCGCGGCGACCATCTCGTCGAACTCGGCGAGGGTGCCGATCTTCGGGTCGACGTCGCGGTAGTCGTCGACGTCGTACCCGCCGTCGGCGAGCGCCGAGGGGTAGAACGGGCTCAGCCAGACGGCGTCGACGCCGAGCTCGGAGAGGTAGGGGATGCGCGAGATGATCCCCTTCAGGTCGCCGATGCCGTCGCCGTTCGCGTCGGCGAAGGAGCGGGGGTAGATCTGGTAGACGGAGGCCTGGCGCCACCAGTCGGCGTCGCCGGCGAGGATCGTCGCGGCGGGTGCGGGAGCGATCGTCATGGATGAGTCCTTACGAGGTCTGGGGTCGTGCGATGGTCTGGTCCGTCGCGCGGGGCGGGCGGAGGATCCGCGGGAACGCGTTCGATCGAGCGCGTCCCCGCGGGAGGAGGCGTTCTCTCACGGAGGCGAGTGTGCTCTCGCGAGGTGGACGGGCGGCGATCCGTCAGGAGCGGATCCAGGCGGTGGCGGCGCCGGGAAGGCGTCCGCCCTCCAGCGGCGAGCTCGAGAGCAGGACCTCCCCGTCTGGCAGGTCGACGGGCGCGGAGCCGAAGTTCGTGACGCTCACCCAGCCGTTCGGCCGCGAGAAGGCGAGCACGTCGCCCGCGCTGATCTCCTCGAGCCACTCGAGGGTCTCGTCCGACTGAAGCTCCCGGCGCAGCGCGAGCGCCTCGCGGTAGAGCGACAGCGTCGACGACGGGTCGCCCGCCTGCGCCTCGACGGACGAGGCGCCGAACCACTCCGGCTGGGGCAGGTGCGGCCGCGCGGGGCCGAACCCGAACGAGGGTCCGTCGCTCGCCCACGGCAGCGGCACGCGGCAGCCGTCGCGGCCGAGCCCGTCCTTGGTCGCGTTGAGGCCGCGGAAGAAGGCCGGATCCTGGCGCTCGTCCGGGGCGATGTCCGCCACCTCGTGCAGGCCGAGCTCCTCGCCCTGGTAGAGGTAGGCGCTGCCAGGCAGCGCGAGCTGCAGCATCGTCGCGGCGCGGGCGCGGCGCTCGCCGAGCTCGCGGTCCAGCTGCTCCTCGGGGCCGCCCTGGGCGACCCACTCCGTGCCCTGCTTGGTCGTGCTGCCGGCGCGCGGCGGCAGGCCGTAGCGCGTCGCGTGGCGGGTGACGTCGTGGTTCGAGAACACCCACGTGGACGAGGCGCCGGACGCCCGCGACTCCGCGAGGTTGTCGTCGATGATGTCGCGGAACTGCGCCGCGTCGAAGTCGGCCTCGAGCAGGTCGAAGCTGAACGCCTGGCCGAGGCTCGAGGGCGAGGCGAACCGCGCCCGCTGGCGGGCGGTGGGCACCCAGGCCTCGGCGACCGCCGTGCGGGGAGGGTCGTACCGGTCGAACAGCTCCCGCCACTCGGCGTAGATCTCGTGCACCTCGTCGCGCGAGGCGAGCGGGTGCTCCCCCGCCGCCTCGTCGAACGCCCGCAGCTCGGCGGCGCTCGGCAGCGGCTCCGAGAGGTCCTTCACGAGGAGGTTCGCGACGTCGACGCGGAACCCGTCGACGCCCCGGTCCGACCAGAAGCGCAGGGTCTCGAGGAAGTCGTCGCGCACCTCGCGGCTGTCCCAGTTGAAGTCGGGCTGCTCGGGGGCGAACGTGTGCAGGTACCACTGGCCGTCGCCGACCGGCTCCCATGCTAGCCCGCCGAACGCCGCCTCCCAGTCGGCGGGCGGCAGCTCGCCGTTCTCGCCCTTCCCGTCGCGGAAGATGTAGCGCTCGCGCTCGGGGGATCCCTTCGGCGCCGCGAGCGCCGCCCGGAACCACTCGTGGCGGTCGGAGCTGTGGTTGGGGACGATGTCGACGACGAGGCGGATGCCGGCGCCGTGCAGCGCGGCGACCATCTCGTCGAACTCCTCGAGCGTGCCGATCCGCGGATCCACGTCGCGGTAGTCGTCGACGTCGTACCCGCCGTCGGCGAGCGCCGACGGGTAGAACGGGCTCAGCCACACGGCATCGACGCCGAGCTCCCGCAGGTACGGGATGCGCGAGACGATGCCGGCCAGGTCGCCGATGCCGTCACCCGACGCGTCCGCGAACGAGCGCGGGTAGATCTGGTAGACGGTCGCCTGACGCCACCAGTCGGCGTCGCGGGCGGTGATCGGCTCGGAGAGCACGGTGAGAGAGGTCAATCCTCATCCTTTCGGGGTGTCGGTTCGAGAGGTCGGTCGGCTGTCGGGGCGGGCCCGCGAGAGCGCGGCGGTCGCCTGCGCTCTCGCGGGCCGGAGAGGGCTACCCCTTCACGGCGCCCTGCGTGACGCCCTCCATCACCCAGCGCTGCGTGAACAGGTAGGCGACGATGGCGGGGGCCATCGCCATCAGGTACGAGGCGAAGGACACATGGTAGTTGTTGCTGAACTGCTCCTGGAACAGCTTCTGCCGCACGGGGAGCGTCTGCAGCGCGGGATCCGAGATGATCAGCGACGGCATCATGAAGTCGTTCCACGCGTACAGGAAGGCGAAGATGCCGACCGTGGCGCTCATCGGGGCGAGCAGCGGGAAGATGAGCTTCCAGAAGGTCTGCCAGGTCGAGGCGCCGTCGATGCGCGCGCTCTCCTCGAGCTCGAGCGGGATCGACCGCAGGAACGCCGTGAACAGCAGCACGCTGAAGCTCAGCTGGAACATCGTCGCGAGCAGCACGACGCCGAGCGGGTTGTCGAGGCTCAGCCGGCCCGTCATCTGGATCTGCGGGAGCGCCACGACGGGGAACGGGATGAACATCGCCGCGAGCAGGTAGAAGAACGACCAGCGGAAGAGCCGGCGATCCCAGTTGCGCACGATCGCGTACGACGCGAAGGCGGCGAGGATGATCGTCGCGACGACCGTGCCGCCGGTGACGAGGAACGACATCAGCAGTCCGACGGGGAACTTCGTCAGCTGCCAGGCCTCGATGAAGCCCTGGATGCTGAGCGGCATCGGCAGTGCGAACGCCTCGCCGTCGACGGCCTGCCCCGCCGTCTTGAACGCCATCGAGATCGTGACGTAGAGCGGCAGGAGCACCGTGACGGCGCAGAGGATGAGGATGATCGTGGTGGGCCAGTTGACCCGCTCCATCTTCACCCGGGGAGGCTTCCCGCCCGGGGCGGTGAGGGCGCGCGTGGCGTTGAGGGCAGACATCAGAGGGCGTTCCTTCCGCGCGTGACCGACAGCTGGAGCAGGGCGATGAGGATCGCGACGACGAAGAAGATCGTCGCGTTCGCCATCTGGTAGGCGTAGTCGCCTCCGTTGAAGCCCGTGATGATCGTCATCGCGATGCTCCGCGTCGCCGTGCCGGGACCGCCGTTGGTCAGACCGACGATGATGTCGTACGCGTTCAGGAAGTTCTTGAAGCCCAGGATGATGTTGATCACCACGTAGCCCGCGACGAGCGGCAGCGTGATCTTCATCAGCTGCTGGCGCTTCGATGCGCCGTCGATGTCGGCGGCCTCGTACACGTCGCCGGGGACCGACAGCAGGCCGGCGATGTAGATGAGCAGCGCACTGGGGATCGCCTGCCACGCCGTCACGATGACGATCGCGACCCAGGCGAGGTCGGGGTTCGCGAGGATGCTCGTCTCGAGCCATCCGATCCCGAGAGCGGATCCGGCGTCCGGAACCGAGTTCGAGAAGAGGAAGTTGAAGACGTACGAGATGATGATGCCGGAGACCACCATCGGGATCACGAACACGGCGCGCAGCGCCGTCTTGAATCGGATCCGCGCGGTGAGTCCGACGGCGAGCAGCAGCGCGATGATGTTGACGAGCACCACGGTCACGAGCGAGAAGCCGAACGTGAACAGGTAGCTCTGGAGGATCGCGGGGTCGCTGAACGCGGCCAGGTAGTTCGTCAGCCCGATGAAGCTCCATTCGCCGATGCCGATGGAGTTCGTGAAGCTGAAGAAGATGCCGATGACGGCGGGCACCGTGATCGCGAGGGTGAACAGCGCGAGCACCGGCAGCAGGAACAGGTAGTAGATCGGTTCGACGCGCTTGGTGGACAGCCGCGTGCGGCGGTCCCCTCGCGTCACGATCGTCGTCGTGGTGGACATGATGTGAGCGGGACTCCTTCGTTCTGCTCTACTGACGCAGCGCCAGGCGCGCCCAGTCGGCGTCGAGGGTGGAGAGGATCCGCTCGGGGCGCGAACCGAGCACGATCGCCTGCGCGTAGCTGAAGACCGGGATCGTCTTCGGGATGAGCACCGAGGCGCCCTGGTAGACCTGGCCGTCGTCGTAGAAGCTCTGCATGCCCTCGATGCGCGGGTCGTCGACGGGAGCCGCGTCGCTCGTGGGCGTGAAGCCGAGCTGCTCGGCGTTGTACTCCTCGATCACCTCCGGCTGGAAGAGGTACTCGAGGAAGTCGCGGGCGGCCTCCTGGTGGCTCGACCCCTCGGGGATCATCGCCGCGAGGTCGACGTTGACGCGGATCTTCCTGTCATCCGGATCCTCCGTCATCGGCAGCGGGAAGGTGCCGAGATCGAGGTCGGGGTCGGTCTTCGCGATCTCGGTGAACGCCCACGGCCCCTGGAGGTACATGGCGGCCTCGCCGTTCGCGAACGCGAGGTTGCCGTCGCCGTAGGCCCGGCTCGGCGCGTCGGCGTTCGTGTAGGTCGTCGCGAGCTCGACCATCTTCTCCATCGGCGACGCGAGGTCCTTCTCGAACGACGTCGCGGAGTCGGGCCCGAGATCGGTGCCGGTCGCGGTGATCTCGTCGAAGAGGGCGAGCGTGTCCAGCTCGCCGCCGATCGTGTAGTCGAACCAGCCCTGGCCCACGGTCCAGTCGTCCTTGAAGGTGCCGTAGAACGGATCCACTCCCGCGTCCTGCAGCGTCTCGGAGACCTCGATGAGCTCGCTCCAGGTGGTGGGCACCTCGAGGTCGTGCTCCGCGAAGATCTCCTTGTTGTAGATCACCGAGGCGGCCATGACCGAGAACGGCAGGGCGCTCGTGCGGCCGTCGCAGACGCCGTACTGGTCCATGAGCGGCTGCATGTCGGGTCGGATCGTCGACGCGGCGGTCGTGTCCGACAGGTCGGTGAGGGTGCAGCGCTCGACGAAGCGCGAGACCTCCATGTTGTAGTTCGCGAGCAGGATGTCGGGCGGGTTGCCCCGCACGAAGCTCGCGGAGACCACGTCGACGCCCGAGGTGTCGATGACGACGTTCACGCGATCCTGCGACGCGTTGTATTCGTTGACCAGCTCCGTCATGAAGCCGATCGCCTCGCGCTTGCTGAATGTGAAGCGGATCGTCTCCGCTCCATCGCCCGCCGTGCATGCGGCGAGGCCGCTGCCGACGAGCGCGACTCCCGCGCCGGCTGCCAGCAGCCGCGCGATGCGCTTCTTCCTTGGGGACACCTTCGTCCTTCCGTCTGACGACAACAACGATCCGCGTATTAATTTAGAGCACGAATCAACTCTGCTCTCGCCACGATTCCACTCCCGCGGGCCCCTGTCAAGGCCGCGCCGAGAAGCGGGATATCGTCGTGACATGGCCCGGCCGTCGGCGAAGTCCCCGCAGCTCATGCGGCAGATGAACGCGCGTCTCGTCGCGCGCTTCGCCCTCGACGCCGACGAGTTCACCGCGGCCGACGCGATGGCCGCCACCGACCTCACCCGCGCGACCGTGCTCGGCGTCTGCGCCGACCTCGTCGCGGCGGGCTGGCTGGAGGAGCGCGCCGACTCCCGGGCCGCGGGCCTCACGAGCAAGGGCCGCCCCGCGCGGCGCTACCGGCTGCGCACCGCGGCGGGCGCGATCGTCGGGCTCGACGCCGACGAGCACCGGTACGTCGCCCACGTGACCGACCTGCGCGGATCGCTCCTCGGATCCGTGCACGCCCCCATCGGCGGCCGCGACATCGGGCCCGCCGGGCGCGTCGAGGCGGCGCGCTCCGCGATCCGCGACGCCGTCATCGCGGCGGGCCGCTCCCCCGACGACGTGCTGCTCACGGTCGTGGGGATCCCCGCCCCCGCCGACGCCTCCGGCCGGTCGCCCGAGGGCGACGGCGGCTTCTGGTCGCTCATGAACGCGCACCTCGCCGATGCGCTCGACGGAACGGTCATCGTCGAGAACGACGCCAACCTCGCCGCGCTCGCGGAGAGCGCCGCCTCGGACGACGGGCTCGGCGAGAACGTCGCGACGCTGCTCACGGGCGAACGGCTCGGCGCCGGCCTCATCGTCGACGGCCGGCTGCTGCGCGGCCCCCGGGGAGGCGCCGGCGAGATGCGCTTCCTGCGCCTCATCTTCCCCGAGGAGCACGCGACGGACGGCGCCGGCGCCCTCGCGCGCCGCTGGGCGCGGGAGGCCGTGCTCGCGACCGACGAGCCGAGCGCCCTGCGCGCCATCGACGCCGATCGGATCGAGGCCGAGGACGTGCTCGAGGCCGCGCGCGCCGGCGATCCGCTCGCGCAGCGGATCATCGACCGGCTCGGCGAGCGCCTCGCCCGCGTCGCCTTCGCCCTCGGGAGCCTCCTCGACGTCGAGAAGGTCGTCGTCTGCGGCGCGATCGCCGCGTCGCTCGCGCCCGTGCTCGACGTCGCGCGCCGCATCCTCGACACGGCGTACGAGCCGCCCGTGCCCGAGCTCGTCCCGAGCGCCCTCGGCGGCGACGTCGTCGTGCGCGGCGCGATCGAGCGCGGCCGCACGAGCATCCAGCAGGATCCGCTCGCGTTCCTCCCCGGAGGCTGACCCTCGTCAGCGCCCCGCGGGGCGCTCGGGGCGCCAGAGCACGAGATCCGTCTGCCGGCGCACGCGCGTCGTGCCCGTGAGGGTGACGACGCCGCCCGAGGCGTTCGTCGCGAAGATGCGCGCGCCGGGGCGGGAGGAGCGCTCCTCCTGCAGCTGCCGGGTGAGATCGCGCATCTCGTCGCGCAGGCCCTGCACCTCGTTCTCGAGGTCGAGCATGCGCCGGATCACCGCGAGCGGCACGCCCTCGTTCGACAGGCGCGCCACCTCGGCCAGCTGCGCGACGTCGTGGGCCGAGTAGCGGCGGGATCCGCCCCGGGTGCGCCCCGGCACGACGAGACCCGCGCGGTCGTACTGCCGGAGGGTCTGCGGGTGCAGGCCGGACAGCTCGCTCGCCGCGGCGATCGGGAAGATCGGGTCGGTCGGGCCGACCCCCTCAGGGAGCTGCATGTCTCACCTCCGTCTGGATCGTCCTGCCTGCGTGTCTCGATTCGTGCGGGAAAGCGATCGGCTTTCCCTGAGTGGAGGTGAGGT